>JAJYRG010000125.1 GCA_021794195.1 Bacteroidota bacterium
CGAGCCATTCTTCCGATAATTTCCGCCTGTTAAATACCTCTTCCAATGTCAGCCGATCATCAGGCACCTGGTTTAAAAAGTCTTTTTGACAAGAAGTAGATATAAAGATGAAAGAGCAAATTAAAAGCGCTATTATCTTATGTTGTATATTGTTATTCATTTTTCAGCATTTTAAAAGTTAACATTTACTCCGACAGAATACGTGGTGATATTCGGATACCGGGTACCTCTTCCATCGCCCAGCTCAACGTCCCAAAATTTAAAAGGGCTCCAGGTAAACAGGTTATAGCCGGCAAAGAAAATGTTGGCATTTGTAAGCTTTAGAGAATTAGTAATGTTTTGCGGCAGTTGATAGGTAAGCTGGAGATCTTTTAGTCTTATATATTTCCCGTTCTTTACCCACCACGTACTGGTTGCGTAATTGTTATTGGGACTTCCGTCTGATAACCGAGGATAAAAAACATCTTGCCGGGGATTGTCTATTGTCCAGCGGTCTTCAATATTGCTCAGAAGATTGCCTCGGCTCATGGATACAGAAAAAGGCATCATTCCCTCTCCGTTCATCAATACATCTACATTTCCTACACCTTGGAAAAGAGAGGAGACAGACCAGTTTTTATAACCGAAAGAAACTCCGAAGCCATATACCAATTCGGGTATGGTTCCGTATCCTATAGGCATGCGGTCAAAGTCATCTATCTTTCCATCTCCATTTATATCCTGAAATTTTATATCTCCGGGTTTTACCGTTCCGGGATGCAGCGGTCCATTTTGGATTTCCTCTTCGGAATCAAATAACCCCATCGCTACCAATCCCCATCGCTGCCCTATTTTTTTTCCTTTCTGATCCAGCCATGGATATAGAGGGTCGGGCTGATCATTTTCTACGACTTTATTTCTATTATAGGTGATGTTCCCGCGGATTTGGACAAACATGTCGTTAAACTGTTTGTTCCAGGCCAGAGAAGCATCGAACCCCTTGTTATCTATTATACCTAAATTCCCGAAGGGAGCTGTTTGAAGCCCCACATAGCTCGGTACATTCCCTCTTCTTATAAAAATACCTTCTCTTCGTTCTTTGAAAAAATCCAGTTGAAAGTTGAGCGCATTATTCGCAGTCTGTAAATCAAGGCCTAAGTTGCTTTTTAAAGAAGTTTCCCAAGTTACATTGACTCCATATTCTCCGATATTGTAACCGCCAAAGTTATTCCCCCTGCTTTTTCCAAAGCTATATCCCGTGCTGCTTTCGATGGTAGATATATACGCAAATCTTGTCTCTGTATCACCACTTAGTATTTTGCTGTTTCCAACTTTACCGTGTGAAAACCTAAGCTTGGCTACGGGCAGTTTTTCTTTCAATCCGTTAAAAAAGCTTTCCTCACTGAATACCCAGGCCAATCCTACTGAAGGGAAGAAACCAAATCTATGATCGGGAGCAAAGTTTTCTGATCCATTATATCCGAAGTTGGCTTCTACAAAATACTTATCAGCATAGCTGTAAGTAGCTCTTCCGGATAGCCCGAGATACCGATAAGGCAAGGAATTGATCAGATTGGAAGCTTGCGAATTGAGCATATCGCTTTTATTGAACAGGAGCATACCGGTTGTATTATGGGGGCCAAAATTCTTTTGGTAGTTTAAAGCTCCTTCAATATAGATAGTACGTTCGCCTTGGCTGCTTCTGCCAAAAGAGAGGAATCGATCTCCTTCATGCGTTTGCTCATACATCATTTCTCCATTTTCATCTCGGCCGATCGCCAGATAAGAGCTGGGTCTTTTTGTTCTTCTCATGCTTGTATAGTTATATACATCAAATGAGAACATAGCCGTTGCCGAAAGCCCCTCTAATAGGAAGGGTAGCTCTTGAGTAGCTCTCAGGTTTGAAAACAATTGGTTTCTCCACTGATTGGCGTATCCTGTCTGCGTAAGATGTGCATAAGGGTTTACTAAACTCCCGGCTCTTTGGTCAGGAACGGTGCCATTTTCAAACACAATAGGATGTATCACAGGAGTCACCGTCCATGTATAGCCAAAGATATCACCCTGTCCTGTAGCGGGATAATTGGCATTAGCCAGATACCCCTGTACTCCTAATTCTATTTTAGTGATGTTGCTGGGTTTTACAGTTAGATTAGAAGTAAGGTTATATCTTTTATATCCCACTTGCTGATTATAATTTACCGTCTGATCCTGCTTATATAATCCGACTTCATCAAAATAGCTCGTACCTACATAATAAGTTGCCCTGTCCGATCCGCCATTTATGTTGAGATTTCCTCTCCTTTGGTGTCCAAATTTATTGAATAAGGCATCCATCCAATCAACATTCGGATATAGATAGGGGTCTTCTCCGCTGGCCGTTTTTTCAATTCTTTCCTCGCTATATATAGGGGCTGCTCCTCTGTTTGTCAGCGCCTCATTGGACATTTGCATGTAGGTAATACCATCCGCAAACTCCGGCAAAGTTGTAAACTGGGTCAGCCCTTCATAGTATCTGAAATTAAACTTTGGTTTCCCGGCAGTACCGCTTTTGGTTTTTATGATCACTACGCCGTTGGCTCCTCTTACCCCATATACTGCTGTGGCAGCTGCATCTTTTAAGACGGTAAAACTTTCTATGTCTTCAGGATCGACATTCGACATTTTTCTGGGTGTTCCATCCACTAATACCAGCGGTTCGCTCAGTCCTTGGCTGAATGTCGATATTCCTCTTATCCAGATACCGGCGTCGTCAAATCCGGGCTCCCCTGTTCGTTGGACAGAAACAACCCCTGCTATTCTGCCGCCAAGTGCGTTTGATAGGTTCGCCACAGGTATTTGTAAGTTTTTTGCTTCTACAGTAGATTGTGCGCCTACCAAACTTATTTTCTTTTGCGTACCAAAACCGACTACCACGACCTCATCAATTCCTTCTTCGGTTTCTATAAGTTCGATATTATAGTTTCGTTCTGTACCTATGGCTATTTCAGCACTTCTATATCCCACCATTTGGGCTACTATGGTGGATGAAGAAGGTACGGTTAAGACAAATTTTCCATTGAGGTCGGTGGTGGTTCCGATAGCGGGTTTGTCTTTAACATAGATGGTTACACCAGCCAGGCTCTGCCCGTCAGCGCTGACTACCGTACCGGTAATTTCTATATCCTGCTGTTTTATTTTTTCAGGAATTGGATTTTTGATTATCCTGACATAATTGTGACGTAATTCGTATGTCAGATTCTGTTGTTCCAATACGTCTTTCAGGATAAATTTAATCTTTTTATTTGCTTTATAATTTATTTTAGATTTAAGATAATCTGCTTCGCCGTCATAAGCCAACGGAACAAAATGATTTACCTGAAGCTGCTCTAGGGCGTTTTTGAGACTGATGTTTTCAAAGTCAACACGTATTGTATTTTCCAGTTCTTTTTGACCATAACTTTTAAATGAAGCCAATACGATACTGCCTGTCATAAGAAAACACCAGAGTAAACATGAGATGCGCATGATCTGTGGGAGTTTTGAGGTAGGGTGAATAAGTCTTTTTTTTTGCATATTTGCATAAATTAATAGAGTTAAATCTTTGTTAATGAGAAAAATGATGTCATAGAGTTTCTCAGGCTGCGTGACATCTTTTTATGACTATCCGAGGGTGCCTGGCATCCTCGGTTATTGATTTGTGTTAAATTATTTTTTCATAATACGCCAGATTTTATTTTTATCATCATATTTCAATTCCCCATCAGATAGTTCGCTGAGTGTTTCTGCTACAAGTTTAAGGGGAGTGTTGTTAAAAGTTATAGACAACTTTCTCTTCGATAGGGCAGGATCCACATATATGGAATCGCCATAAAATCTATATGCTTTTTCAGCAATCTTTTGAAGGGGTTCATTCAGGCATACCAGAACATTGTTGTGCCAATTATTTGGATCTATAGCCGACACGTCCCATGTTTGGTTGGAGAGATATGCCGCTTGTCCTTCTCTTAGCTCGGTAGTTCTGCTATTGTTTTCTATGATTAAAGATTGCAGGTTGGAGTTCAACGCGGAAGGCTGGCCTAATATAGATGTAGTCTCTTTTTTATCTACAGCAAGCACGTTTACTATTCCCGAAGTAACTTTGATTAAATTGTCTATTTTTGAGTCAATATTAAAAGAAGTTCCCACCACTTGAGTGATAAACTTGTCCGTGAGGACATAAAACGGCTTTTTATCATTTGGCATAATGTCGAAATAAGCCTCTCCTTCTAATTTGACGAGGCGGACACTATCCAACGCTGATCTTGAATAGTGAACGGAAGAATTCCCATTCATCACTACTGTACTTCCATCATAAAGGTTGATTTTTTTCTTTTCGCCATGAGAAGTCTGTACCTCTGTCCACTTTATATCTGAAGTTTCCGGCCGGATAGGTTTATAGAGAAATAAAAACCCTACAACCGCAAGCAAGGCAGCTATGGACAGACCGACCCTGATTTTTGATAAGGATCGTTTCCTGACTTCCGTTACTCCCGATCTCTGTATGCTTTGAAGCAATCTTTCTTTACTTTTTTGCCTATGGGGGTAAGGCGGTAAATTTTTCAGATCAGGATCAGTTAGTCTATCAAAGGACTCTTGAAAGGAAGATAACAGTTCCTTGGATACTTTTGTATCCTCCATAAGTTTTTTTAATCTTTCAAGTTCTTCGGGCAAGATGGTGCCGGCTTTAAGCTTTTCTATTAGTTTTATTATTTCCATGGTCTCTCTACTTATATATATAGGAAGTAATTGTTTTGGTAGGGGTCGTAAGTAAAAATAATTGTGCAAAGAGGAAATCAGATAATGTATATGGCAGGACTGTAATTTTAACACCGCCTGAATAAAAGACAGTATACCCTATAATTTTATCGCCGGATCATAAACACAAAAAGTACTTAATAGGATTGAATGTTTTGCTCTTCTTAAAGTATAGCGCTATGGAATTGTAGCTTAAACGGGGAGCCTTTTACGCTGTCAATTTTTATTTTTTAACAGAAAATCTGAGGCGCTCCTTCCTCTTTTTTTGATCTATATCTATGCATATTGGTAATTTAA
>JAJYRG010000126.1 GCA_021794195.1 Bacteroidota bacterium
TTGGCAGCAACGATTATTCGTGTTTTTAGCTAAAAGGACCCTAAGCCTTGACTTTTCTGTCAGTTTGTGTCAAGACAAACTGACTAGGCCCCCGCGGCTAATGAGCGGAACTCAATGAAGAAAAAGTTACACTTTATATTTCGAAAGGCACTGCTCAGGAGAGTAAGCGCCAGCATTAAGAAATAAAACGGCAAACAGAATATGCCGCTCTTCCAGAGCTAAACCAAAACTGTCATTATGCATAGGGCAACGCCCTATGCTATTATTATTTCACCCCTTACAGGGGCTGTCTCTTTCATACTTTTGACCGCAAAAGTATATCAAAACTCGTCGCTTAAAATCTTTGCCTTAACGGCTTGTGGGTATGCTCTTTTTTGCTATCGGCAAATATTTGTCAGGCGACCTTTTCGGTCAGGAAGGGTTTGTGCTTTCTTTTGTGAGGGGTAATTTGTGACTCGTGACAATGTGTAGCGGTTCTTTGGATTGAGGTTTCCCTTTTTTTCCTGCAGAGCCTTACCTTTTTGCTGTCTTCCCGAGCCTGTCGAGGGATCTCAGAGCTATAGAACTGAAACTATCTTTAACGTACTGCAGTAAAGCACGGTTTCTTCTTCTTTGGTCTGAGATTTCTCATTTCATTCGAAAAGACAATGTGCGTGGTTTTGTGAAGCGTCTTTTGGCTTTAAGTACAGATTAAAATTAGAAGTAGTACATCCCGATCTAGCCCTTCGGCATGAGGGGGCTTTGCGTTAAGAAAACACGAATACTTCCAGTATTTCAGGCCAAAAACTGTCTGAGCTCGAAGAGTGAGTTTTTTTGGCAGCGACGATTATTCGTGTTTTTAGCTAAAAGGACCTTAAGCCTTGACTTTTCTGTCAGTTTGTGTCAAGACAAACTGACTAGGCCCCCGCGGCTAATGAGCGGAACTCAATGAAGAAAAAGTCACACTTTATATTTCAAAAGGCACTGCTCGGGAGAGCAAGCGCCAGCATTAAGAAAAAAAAGACAACTTTTGTTTCATACTTTTGACCGCAAAAGTATACGCAAAACTCGTCGCTTAAAATCTTTGCCTTAGCGGCTTGTGGGCATGCTTTCTTTCTGCTATCGGCAAATATTTTTCAGGCGACCTTTTCGGTCAGGAAGGGACTGTTCTTAAAATCTTTAAAATCAATTTTATGTTTGGCTAAATAAATCCCGATCTAGCCCTTCGGCATGAGGGGACTTGCGTTAAGAAAACACGAATACTTCCAGTTAATCCAGGCCAAAAACTGTCTGAGCTCGAAAGAGCGAGTTTTTTTGGCAGCGACGATTATTCGTGTTTTTAGCTAAAAGGACCTTAAGCCTTGACTTTTCTGTCAGTTTGTGTCAAGACAAACTGACTAGGCCCCCGCGGCTAATGAGCGGAACTCAATGAAGAAAAAGTCACACTTTATATTTCAAAAGGCACTGCTCGGGAGAGCAAGCGCCAGCATATTTTTAAGGAATCCATGAGCTCGCTCCGCTCGGTTGTGGTGCATCCAAGGGCTAGGCCCCCGCGGCTAATGAGCGGAACTCAATAAAAAAAGTTACACTTTATATTTCGAAAGGCACTGCTCGGGAGAGCAAGCGCCAGCATTAAGAAAAAAAAGACAACTTTTGTTTCATACTTTTGACCGCAAAAGTATACGCAAAACTCGTCGCTTAAAATCTTTGCCTTAGCGGCTTGTGGGCATGCTTTCTTTCTGCTATCGGCAAATATTTTTCAGGCGACCTTTTCGGTCAGGAAGGGACTGTTCTTAAAATCTTTAAAATCAATTTTATGTTTGGCTAAATAAATCCCGATCTAGCCCTTCGGCATGAGGGGACTTGCGTTAAGAAAACACGAATACTTCCAGTTAATCCAGGCCAAAAACTGTCTGAGCTCGAAAGAGCGAGTTTTTTTGGCAGCAACGATTATTCGTGTTTTTAGCTAAAAGGACCCTAAGCCTTGAGTTTTTGGTCCTTTTGTGTCAAGACAAAAGGACTAGACCTCCGCGGTCATGAGCGGGCCTCAATAAAAAAACAAATATATTATGTATCTCAAAAAGCACTGCTTTGGAAAGCCAGCGCCAGCATTAATAAAACAAGCTGTTTCCAGTGGCTGGTGACAACAGCAACCACGGCGTAAAACGGTCATGAGCGATAACAAACATTGACCTTCCGCAACAATGAACGTATAACGGGATCCTATGCCAGAATTATGTTGGGCGGGACGGACAGCCAAAACCAATGTCGGACCGGTAACGACTGACGTTCAGAAAATAAAGGAAGAATAAAGAATACAACAGTAATGCAGGGAAGTATAAGGAGATATAATAAAAAACCCCGGCTTTTGCCAGGGTTTTGTGTGGAGAATATCGGATTCGAACCGATGACCTCTTGCATGCCATGCAAGCGCTCTAGCCAGCTGAGCTAATCCCCCAAGCGCTGCAAATATACATTTTTCTTCAATATATAGAAAAAGAAATAGGTTTCTTTTTTTAACCCTAAGGTTCGTATACAAAGAGAATTTTTTTCTTTGGTTTTCGGGCGGGGAGATGAGCTTATTTCTTATTTAAAAGAGGGTAAGAGTCTATGGATAAGGGGATAGATTGAGGGTTAAAGAAAAATCTCCTGCAGTGGCATGCCCGGCGGGGTAAGAAGGGTTAACTATTATTTAATTATTAGTGAGATTTTAGAAAAATAATCTCCTTATTTTTTTAATTTACAATTTATTTTTTTAGCTTTGGGGAAGCGAAAGCTATATTACTGTACTACTGTTATAATTACTAATTAATCAAGAATTGTAAAGTTCGTTTTATTTTGTCTTATCCACATACGGATTAAGACGGGGTAATCTGCTTGCAAGGACTGACCAAGCTTTTAAAATATGAGCTTAAATACTATTATAAATCACCCATTAATAGGCACCCGTGTCTTTAAGAAGATTTCCTGTGCTGTTAAAGTGTTTTTATTATTACTGATTCTACTGCCCTTCTTGGGGAACCAAAAAGCAGAGGCGCAGGAGAGAATATACGCTGAAATGAGCCCATCCAGCGGCAGGAATTCTGCAACCGAAGTTTTAGGTCTATTTGGTGAATATGAGCCAACTAACAATGATAATATTGCATTAGTAACTAACCCATCGGGGGTAGGAAATAATTCAAATACAGATGTTACGACTTTACGAGCGTCAAATTTAAATATATTAATCGTTCAGAATTCAGGAGAGGCTTGGGTACAACCTAAATTTGAAAGCCCAATAGATGGAGGACAAACCACTTACGTCCGTATCGGAGAAATCGATGCAGGAGGATTGTCTCTAGAATTATTAGATATAGTCGGAGGGTTATTGGGGTTATTAGAAGATGATGTTATTATAGGCGAGGCGTATTCGGCTGCCACAGCGAGTTCAACTGGTACTAAGATTGCAGACGCAGATGTGAAATCCACAATCGTAAAGGACGGAGAAGGAAATATTTACGTTGCTATTACTCCTTCACAATCATATAATTCTGTAAGAATCAAACTACGAAATCAGGGTAGCTTATTGGGGCTATCGCTCGGATCGTCATTTGAATTAGATGTTTATAATGCTTTCGTATTAGACGATCCAACCTGTGGTCCGGCAATATTTACCGACTTAGGCAAGGCTGCCGGGCTCAATGTTTCTTTGGGAGATGTCATTCAGAATCCCTCTAACGCCATTAATGGTAACGCTGATACATATTCAACTATTACAACAGGAGCACTCAGCTTGCTGGGATCCGTTTTTCAGACATTCTACTTCAATGAACTTTCTGCTGAACAGGACTATTTTAAGATTAAATTCAAAATTGGTGGGGGCAGTCTGCTTGATTTAAATCTATTGGGCAACTTCGAAGTAAGGGCTTATAATGGCGATGATTTAGTATATACCAAAAAATTGCAAGGTGCATTAGTCAATGGTCTTGATTTAGTTACTCTCTTGCAATCAGGAGATCCGATTACGGTACCTTTTGGACCGGGTGTGCCATTTGATAGGGTTGCGATCGGGATTAACACTACAGCTTCAGTAAGTTTGGCCTCTTCTCCTTTAGAAGTGTATAGCGTAGAACGCTATGGTCTGGGAGATTCACCATTGTCCTGTACTGATCCTGAACCCCCATTGGAAGATGAAGGTGGAGAGCATATGCTTGGCGGAAACCGCGAATGTGCTGATATATTAATGGGACATGAATATACTAATTTTCCATATAATGCGGTAGATGGTAATAATGGTACATTCGCTGTGCTGGAAGCTACTTCCGGATCATTATTAGGAGCCGGTGCTTATTCTGGTAATATTGAACTAGGTTATCAAGGTAACGTAGCTGCCAATACAACATCTTACCTAAAGATTGACATGGAGGATGAAGGGCTATTGTCAGGTTTGCTGGATGGCAGTTTAGGAGAGCTGTTAAATGGAGTTGTTGATAATTTATTATTTGGAAACCATTATTTTACCATTCAAGTAAATGATGAAAACGGAAACCCTGTTCTTGAAGGCTCAAGCGAAGACGCGTTTAATGGTTTGCCCATTAAAGTGGTGCAGGATAAATATGGACATTATTATGTAGCCATAACGCCGGGTTCAGCCTATAGAAGTGTCAAGATAACAGAGCATTTCCCTGCTTTAGTAGGTGCAGAAGCAAGCCGCACAATGAAAGTGTACAGCTTGTGTTATTCCACCGGATCCGATGATTGCGAACAGGCATTTTCAACGTATTCAGAGTCGGACGGCATTTCCTTGGATTTATTGGGCGTTGGCGGAGCAGGCGTAAAAAATGCTGAAAATGCACTGACAGACGATATAAGTGCTGCATCCGAAATAAATTTAGGTGCTGCTGGTGTCGGAGCTTCGGTATTCCAATTCGTAGAATACCATACGCTATCCGAACCTCAGGATCACTTTAACTTGACGTTTAGTGTAAGCTCCGGATCATTGGTTGATTTGGGTTTGCTTTCAAATATTGAAATAAAAGCCTTTAATGGTGATCAAGAAGTCTTCTCTCAGAAACTATCGGAAGATGTAATTG
>JAJYRG010000036.1 GCA_021794195.1 Bacteroidota bacterium
TAAATTCTATGAAACCGGATTCCTTAAGTTAATAAATTTAAGCATTTAAGGCTTGTGCGATCCGTTCTATTCCTTCGGCAATTACTTTTCTTGGACTGGCCAGGTTTAACCGTATAAAACCTTGGGAATTGTCGACAAATCTGTTGCTATCTTCTACTATAACTTTAGCGTTTTTCAGCAAAAAATCCCTTACATTTCCCCCTTCCGGGATTTTATCTAAATAGACAGAAATATCTAACCAAGCCAAATAAGTAGATTCCGGGACAGTAAATTTTGCATGAGGCAGCAGGCTTTTTATTTTTCGATCTAGTAATTTGAAATTACCATCCAGATATATTTTTAATTCTTCTAACCAGTCTTCGCATTGCGCGTAAGCAGCTTGTGTGCCCGCAATTGAAAGAGGGGAAAGAGAAGAACTGTAAAGTCTGTTCCACTCTTCACGTATTTTATCGTTAGGAATAAAAATATGGGACAGCAGGTTGCCGGCTACATTAAATGTTTTGCTTGGGGCAGTGCACGTAATTATTTTATCAGAACTGGGGAATAAAGAGGAGAAAGGAATATGCTGCAATCCTCGACGCAGTAAATCGCAGTGGATCTCATCAGAAAGGATGAAAACATCATTTTTCAAACATATTTCCCCTAATTTCTGCAGTTCTTCTTTTGTCCACACCCGTCCTGTTGGGTTATGAGGATGGCTATGGATAAAAAGTTTAATATTTTTGTCTGTATCGGTCAGTTTTTTCTCTATATCCGCATAGTCGATTTCAAACCTGCCGTTTATCTTCTTTAATCCGCTGAAAAATATTTTTCGTTCATTGTTTAACGTGGAAGTATAGAAAGGATAATAAGAAGGGGTATTTATTAATACGTTTTCATTATTTTCTGTTAATAGAGGGACAAGTCTGTTTAGCGCAGGGACTACTCCGGGTGAAAACACCAAATGCTTTGTGTGGATAGGCCAGTTATATCGTTTTAAAAACCAATCTTCCAAAACTTTGAAGTATTTATCATCAAAAACCTCACTGTACCCTAATATTTTTTTATTTAAACGGGTATGCATGGCTTCCAATATTTCCGGAGGTGTAGAAAAATCCATGTCCGCTACCCACATTCTAATATACTCTTCTTGGGTAGCCTCTTTTACTATGTGGGACTTCCAGCCTTCGTAACTTACGCTGTTTGTGTTTTTCCTTTCAATGACTTCGTCAAAATTATATTTCATAGAGTGTGTTTTAGGGGAATGTTGTATTTTCTGTTTCATACGAAGTAATAAAAATACATTCTTTGTTAAGAAATAAGGCAGTTTTTGTTATTTCCTACATTGCTATGACTCTTTTAAATGGTAATACAACAGGGAGGGAAAAGATTATGGAAATAAAAAGAACGATATTTAAATGCTCTTTCACTTATTTTATATTTATCCCGCCTTATTCATTAAATGTGTTTAGGTTGGAGCTTCATTAGGAATAAAGCGGGCGATATAAAAAATAATTTCTATGGATGATGCAATTTTTACAACATTCCGCCACACACAGACAAGGTCTGTCCGGTAACATAAGCAGATAGATCCGAAGCTAAGAACAAGCATACATTAGCTACGTCGTCTACTTCTCCAGCACGCTTTAAAGGGATATCTTTTTCCCATTCTTTCACTACATTAGGATCCAAAACTTCGGTCATTTCTGTACGGATAAAACCGGGCGCTACTACGTTTGCTCTAATGTTTCGGGAGCCTAACTCTTTGGCAACAGATTTTGTGAAACCTATTATACCGGATTTACTGGCAGCGTAATTTGCCTGGCCCGCATTACCTTGTACACCGACCACCGAACTCATATTTATAAATACGCCTTTTCGATTTCGCATCATGGTACGGGAGGCAGCTTTGGTGATATTAAAAACAGATTTTAAATTCACGTCAATGACTGCATCCCAATTTTCTTCTGTCATACGCATCAAGAGACCATCTTTTGTAATGCCGGCATTGTTTACTACTATATCAAGAGCTCCGAAATCTGTTACGATATCGTCTATTAATTTTTCAGCATCTTCGAACTTTGAGGCATCGGAACGGTATCCTTTTATTTGTGTGCCGTAAGTTTTTAATTCTTTTTCCAGTGACTGTCCTTTTTCAACAGAGGATAAATATGTGAAAGCTACATTTGCACCTTGTTGAGCAAATACTTCTGCTATTTTTCTACCTATACCTTTTGAAGCTCCTGTTACTAAAGCTATTTTTCCTTCTAATAATTTCATATGATATATTAACGTATGGTGATTCCTTTTTAAAAACCCGTATTGTAGCGAATATAAGCTTTTAATTTGTTTTACGAGAAAAAAATGTTTTGCACAAGGGTACTTTGCCTTTCTTTTTCATGTAAAAAGTGAGCTAAATAATATATCTATTTCAAGATAGTTATCAGGTTTTGAGAAATGTATATTACATTTGTAGTTCTTCCTAATGATTGCTATGAGTAAAAAAACAAAAAACGTAAAAGAGGTAGATGTTGTGTTAATTGGCGCAGGAATTATGAGTGCGACTTTAGGCACGCTGATTAACGAATTGAATCCAGAGTTGGATATTGAGATAATCGAACGCTTGGACGTAGTGGCAGGAGAAAGTTCGGAAGCCTGGAATAATGCAGGTACGGGACATTCTGCATTATGTGAGTTGAATTACACTCCTGAGCAGAAGGACGGCAGTATCGATATTTCCAAAGCTATTCGGATCGCAGAGCAGTTTGAGGTTTCCAAACAATTTTGGTCTTATTTAGTAGAGAAAAAAATCGTCAATAACCCCGAACGTTTTATTCGGTTTGTACCTCATATGAGTGTTGTCTTTGGTGAAAAGGATGTGGAGTTTCTAAAAAAACGTCATGCAACTATGACTCGGGAAACCCTGTTTAAAGACATGAAGGTCACGGAAGATAAAGAGACGTTGCGCAAATGGGTTCCCTTAATGATGCAAGGCAGGGGGGAAGATAGCAAAATGGCTGCTACCCGAATGGAAATTGGAACGGATGTGAATTTTGGAGCTTTGACAGAAGAGCTAATTCAGGGTTTGCAAAAAAAAGAAAATATTCACTTGCAACTAAATAAAGAGGTGAAAAATATCAAAAGTAAAAAAGGAGGGCTTTGGCGTCTCTCTATAAAAGATGTAAAAACAGGAGATACGTCGAAAATACGTGCCAGATTTGTGTTCATAGGGGCAGGAGGTCATTCTTTATTATTGTTAGAGAAATCGGGAATTCCGGAAGCCAAAGGGTACGGGGGCTTTCCTGTAGGAGGACAATGGCTGCGTTGTACGAATGAAGAAATAATCAAACAGCATTATGGCAAAGTATATGGAAAAGCGTCGGTAGGAGCTCCGCCAATGTCCGTGCCGCATTTAGATACCCGGCATATAAATGGAAAACGGGCACTTCTCTTTGGGCCGTATGCTGGTTTTTCGACGAAGTTTTTAAAGCGCGGTTCGTATTTTGACTTGCCGGCATCCATTAAACTTTCTAATATAGGTCCGATGATTTCTGCAGGCGTTCATAACCTACCCTTGACGAAATATCTTATTTCTGAAGTGATGAAAAGCCCGGATGATAAATTACACGCTTTGAAGCAGTTTATGCCTGCTGCACAGTTAAAAGATTGGGAAATAGAGAAAGCCGGACAAAGGGTACAAGTAATTAAAAAGGATCCAAAAGGCGGAGGAGTACTGGAGTTCGGAACGGAAGTAGTGTCCAGCGAAGACGGCAGTATAGCTGCTCTGTTGGGCGCATCGCCCGGGGCTTCTACATCTGTAGCTATTATGATTGATCTGCTAAAAAAATGCTTTCCTGAACGGGCAAAATCTCAAGAATATAAAAAGAAACTCAGAGAAATTATTCCTTCTTGGGGAAAATCATTAAATGAGAATGAAAAACTTTGCCGGGAAGTGAGGGAACGTTCGCATAAAATTTTAAAACTTAGTATTGCCGAAAATTAATCTTACCTTTGGCTTATACTTTTTCTGATGGGGGTGCTTTTTGCTACAAGTGTCAATAAAGCTGAGAATATACCCTTTAGGAAAGAATTGGGTTTTATTCTTTTCTAAGCACCTGATCCGGATAATGCCGGCGTAGGGAATTTATCGGTATTTCATCCATTGGATTTTTTGTAAAAATAAATTTATAAAAACCATAAAATGGGTGAGTTCGATTTTTTCATATTTCTAAAAAATACAGATCACATTCTTCTCTTGCAGTGGGTAGGTGTATTCTTTGGTGCTTTGCAGGTTTGGTACGCCAAAGAAAATAAACCTATTAATTATTTGTTCGGAATAGTCAGTATACTGATTAATATATACGTACTATATTTCTCTAAACTCTATGCAGAGATTTTCTTAAGCTTGTATTATTTGACAATGAGTATTTATGGCTGGTGGTACTGGATGCACGGTAGACATCGTAAAAAACAAACGGAAACTCCAATTTCATACAGCACACGCAAAGAATGGATGATTGCTGTAAGTATTGTGGCGGGGTCGTTTTTTGCTTTTTATTTTGGACTGATCTACTTGACGGATTCCACCGTCCCTTTGTGGGACAGTTTAGTGACAGCTTTTGCCTGGGCAGGAATGTGGCTCTTAGCCAAACGTAAAATGGAGAATTGGCTTTTTCTGAATATGAGTAATATTATAGCTATCCCGCTTTTATACTATAAAAATTTACCTGTTTTTTCAGGTTTTACTATTTTCCTATTTGGAATGGGAGTTTGGGGGTATATAAATTGGTTTAGATTAATAAGGAGCAATAAAAATGATACAGATTAACGAAGAAGATAAGAATTTACTTGAAAAAAATAGGTGGAAAGCTGCTAAACACTATTCTTTAACCCATCAGCAGCTGAGTTGGGTGTATGATAAAAAGCTATTCAAACTCTGGGTGCCAAAATCTTTCGGAGGATTGGAAATGGATTTTTTGGAAGGCTTGCACACTATAGAAAATCTGGCATATGAAGATGGGAGTCTGGCGTGGACAGTAACTCTTTGTTCCGGAGCTAATTTATTTATAGGCTTTATTGACGAAAGTCAGCATACCTTGTTTAACGATAGGGAAATTTGTTTAGGCGGCAGTGGTTTTAACAGTGGAGTGGCTGAAAAAAATGAAAAAGGTTACAGGATAAAAGGAGAGTGGAAATATGCTACAGGTGCACATCATTTGACACACTTTACTTTGGTAGCTGAAATATGGCAAAATAAAAAACCGGTTTTAGATAAAAATGGAAAGATAAAAACTGCCGCTTTTTTTGTCGATAAAAAAGATGTGGAAATCATTGAAGATTGGCAGACTTTCGGACTGGAAAGCACGGCAAGCCATAGCTTTACTGTAGATAATGTACAGGTAGATAAACATAGAGAGTTTCATATTGAGGTAGATCAAATAAGGATAGATCATCCTCTTTATTCTATTCCTTTTGCATTTTTTGCAGAAGCTACTTTGTTGGTTAATTACATAGGGATGTTTCGTAAATTTTTAGATTTGACAGAGGTTTCTTTTACCAGACGCCCGGTTCGTCGGAAAGTGAAAACAGAGTCTTCAAAAAAGGCAGAAGTATTAAATGCGATCAAAAGAAAGTTTAATGAACACTCTGAAGAGTACTTTGATCTTGTAGAAAATATTTGGGAACAGAAGACCTATGGAGAAGAAATCTGTATAAAAAGCAATAATTTAGCGAAAGAAATCGTACGTTTTATCAAAGAGAAAACTGCTTTTTTGATTCCTTATTGTGGAATATATGCTGCACAGATAGATTCGGAAATTAACAGTGTTTTTAGAAATATTTTCACAGCCTCACAGCACAGTTTGTTATTAAAGGAAATATAATTGATCATACATATTGAAAAAGGGAGAATAACTTCATGTAAATCTCCCTTTTTCAACTATACCAATACAAAGATTTTAGGTATGTGCTTAATAAACGCACGATCGTTCAAGGACGTTCAAAATAAGCTATTTGTTTGCTTCTTCCTGTTGCCTTAGTTTTTCAATATTATTTTCTTCGGCAAATTTTTCAATTTTTTCTTTGAAGGATGCAATTAATTGCTCAATATCCTCAGAACTTTCGGCGGTATGTTGGAAAATATCTGGAACTTTACTTTCTAATAATTTGTCTTCCAGTTCAATATTATCAACCTCTATTCTGCCCAGGGTTTCTAATACGGCTTGCTGAGTGTTGTGCAAACTTTCCAATTCCCTCGAAATCTTTTCCATCAAATCAAATTTTTTCAATTTACTCATAGTCGTATATTTTAGTTTATCCGACTATAATATAACGAAAAAGAACGATGATTACTAATTCTCTCTGTTTTACGACCGGCTCAGCATGTTTTTAAATCCGTTTATTGGGGTATGCCTGCAATCCTTTTTTTAAACATACAAGGGCTTTTTTTAAGTCTTCTTCTTTTAGTACATAGGCTAACCTGACTTCATTTTTGCCTGCATTTGAGCTGCTGTAAAAGCCGCTTGCGGGCGCCATCATTACGGTTTCGTTTTCATATGAGAAGCTTTCTAACATCCATTGGCAAAATTTTTCACTGTCATCTATAGGGAGTTTAGCCACCGTATAAAATGCGCCTTTAGGGTTGGGGCAGAAAACACCTTCAATTTGATTTAACCCATCAACTAGGATTTTTCTTCTTTGAGTGTACTCTGTAAGTACAGCATCGAAATATGACTGGGGTGTATCCACGGCTGCGGTTCCTGCAATCTGGGCAATAGCTGGTGGACAAAGACGTGCCTGCGCAAATTTCAGAGCAGTAGCATACAGTTCTTTGTTTTTGGTAAGGATACAGCCTAATCTGGCTCCGCATGCTGAATAGCGTTTAGAAACGGTGTCTAATATCACGGCGTGTTCCTCCATTCCTTCCAACTGTATAGGAGAGATAAATTCGTTTCCATCGTAGCAAAACTCTCTATAAGCCTCGTCACACAGCAAAAACAAATCATATTTCAAGCAGAGCTTTCTTAGAGCCATTAACTCTTCTTTCGAATACAGATAACCTGTAGGGTTATTGGGGTTACAAATGGCAATAGCTTTTGTTTTATCGGTAATTACCTTTTCAAACTCCTCAATAGGGGGTAAGGCAAAGTCATTATCAATATATGAGAGTATAGGTTTTATGGTAATCCCTGCAGAGCAAGCAAAGCCATTATAATTTGCGTAAAAGGGTTCCGGGATAATTATTTCCCCACCGACTTCCACACAGGCCTGCATAGCAATGGTAATCGCTTCTGAGCCTCCATTGGTTACTAAAATGTCCGACGGAGTGACAGAATAGGAGATACGGTTATAATATTCACTCAATTTATTTCTGTAAGTTTCTGTACCTTGAGAAGGTGTGTAAGCCCAAACTTCAAAATCTATATTCCGGACGGCGTCTAACATAACCTCAGGGGTTTTGATGTCGGGCTGACCAATATTAAGGTGATAAACATGAATGCCTTGAGCTTTAGCTTGATCGGCATAAGGTGTTAACTTACGAATAGGTGAAGAGGGCATATTACTGCCTTTACTTGATATCTTTGGCATGTATTATTACAATATTTTGTTCTCTCGTAAATCTAATCATTTTTCATGATATAGACGATTTTGAAGTTGTGGAAAATGGATGTCACTCCTATCTGATTATCAATAATATAAAAATAGCGAATAGCTTGTGGGAAATAAAAAATGTATTTTTGTTTTAGATTACAAGGAGGAAACATAAAAGTTTTAAAGGTTATGAAAAGTTATTTCTTTTTAGCAATTGCAATTATTTTTGAAACTGTGGGAACAGCATTTTTGAATACTTCGGAACAATTCACCAAGTTTTTGCCTACAGCCGTGATGGCAGTGTGTTATATTTTTTCATTTTACTTTTTAAGTCACGCTTTGAAAGTATTGGACGTAGGCATCGCCTATGCGATTTGGTCTGGAGTGGGCATTGTTTTAATCACCGGAGTAGGAGTGGTAATTTTTAAACAGGTACCCGATTTGGCAGCTATTTTGGGAATAATATTGATCGTAGCCGGTGTATTGGTGATCAATATTTGGTCTAAGACGGCTTGATAAGTCTAACAACAGAATGATAGGGAAGAATAAGAAGATGGAGCTTTTTCAGGAAACTACATTTTGCTGTTTAGAAAGTCTTTGAGTACTATTGCGTGGTTGTTGTTTGGATCTTTAGCCGCATAGAGCAAGGTGACTTTTTGAGCTTTAGCGATTTCCAAAAGAGGGGATAAATCTTCGCTTTTGTTTTTTAGTTCGTCTTGATAACGCTCTTTGAAAAGAAGAAACTTATCTTTATCGTGATCATACCATTTACGCAATTCTGTTGAAGGAGCTAACTCTTTACACCATTCGTTCAGATGTGCTTCTTCTTTCTTTACACCTCTGGGCCATAGTCTGTCAATTAGGATACGATAGCCGTCATTTATATGGTAATCATCATAAATTCTTTTCATTTGTATTTTAGACATGTCTTCTTTTTATTTCAATACAATAATTCTTTTAAAGGATGAAAGCACAAAAAACATGCAAAAAAGTACTTAGTAGTGAAAAAAAACGGCTTTAGAAAGATGAAGCCGTGTTTTTATTTTCAAAGAAAGCTCTTATTTTTTTTTCGTCTTCCTTCATTTTCTTTATAAGTATTTCCATAGATTCAAAACGTTCATCGTGCCGTATAAAATCCAGAAAACGAATCCGAAGCGTTTTATTATAGAGGTTGCCGCTGAAGTCTAAAAAGTTGACTTCTATAGTTCTGTGCACACCATCCACTGTAGGTCTGTTACCTATGTACGCCATTGCTTGAAATTTTTCTATAATTTCCGGGCTCTCATATTCTCCGGATTCAATAGGGGATAAGCCGTCAAATACCTGAGCTTCTACGGCATAAATACCATAAGCAGGTATAAGCTTGTGCTTTTCATGAACTTCTAAGTTTGCTGTGGGAAAACCTAAATCCCGGCCTATTTTATCTCCTTCTATTACTTTTCCGGTAAGTTCGAATGGATAGCCTAAGTATTTATTTGCTGTTTCAATATCACCTACAATTAAGGCTTCCCGGATCTTTGTAGAAGAGACAGCTACTTCTTCAACATCTTGTTCCGATATTTCTTTGACATCAAAGCCATATATTTTACCTTGTTGTCTTAAATCCCGAATCGAACCTTTCCTATCTTTACCAAAGCGATGGTCGTAGCCTATTACTATGCAGCGTACACCTAATTTTCGGATTAAAACATTGCGAATATACTCTTCAGGGCTTTGGTTGGAAAAATCTCTCGTAAAAGGCATAATGATCAGGTGATCAACTCCTGCATCGGCCAAAGCACCTACTTTTTCTTCTATATCACTTAATAGTTTCAGATGTTGATCGTCTGGGTTTATAATAAGCCGTGGATGAGGGTAAAAAGTGAGTAAAACCGTCTCACCATCATACTTAATTGCCATTTCTTTTAAACTGTTAAGTATTTTTTGATGGCCGACATGTACGCCGTCAAAAGTTCCAATGGTCACTATTGAGTTCCCTTTAGAATAAAACTCTTCCAGACTTTTATATATTTTCATGAGCAACTAATCTATTACTGTGCTTGTACTGCGATTTTTGTACTCTTTTATAGCTTTTATCAAATCTTGTAATTCCCAAGCATCATCAAGGGCAAAGTTACCACTTTTCACCCTTTTTAAAGAAGAAAGATAAGCTCCGGTTGCTAAAGCTTTTCCGAAGTCGTGAGCAATGGAACGTATATATGTACCTTTTGAGCAGGAAATTCGAAAAGAAACTTCCGGTAGGTCTATTTTTGTTATTTCAAAAGCAAAAACATGTATTTTTCTTTTTTTGAGAGTGACTTTTTCACCACGTCTTGCTTTTTCATAAACACGTTCTCCTTCTACTTTAACAGCTGAATGTAAAGGTGGGGTCTGTTCAGATTCGCCTATGAATGTTTGAGCTGTTTGTATAATATCTTCGGCATTGATATGGTCATAAGAGAATTTATGATCGATTTCCGATTCCATATCGTAAGTGGGACGGGTAGCACCTAAAGTAAAAGTACCTGTATATTCTTTTTCTTCTGCCTGGAAATGCTCTAGTTTTTTAGTGAATTTTCCTGTGCAGATAATCAGCAAACCAGTAGCTAATGGATCCAGGGTGCCGCCATGGCCCACCTTAACTTTCATAGGTTTGATGCTGTTTCGGATTTTATTAACCACATCAAAACTTGTCCATGTTAAAGGCTTGTCCACTAATAATAACTCCCCTTTAGCGAAGTCGAATTCTTTTCCTTTCTTTAACAAATCAAATGACATTTAAACTCTGACCACTTAATAGCATAATGAGAAGTATAATTCCCACACAAATTCTGTACCAGCCAAATATCTTAAAACCATGTTTTGATAAGTAAGAGATAAAAGATTTAATAGCGATAATTGCTACTATAAAACCCACTATATTACCTATAATTAATATACTTAGTTCATTTTCAGCAAATGTATGTCCCGCTTTGAAAAACTTATATAGTTTCACGACTGAAGCTCCGAACATCATGGGTACGGCTAAGAAAAATGAAAATTCTGCAGCCGCTTTGCGAGTAAGTTTTTGAGTCATACCTCCTACAATAGTACTGGCAGATCGGGATGTGCCGGGGATTAGAGCTAGGCATTGGTATAAGCCGATCATAAATGCCCGCTTGTAAGGAATGTCGTCAGAATTGTCTAAGGTAGGTTTGTTAAACCATTTATCGACAAATAATAAAATAACTCCGCCCACGACCAGCATAATAGCTACCATCAAAGGGCTTTCTAATAAAGAGTCTATAAAATCATTGAAAAGTAAACCTAAAATAGCAGCGGGAACAGCTGCAACAGCTATCTTATAATAAAAGTCAAAAGATTTAAAAAAACGTTTCCAGTAAAGAACCAGTACCGATAGGATAGTACCCAATTGAATTACTATTGTAAAAAGCTTCACAAAAGCTGAAGGTTCTATTCCGAGTAATGCTGTACCGATAATTAGGTGTCCTGTAGAAGAAACGGGTAAAAATTCGGTTAATCCTTCTATGATAGCAAGAATTATTGCTTCAATTATGCTCATTTGCCGTGATTGTTAAAAAGAGTATAGTGAAAAAATTATTTTGATGTTTTCTTGGGTTTGTACAGAATCGCATAAAACCCAATTCCGAAGCCTAATACAATGACAAAAGGAGCGATCGTGATTTTAGTAAAGCTATAGATATCTTCTCTTCCCAGCATCAGTAAAAAACCAATGATTACGACAGCGATTGCCAATAACAACAAGAGATAGTTTTGTTTTTTAAATACAAAGTCTAAGTTTGAGGAAGAGCTTCCTCTTTTTTTTATTGTGCTTGATGTTTTTTTACTCATAAATCCATATATTGTTTTAACGATAAAGGCTATGCGACTTTGCCCGTAAATATTTTGTCACTGCAAAATAAGTGCTTAAACCCGATATCATTATACCTAAAGCTGTAACGCTTATAAATATTATAACAAATTCATACCAATTTCGCAAAAAGACCAATTCCGGCACTTGCTTTTGGGCAAATTGTAATGTCAATAATAATAACAATATAGCAATGAGTGAGCCAATCAATCCGTGTAATATTCCATATAAAATATAGGGTTTTCGGATAAACCTTCGGGTAGCTCCGATAAGCTGCATACTTTTTATCAGAAAGCGCTGTGAATAAATGGCCAGGCGAATGGTGTTGTTGATTAAAGCGACTGCAATGATCAACAAAATTGCAGTAAAGGCTAATATAACAATACTGATAATTTTTATATTATCATTGACAACGTCAATTAAAGACTCTTGATAAATTACTTCTTTAATCTTACTGTTTTGAGAGACTTTGCTTATAAAATCCGCAATGCTATCTGTGTTTGCATATTGTTCTTTGAGATAGACATCAATAGAAGGCAACAAAGGGTTATGTCCAAGGTATTCCACAAAGTCCTCTCCGAGATCTTCCGTTAAGTTTTTTGCTGCTAATTCTTTGCTCGTATATTCCGTTTGTAAGACGTAAGGATCTTTTTCAATGTCCTTTTGCAAAGAAAGTACATCTCCTTCCGATACATTATCATTAACAATGACATTGACGACTAAGTTTTCCCGCACGTATTTTGAAAGGTTTTTAGCATGGACTAATATTAAACCCAAAAGGCCGGTCATAAGCAATACTAAAGCGATACTGATAACTGTAGATATATATACAGATTTGGTTTTTTTTCTCGATGTACCTTGCTCTACCATGAATTTAATTTCTATACGAGTAACTTTTGTTCAAATGTACTGCGAAAGTAATCAATTCAGATGATTTTAAGAATTATTATTATCAATTAGCCGGGTTTTTAGGCGTTAACCCCTGTTAAAAAATCTTAAAATAGAGATTGAGGGGTTTGCACCTCTCAATTTTCTGTATTTAATCCGTTAAGACGGCTTAAGAATGTCTTCATAAGCTTCCTTAAGGATTTTTAGGGCTTCTTTCATTTCTTTTTCGTGAAGGTGACCGAATCCTAAACGCAGGGCAGCGGTATGTTTGTTTTGGTATAAGCAAGTCCTCGGGATAAACAAGCTCATTTTACGACATTTTTCTGTGAGTTTGGATAAAGAAATTGATTGTTCGAATTCTATCCAAAAAGCCAACCCGCCTTTTGGAACCATAAACTTTACGCCGGATGGGAAATTTTCTTTTAAGAGTGCGGCAAATAAATCTCTTCTGGATTGGTAAGTTTGAAGGGCTTTTCTTCTGTAGCGGTGAATATCACCTTCATAAATCATCTCTGCTAAAGCTTGTTCTTTTACGATGTCTATTTTTCCAAAAATGTTGAAGTGTTTTTGGGCTTCTTTAATAAAATCTTGAGGGGCAATCATAAAATCCGTTTGAAAGCCGGGAGTCAGGAATTTCCCGAAGCAACCTAAATAAATCAGGTTTTGGAAATTCAATCTCTTTATTAGAGGCCCACTTGTATATTTTTCATAAGTGAGCTCATAATTGCCATCATCTTCAACAAGAATAAACTGATATTCATTTGCTAATTCGATTAATCCTTGCCTTCTGTTTTCAGAAAGACAGACAGTAGTCGGAAATTGGTGTTGTGGAGATAGGTAGACAAATTTGATGGTTCCCGGACGGAAATGTCTGCGGATATAATCTATCTGTATTCCTTCTTGATCCATAGGAATGGTAGAGATCTGGGCTCCTGCTTGTTGAAACACCATGTTTGAATAATAGTAGCTATAATCACCTACCAAAATCCTATCACCGGTTTGCACCAGCAATTGGGTTAAGATGTAAAGTAGAACTTGACGGCTGTTGGCTGTCATCATGTTATCTTTTGAAATATGCAGCCCGCGCGTCAAATTCAGATAATAACTGAGTTGTTCTTTGAAAAAGGGATTGCTTTCCGATACATAATCCTGAATTTTTTTTAATATATTTTTACGTTTTAGAGCAGAAGTATAAAATCTTCCCAATTCGTTTGTTTTAATAATTCTATAGTCTGGTGTTCCTTCCGTAAATTGGAAAAGACATTGGTTTTTATGCTCTGGGGAGTCTAATAGGAAGCTTTTTCGAAATAAAAATTGTGAATTTTCTTTTTTCTTTTTTTGAGCATCCTTTAATAAAACTGGGTTTTCTATCGTTTTTGCATCAGGGTTTTTGACAAAAGTCCCTACAGAAGGTACAGACCTTATCCAACCTTGCGCTTCCAGCTCATCCAAAGCAGCAATAATTGTTTTTCGGTGTACATTCAGCTCTTTGCTCAAACTTCGGCTACCGGGTATCTTATCTCCGGATTCCAACAACCGTCGCTGAACAGCTTGTATAAATTGATAAACGATTTGTATATAGATAGGATCGGATTTTCGCCGATCTATTTTTATAAATTGTGGAAAAGAAAGATTATCCGGACTACTCATTATTTTAAAACTGGACTAGCAAATATAGATCTTTAATTCTAAACTTTGTGCTTTCGAAATAATAAATAATCGAACTCAATGAAAAAGACTTTTATTTTTTTAGCTGTATCTGTGTGTTTTGAACTGGCTTGGGCTCAGGAAGAGAAGCCCTCACAGTTACATCACGAATTAGATGAAGTAATTATTCATGGGAATAGGATTGAAATACCTTTTGTAGAATCTGCCCGGGATATCCAAATCATTTCACAGGAACAAATAGCAAAAATGCCCGTTCGCTCAGTGAATGAGCTCTTGACATATGTAGGTGGTTTAGACATCCGTCAGCGCGGGCCTTTCGGAGGGCAAGCGGACGTGAGTATTGACGGAGGAACTTTTGAACAAAGTTTGGTTTTGTTAAATGGGATAAAGCTGATAGATGATCAAACCGCTCATATTATGATGAATATCCCTGTTCCTATAGACGCTATAGAACGCGTGGAAGTTCTTAAGGGGGCAGCCGCCAGAATATACGGAGTCAATGCGCTGACCGGAGCCATTAACATTGTAACCAAGAAAGAATCTACATCTTTTGTTTCGGCTCATCTTTATTCGGGTTCATCCTTTAAAAGAAAAGAAGAAGAGGATGGCAGCGGCATATATGGAGGCGGAGGGCTGCAATTAGTCGGTAATTATGGCGATGAGCAACAGAATCATTTATTCGCCCTAAGCCAGGATAGCTATAATGGGCAAAGATATAATACTGCATTAAACAATTCCCGTTTTTTTTATAATGGAAATTATTACTTGGATAACCAACATTCCGTTCAAGCACTAATAGGGCATATAGATAATCGGTTTGGTGCAAACGGATTTTACGCCGCTCCGGGAGATAAAGATTCAGAAGAAATCGACAAAACCACGCTTTTTAGCCTTTCCTCCAAACATAGATGGGGTGATCTCACACTGATGCCCCGAATTAGCCACCGATATAATGAAGATGATTACCGTTATTTTAAGCAGGATTTGAATACTGCCCGTTCTAGACATTTTACCAATGCCTTAATGTTAGAGTTGAATGGAAGATTTTCTACTTCTATGGGCGAATTTGGAGTGGGGTGGGAGTCTCGTATGACGCGCATTAATAGTTCGAATATAGGAAAACAAGAACGGGACAATCATGGGATTTATGCCGAATTCAAAGGTAAATATTGGAATAAATTAATTGCTGTGGCCGGAACATATATCAATTACAATACAGATTATAACTGGCAGGTTTATCCCGGATTGGATTTAGCCTATTTACTCGATAATACATGGAAAATTTCAACCAGTATTGGCTCGGCACAACGCATTCCTTCTTTTACTGATTTGTATCTTGATCAGCCTCCGGGGAATGTAGGGAATCCAAAACTTCAATCAGAGAACGCATGGCAATATGAAGTTGCCGTAGATTATTCTACAGGTAGAATCAGAGCGAAAACAGGTTATTTCTATCGGGATATATCCGGGTTTATCGATTGGATCCGGGAAGATGAAAGTCAACCTTATGCACCTTATAATTTAGGGGACAATAAAATCCAAGGGATATACGGACGTTTGAGCCAACAGGTTTTGCTTGTCGGTAGACATAATCTAGGCTATAGAATGAGTTATAATTATCTTAAACCAAAGATATCTTTTGATAATACAGGCCAATCCAAATACGTTTTAGAGAATTTAAAGCATCAATTTATTATTGGTATCAATTATAATTATGGAAGGGTCTCCTTAGATGTGGAAAACCGATATATCAAACGTGAATTAAACTCTGGATATGATGTGTTAGATGCACGAATAAAATATCAATTGAAATCTTCGTTGCTCTATGCTGATATCACCAATATTCTAAACAGTGCATATAGAGAAGCAGGAGCTGTTCCTATGCCACCAAGGTGGTTTAGTCTGGGCATGAAGTATAAATGGAATCGAAAATAAAGAAATCATGAAAAATAAAACAACAAAAACCTATAATTTTTTAACAAAAGAGCAGATATTGGAAATATACAATATGCCTTTCATGGATTTGGTGTATAAGGCTGCAGCTGTACATCGTAAATACCATGATCCCAATACCGTACAAATATCAACTCTTATTTCCATAAAAACAGGGGGTTGTCCTGAGGATTGTGCTTATTGTCCACAAGCCGCCCGTTATCATACCGATATAAAGAAAAATAATTTGATGTCTATAGAAGAGGTAAGGACGGAAGCTATACGCGCGAAAGAGGAGGGAAGTTCCAGAATCTGTATGGGAGCAGCATGGCGCAATGTGAAAGATGGATCTGAGTTTGAGAAAGTATTGGAAATGGTGCGTACCATCAATAAGTTAGATATGGAAGTATGCTGTACCTTGGGAATGATTACAGAAAACCAAGCCAAACGCTTGGCAGAAGCGGGGTTGTATGCGTATAATCATAATTTGGATTCTTCGGAAGACTACTATAAAAACATTATTTCTACACGCGCTTATCAAGATAGATTAGATACTATTCATAATATTCGAAAAACCAATATTACCGTTTGCAGCGGCGGAATAATAGGTATGGGAGAAAGTGCGGAAGACAGAGCAGCGATGTTGGCTGTACTGTGTCAACTCCAACCTGCATCTGTTCCGATTAACGCCTTGGTGCCGGTTGAAGGAACTCCAATGGAGACACAGAAACTTGTTTCTATTTGGGAAATGGTAAGAATGATAAGTACAGCTCGTATTGCCATTCCTGAAACTCAAGTACGCCTTTCGGCAGGGAGAAAAAAAATGAGCAAAGAGGGACAGGCGTTATGTTTCTTGGCAGGCGCTAACTCTATCTTTGCCGGAGACAAACTCCTCACCACCCCAAACCCTGATGTAAATGAAGATATGGAAATGTTTAAAGATTTAGGATTGAAGCCTCAAAAACCTTTTGAAAAATATAAACAACCGGTGACAGTAGAAGCAGAAGACTCTAAGCTTAAACCGTTAGGGGAGAAACCTAAATGGTCTAGACCTGGACGTAAACGCACAGGAAAGCCGAGATAGTAAATAAGCTGGAGGAAGAAAAAGACGTTTATTCGAGCATATCATTTCACATTTAGCCACCATTTTTCGAAGGTTTTGTTTTTATTATTTAAACCGACAATTTCGCCTATTATCGGCGTTATCAGAGGAACGTTATACCCTTCGTTTAGTTTTGATATTGCTGTAAGAGGCTCTGACCAAGGATGTTTTGATAATTTGAATTTGGCGGAATGTACGGGAAACAAACATTGTGTGTTTAATTCTTTAGCTGCTTTTAGCACTTCTTCAGGCATTAAATGAATCGCCCGCCATGCTTCATTGTACTGTCCGTTTTCAAGAATTGCTAAATCAAATCTTCCGAATTTATGGCCTATTTCGGCAAAATGGGTGTCGTAACCACTATCTCCGCCTATGTATATGTTTTTATCGGCTATTTGTAAAATAAAAGATAACCATAACGTATTATTCCTTTTCAATCCTCTTCCGGAAAAATGACGGGCAGGGGCAGTATATATTTGAAGTTTATCTGAGAATTTTATACTTTCATTCCAATCTTTTTCGATGACATTCGCCATGTCAAACCCCCAATGTTCAAAATGAGATCCCACTCCCAATCCACAGATAACATTTTTCACCTTGTTTTTCAAACCTATTATCGTCAGGTAGTCAAGGTGATCATAATGGTCATGTGTAATCAGCAGAAAATCTATTTCCGGCATATCAGCGGCTGAATAAATATCTGTGCCTTTAAATGACTTATTGCTTGTGGGGATAGGAGATGCATTTTGGCTGAATACCGGATCGACTAAGAAATTATAGCCTCCAGCTTGGATATAATAAGATGAATGTCCAAACCATATTAAAACATCTTCATCAGAAGGAAGTTGGTGTAAATTATTTTTAATGGATGGAATACTATCTATGGGAACTGTGCCGGGATGTTTCTTAAAAAACATATCATATATTATTCTTATTGGCGAATATCCTTTTGTAAAGCTCGGCGTGAAATGTTTGTTTTGGAACTTACCATTTTTATAATTTGGGGAGTGTTGTATCCGTTTTAAACGATTTTTTGCAGGTGCTTTACCAAACTGCGGGAGACGTAAATAAAAGAAAACAAAGACAAACAATAGCAATAAGAAGCTTGAAAGTAGAGTCACCATTTATATACTGTTTTGTAGATTCCGTGTGTGAAAAGTCTCATTGCATCCTGTTTTAATGTGGAGAAAAAATATTCCATTTTATATAAAAATCTCAAAACATTCTTTTTTGCTGCCATATTCCTTTCACAAGGCTACAAAAGTACAAAAAATCAGGGTCTTTTTTTGATGAGCAGTGTCTATAGAAAATAATTTCTCAAGTGCAAGAGATTTGGCCATAGCTCTTAGAGCCGTATAGAAAGATGGATCGGTTTATGATATAAACAAAAAGAAACGGATTTCAGTTAATAAAAATGTAATGAGGAGCCGATATTATGTACCCCAATCAGATATAAAATGGGCAGTGGAATATATCTGTTTGCAAGAATCCAATCAGCCAGCAGAAGTTTTGCAGTTTCCCTCTTTACAAGCGGAAATAACTTTTAATCTGGGGAGCAGATTTGCATTGTCCAACTCTGCAAATGAAGTGTTTTGGTACCCCAAGTATGGTGCGGTAAATGGAATTAACACCTGTCCGGTAAAAAAACACTGGGAAGCTGATTTAACTTCCCTTAGCGTCAAGTTTAAACCCTGGGGGCTTTTTCAATTATTCGGATGGGATGCCCGTTTGTTTTCTAAAAAAGTTGTTGCCGCTCCATTGCATTTTCAAAATTCACCTTTTAAGTCTCTAAAAGATTCTTTTTTAAATGAACAGAAAATAGAGAAGAAAGTTTTTGCAATAGAAAAATTCCTCCTAAAATCTGCACGTATACAAACCATTCCTAAAGATATATTTTCATTTATAGATGAGATAGAAGAGGAGACTTCTATTAAGGTGTATTTAAAAAGGAAACGCATTGCTCACACATCCTTTAACAGACGATTCAAAAAGGTAATGGGTATAGGTGTCAAAAAATTTCTTTCGATAAAAAGAATTCAGAATACCATGAGGGATATTCAGAAAAATGATTTAAAGTCTTTGACGGAAATTGCTTATCATCATGGCTTTTATGATCAAGCGCATTTCATAAAATCTTTTTCCACTTTTACGGGGATGACTCCCTTACAGTTTAAAAAAAGAATGTTTTCGTAAATAAAATTTCGGTTGCCTTTTATGGTTTTTTGAATCTCTTTGGCAGACGTAGGCATTAATTAAAGAAGGCTATCTTTTAATTGACAATCACTTAAAGTCTTTTTAAAAGCAAATGATGTCTGATTATTGCTGCCAATCTTTATTATAACTCCAAGTTGTCAAGAATAAACTCCCGTCTTTTCTCTACATTTATCTTGGGTATTATTCTGGTTATACTTTTAAAAAGCCTCTAAAACCTCTTGCTGCATAATATGACTCAGCTCCGTTATGGTAAATAAAAACTCTTCCAAAACGGTGATCCCCAAATAAGGCTCCTCCGAGTTCCCTTACACTGTCTGGAGTGAAAATCCAACTTGATGTTTTCCTATCGAATTTTTCCATGCGTTGTAAGTTATGATATTGTTTTTCATCGAGGAGCTCTATTCCCATTTCTTCTGCCATTTTCACAGCACTGTTTTTGGGTTTATATTTTTTTCGTGATTCTAATGCCCTGTTATCATAACACACACTTCTTCGCCCTTTTGGGCTTTCGGGAGCACAATCACAGAACAGAAAAGTTTTGTCCATTTTATCATAATCAACAACATCAGGTTCTCCTCCTGTGATTTCCATTTCATGTAGTGATTTTAGCTTACTGGGTTGGGCTACTAAACGGGACTCCACATCTTCCCAACTTATATTTATATGTCTATGCTTATTTTGTTCAAACCGTGACTTTAACGTTTGGAGTAATTCTTTTGTTTGTTTTTCTGATATTTCTTTTGGCATAGTGTTTTTTTATGTTTTCTTGTTAGAAAATTATGTAGATCAACCGTTTTTTCTGATGGGATGATTTATAACAGCCTTGTTTTTTTGTTCAGTACGGGATACAGTCTTTGAATCCTTTTGAATTCACAGCTGATCCCAGATTTTACGTCTTTTCATATTTTCTACAACGAATATAAGATTTCATTATTTATTCTCCATATAATGAAATCTTATATACCAGGTGTAGTATTACTATAGGAAGAAATTTCTATTATTCTAGTTCTTTCAATTCACTTACTAATTGAGTGATGGTTTGTTTCGAATCTCCAAACAACATTAAGCAATTATCTGCGCCGAAAAGTTGGTTTTGTATGCCTGAATATCCAGGGTTCATACTTCTTTTACTAACTATAACAGTTTGTGCTTCTTCTACATTTAAAACGGGCATTCCATAAATAGGGCTATTGGAATCATTTTTAGCAGCGGGGTTGACTACGTCATTAGCACCTACGACAAATACAAGATCTGTACTGGCAAAATCATTATTTATTTTGTCCATTTCTACTAATTTGTCATAAGGAATATCTGCTTCTGCCAGTAATACATTCATATGCCCCGGCATGCGTCCGGCTACAGGGTGAATGGCAAAGCGGACTTCGACTCCTTTTTTTTCACAAATATCCATTAACTCACGTATTACGTGCTGTGCTTGTGCTACAGCCATGCCATAACCAGGAGTAATAATTAAGGAACTGGCTGTATCAAATATCTGAGCTGCTTCTTCCACTCCAACTTCCTTGATCGTTATTTCAGAACCGTCTGCTTCGGAAGAGCTGGAAGAGGTTTGTCCAAAGCCGCCCAGCAAAATATTCATTAAAGATCGGTTCATAGCTTTGGACATGATTTGAGTTAAAATTAACCCCGACGCCCCGACCAAAGCCCCAGCAACAATCAATACATAATTGCCGATGATAAACCCCGTAGCACAGGCCGCCATCCCTGAATAAGAGTTGAGAAGAGAAATAACAACCGGCATATCAGCACCTCCGATAGGGATGACTACTAATATCCCGATCACTAGTGAAGCAACCACTAAAGCCAGCATATAAGTAGGGGTCAGAATATGCATTATCCCTAATATCATCAGGCCCAATGCCATGATCAGTAGTAAAAGGTTGAGTAAGTGCTGTCCTTTAAAAACAACAGCTTTTCCTGAGATAAAGCCATTTAATTTTAAAAAAGCAACTAATGACCCTGTGAAAGTAAGACCACCTATAAAAATGCCTAAAGCCACACTGATACCGGTGATTTCATCTATTTTTAAATGTAATTCCTGTGTATTAAGCCAATAATCTGACAAAGCTACACCCAATGATGCCAAGCCTCCAAATCCATTAAATAAAGCCACCATTTCAGGTATTTTCGTCATCTTGACTTTAAGCGCTATAATTAGTCCTATGGCAGAACCGATTAAGATACAGATGAGAATAGCGATGAGAGAAATACTTTCCACTTGAATTACAGTAGCCAATACGGCAATAAACATTCCTAAAGCAGATAAAGTATTTCCTTTTCGAGCCAGTTTTATGCGCCCGAGCATTTTTATGCCGACAATAAATAAAACAGAAGCTAGCAGATAAGCTGTTAAAATAAAGGTGTTCATAGTAGGAGATTAATTGTTTTATTTTTTCTTTTTAAACATTTTGAGCATACGATCAGTAACAGCATATCCGCCGACAACATTTATAGTGGCTAAAATAAGAGCTGTCATTCCCAACCACTTGCTGAGTTGAGAATAGCCAAGAGTATGGCTTGCCAATATGGCTCCCACTATGGTGATTCCTGAAATTGCATTTGAGCCGGACATGAGAGGGGTGTGCAAAGTAGGAGGTACTTTATTGATAAGTTCAAACCCGAGAAAACTGGCTAGAACCAATATATATATCAGAATAAGAAGGGTTTCCAGAGACATAGCAAAAGAAAAATTTTAAGGGTTATTGATTTAAGATTGATTTGGTGAATTCATGAACTATTTCACCTTGGTGAGTAATTAAGGATCCTGATGTGATTTCCTCTTCATGATCCCATTTAAAGCCTTGATGACTAGCTAAGTGTAGTAATAAAGTACTGATGTTAGCAGCATATAATTGACTTGCATTTTGTGAGAGTAGAGAAGGATAGTTGGATTCGCCTATTATCAATACTTCATGCTTTCTTACAGTTTTGTTATATTCGGAGAGCTCACAGTTTCCTCCGGATTCCACAGCCATATCAACAATAACGGATCCAGGTTTCATGGTTTTTACCATCTTTTCTGTGACCAAAACAGGAGATTTTTTCCCCATCACTAATGCTGTAGTAATAACAATATCTGCATCTTTTATTTTCTCTTGAACAAGCTGTTGTTGCCGCACTAAAAACTCTTTGGATACCTCCTTAGCATATCCTCCTTCCGTTTTTATTTCATCCGTGTTTTCCACACTTATAAATCGGCCACCTAAGGATTCTACTTGCTCTTTTGTTTCAGGGCGTACATCCGTTACTTCAACTACTGCACCAAGTCTTTTAGCAGTAGCAATAGCTTGTAAACCGGCGACTCCAGCTCCAAAAATTAATACTTTTGCTGGGGTGATGGTGCCTGCTGCAGTCATCATTAATGGGAATATTTTATGAAGATGATTTGCGGCCATAATCACGGCTTTATAGCCTGCCAAATTGGACTGTGAGCTTAAAGCATCCATACGTTGTGCTCTTGAGATGCGTGGCACAGCATCCATAGCAAAAGCTGAAATCTTCTTTTTGTTAAAGACAGAAAGTAATTCTGGATGTAAATAAGCATACAAAAAAGAAAGGCTTACACTTTCATTTTGCATCATTTCTGCCTCTTCAAGAGTAGGAGGGTTCACTCTTAAAATTACCTGAGCTTGATGAATTCCTTCTTTTGAAGTTAAATGAGCCCCTGATTTCTCATACATTTCATCTGAGAATCCGGAAGCTAAGCCCGCTTCTTCTTCTATCAGAATTTCAAAATCTTTTTTTACGAGTGTTTTTACAACATCGGGAGTAAGAGCCACTCTTTTTTCATTTTCTTTAGATTCTTTCGCAACGCCTAATTTCATGTTTAATTAATAGTTCTAACCTCTAACATCATAATGGATGTAAAAGATAGGAGTTATGGTTTTTTTTCAAATATACTTTGTTTTTCCGAAAAACAAAGTTATTTGAGATATAAATTGCTATAAATCCACTAAAAATCTGTTCTGATAGGATAAAAGAGAGTACTATGTATAAAGACTAGTCCGTAAGAGTATCAAATAGCCTTTTGATTTTTCAGCGGTTTTGAGCGTTCAATATTTCTTTCATACTGGAAACGAAATTAACTTGTTGTCCTTTATTACTCTCAAAAATAAAATCCTGTAAGCTTTTACTACTAAATTTTGAGAAGTCACCGATAATAGTTAATGGCATTTGATATTGGGTGAATTTTTGGAGTATTTCGCCTGCTAATTTGCTTTTTAAATTAAAAAAATCAGGTTTAATATTTTTTTCATAGATGATGATTTTATCAAATCCTTGGTAATGCATGTTTCCAAGTAAATCCAGGCCATCTTGAACTGTGCTTAATATAATACCGTCAGCTACTATTTCAGCAATATTTGTGTTATTTACAATATGACTTTTTATTTTCATGTAATTCCGGGGAAAAGTTAAACATTGTCATTACGCATTTCTTGGAATAAAAATCTTTTTATAAAATAGCTATTCAATTGACCCTTCGAGTTTAATGAAAATATTTTATTTATACAATTTTATAGTTTTATATTTAATTATTTATACAAATTAATCGATAAGTTGTTCCTCTATAAATTTGATTGTATTGTGTAAACAATTTTTAGCCTCTTCTGTTGCATAGTTAAATTGGTATTCATGGGGAATTGCCTTATGAGAATCTGCGTAAAACAATGATTGCGTCGTAACGTTTAGATCATTCAGCTTTTTTTCGAATAGCTGCCCCTGTTCCTGGAAAGAGTAAGTATTCCCATCCGTGATGAAACTGGGAGGGAACTGTGGGGACAAATATTCCGCAACGGAAGCTTGCTTTAATTTTATGTCATTTTTCCATTTCCAGGTACCTATAACTGCACGGGCAACTGTATTAACAAAGAATTTCATGAATAAACTACGCGATCGGGCTTCTGACATTTGTTGCAGATTTAAAGGAGCACTATAAGCGATGAATGCCTGTATGTTTTCCGATGGGATTGCTTGTCTTATTGAGAGCTCATCTGCATAATGTTTATTTGTTTGCAGAGCTGTATATTGTCCGGCAATTTGTCCGCCTGCCGAATCACCACCGAACAAAACTTTTGAAAAGTCTACTGATATAAAACATGAATGATATTGCTTTAAAAAATTATAGGCTTCGTTAAGTTGAATAACTTGTCCGGGGAAGACTAACTCCGGAGCTGTCTCATAGTTGATAGCTACAACAGCTATCTGATTATTTGCAACGATATAAGTTGCAAACTCTTCGATAGCATATTTATCCCCGGCAACAAACCCACCGCCATGCACCCAGATTAATATACCCCGGGCTTTGTTGGCTGATTTGGGATAATAAATATCCATTTTGTTATTTTTGTATCGAGAAGGGTAGCTAATATCTTTGAACTTGTTTACTTTAGAAGATGCTTTATTGAAAGTCGTTTTGTCTAAAATAATAACTGGCTGGTTAAACATGTGTCTGATTATATAGACACCTGGCTTCACTGATATTGTAAAGGTAATACAAACAGCTATTAATAAGCCGAAAAGTATTTCCGCCAGCCAGAAACAATAATATAGTACCTTACGAAATCCTATCATACGCTTCTTATCGATGCTTAAAAAGCACACTGTTTGTTTTATACCTATAACTGAACTTGTTTTTTATAAATATGCAAATGCCAGCCATTCTTCCATAGGAATCATGACTAAATTAATAACCGTTCATTAGAAATATCCTTTTTTTTGAAAATAAATCAACAGGGCTAAAAATACAGCAATAAAAACACCCCAAACTCCTGCATAACCGTATTTTAATGTCAATTCTGGCATGTTAGAAAAATTCATGCCGTAGATGCCGGCAATAAAAGTTAGGGGAATAAAAATAGTAGCTACGACTGTTAAAGTTTTCATAATTTGATTCATCCTCTGACCTTGAACTGAGAAGAAAAGATTAATATTACTTTCTATGGTGCCGGATATGATATCGCATTCATCAATTATCGTTAAGCACATATCTTTTATCTCAAAGAAATACTTATGAAGATCTTTGCTGATAGAGAGCTCTTCCCTTTCAAATTTTAGTGTAAACTCTTTTAGGGGTAAGATTGATTTTTTTATAAGATAAATTTTCCTTTTGTCGTCTTCTAAGAGTCCCAACTCTTTAGAAGAAGGCTCTTTATTAAGAGGAAAAGTAATGAGATCAGTTTTTGTTTCAATTTGATTTATAACTTTAAAATAGTTATCCAATACGGATTCAATAATTGTATAGAGAAGATAGATCGTTCCTTTTTCTCGGATAACTCCTTTTCCTTCCAATAATCTTTGCTTTATATGGTTAAAAAAAAATGTATTTTTTTCTTGAAACGAAATAAGGTAATTATCTTTCACAATAAGACTTATTTGCTCGATTTGCAATTCACTACCCTCTGATTCAAGAGATTTTAGTGTTAAAAACAAATAATCATCAAATTTTTGGAATTTGGGTCTTTGATTTATATCTAAAATATTCTGTATAGATAAACGATGAATTTCATTTTTTTGACAGAATTGAGCAATCTCTTCTACATTATTCACCCCGCTTATGTCTATCCATTGAGTATATTCTTTCTCTTTTGGTATTCGGATATCTTTTAATGTTTTACTGTCTAATGAGATACATTCATCTTTGGAATATCGATAATAATCAAACTTTATATTGTCCGCTTTATTAGAGGTTCCTGTATAAGTAAAATCTCTTGGATTAATTTTTTTATAGGTGCTTTTCATTTTGATGTCTTTATGTATGAAGATGACAGGCTTCCGGAATAGTAGAGCTTACTACTATATACTCTGAAATTAATAAAAAAATATTAAATAGAGCTTTTGATGAATGTCCTCACAATCTTCAGAGATAGAATGAGGCTGGAGTGTTTTTTCTTGGATTTCTCTTTTGAGGACGGAAGGAGAAAGCAAATGAAGAGAATTATATATAGGTTCTGTATCTTTGTATAAAAAGAAGTCAAATGAAATCACTAAAAATAGGATGGGTTATTTGCTTAAGTGTTTATTGCCTAAGCGGGGAAGCTCAAATACAACAAATAGACGCAAATATTTTTGAGCAACGGCTGTCGGGTGATGTGCAATTATTGGACGTGAGAACTCCGGAAGAATTCAACCAGGGGCACCTAAAAGATGCTATGTTAGCAGACTGGAAAGAAAAAGAAGAGTTTGAACGGCGTGTCGAAGCCATAGACAAAGATAAACCCGTATTAGTATATTGTTTGAGTGGGGGAAGAAGCCTTCAGGCAGCTGAGTATTTGAACAATAAAGGGTTTGAAGTAATCGAATTAAAAGGGGGGATTAATGCTTGGAAGCAAGCTGACAAAGCCATTCAAGGAGCTGAAAAAGTAGTGGAAATCTCCGAAGATTCGTATGTCGCTATGTTGCAATCTGCTGAATATGTATTAATAAATTTCGGAGCTTCTTGGTGTCCGCCTTGCAGAAAAATGGAGCCTGTGCTCGAAGCTTTGCAACAAGAGCATACTGAATTGTCTATCATTGATATAGACGCGGGAACGCAAACAGCTTTAATGAAATCACATGAAATTGTAGAAATGCCGACTTATATTCTATATAAAAATGGAAATGAAATTTGGCGGACTTCCGGTGTGACTGAGCTACGGAAGTTTACGGAAGCCTTACAATAAGTGAAGTATGGATATTATAATTTGTATATAATACTCTCAACTTATAAAAAAGGTGCTATTTTTATACTGAAAGTCTAATCCTTGGCACCAACCTTCAGCTGTAATGCATTGAAGTTTACAATGAACCCTATGCGAGGATATTGTCCTTGCCTTGTTTTTTTAGATATGATTGAACCGATTTATCGTCTATTCCATGTTCTTTAAAATGTGGAGAAACAGATAAAGTATCCGCATACAATTCTCCAGCTTCCATTTCGT
>JAJYRG010000037.1 GCA_021794195.1 Bacteroidota bacterium
ATTTTTACTCTCTTCACTTTTTTCTATATAAGCCGAAGATACCGCTACAAAGAAGCTTCACAGACTAAAAAATCACTTTATACTTGCTCTTATTCGGCTCAAGCTGACTTGTGTAATTCCTAGATATGAGGCGATATACCTGAGTTGTACCCGCTGTATCAAATCAGGGTTGTTTTTTAAAATTTCTATATAACGCTCCTTTGCATTTCTAAATTGTCGGGAAATAAAGCGTTCTTCTGTCTTTATAAGCTCTAACTCTGCAAACTTTCTTGCCCAATTTGCAATATGAATATCTTCATTAAGAAGTTTTTGAAGTTTTTTTGCTTTTAGCTCATACAGATGACTGTTTTCCAATAGTTCAACTTTTTCATAGCTTTTTTGCTTTAAAACATAACTTTTCATTGAAACGATAGTGTCACCTTCCTTGCAAAACAAAAAAGTTATTTCATTTTCTAAGGCATTAGCATAAACACGGGCAATCCCTCTTTTTATAAAATAAATACTTGTTTCAATTTTATCCGCTTGCAATAAAATATGCCCTTTTGAGAACTTCACTTCTGTAAGACTCTGTTTGAGTGTTTGTTTTGAAGTTTGAGGGAGCGGATATATTTTATCGAGTATTTGGTCTATTTTCATTAATCATAATATTTTCTTGTATAGCGTATCTTTTCAAAGATATATAATAAAAAAAGAAGTTTTTGAGGTTCAAAGTTACTTGCCATACAGGCTACTGTTTTAATAAAGTATTTGGCTTTACACAATTGGGGGCTCTGTGAGAGAAACATAAGGATGAAAAATATTTTTATAATCAGAATTTTGTTTCTACTTTCATAAAGTGAAAGTTGACAACCCTGTTTTTTTAATTAGATTTTGTTACAAAACCCTAATCTATGAAAAGTTTGTTGAAACCTTTTATTAAAACGATACAGTTTTGGTATGTTCCTTTAATTTTTGGAGTCGTATTTATACTATGTGGCTTATATGTCTTTTCACGTCCGTTAGAGACTTATTTGGCTTTATCTTTTCTTTTTAGCCTTTCCTTTATTATTTCTGGGTTAGGAGACTTGATATTTTCTATGCGGAATTCTAACGCTTTGAAAGGTTGGGGATGGTATTTAATCAGTGGGCTTATTTCTTTTATGATGGGGGTTTATCTTTTGAGTTACCCGGGTATTTCGGCTTCTATCTTGGTTTTTGTGATAGGTTTTACCATCATGTTCCGCTCTTTCCAGCTTTTTGGCTTTGCATTAGATCTGCGCGATGCTGGGGTAGTTAACTGGGGAAATACAGCTTTGATGAGTGCTTTGGGAATTATCTTTTCATTTTTATTGTTAGCTAATCCTATTTTTTCTGGATTGTCTATTGTGGTTCTTACAGGCCTATCCTTTTTGTCTACAGGCATAGCGTCTATTATCCTCTCTTTTCATTTCAAAAAAATTAAGAGGTATGCCGAAAGAATCAGCGATCCGCTTAAGCGTAAAATTGAAGCTTTGCAAAAAGAATTGGATGATGAAATAGGGATCAAATAACTTTCATCTCTTTTGAAAACAAAAAAAAACATACTTTATACAAATATATCTGAAATTACGGATTTCTTACGGAGCACTGATTTTTCTAAAGCAATCTTGATGATGTTGGCTCTGTTGATTCCTATTGTGGTTTCTTTGCAGTGGGATGCTCTGGGAATAGGGATTACGATCTCCTTAGGCGCTATGTTCGCCTCGCCCAATGATGTGAGTGGAAATGTGAGGATGAAGCTAAAAGGCATTTGTCTGGCTATTCTTCTTTGTATGTTTGTGATTTCCATTTCGGGGTTTATCCGTAGCTCTTATGCTTTACTTTTTCCGGGCTTGGGAGTTTTAATCTTTTTTATTTCCTACCTTTCTGTATATGGTTTTCGGAGCTCTTTGATCAGTTTTTCGGGACTTTTCGCATTGGCTTTGAGCTTTTCTTCTCTTGCCGAATCGGCGATCCCGACGTATCAACGTGTTTTGTTAATCGGTGCAGGAGGGATTTGGTACATGCTGTTGGTTGTACTTCGCAATGTTTTTTTTCCAAAGGCGCCTATAGAGTACAGTATGTTGAAAACCATTCGGCTTACTGCGACGTACTTGTATACCCGTGGCTTACTTGCTGACGTGAAAAACGACCGCGCAGCTCTACTTGAAGAGCTGTTACGCATACAGGGTGAGTTGACAGATCTACACGAAACCTTACGGGAGTTACTCATGACGGGAAGAAGGGACTCGGGAAAATCTTCCTATGGAGCTCGCCGGTTATTGGTGTTTGTACATCTCGTAGATATGCTGGAGTTGGCTATGGCACATCCGGTTATTTATTATAAAACAGACGTAGTATTCAAAGAAAAACCAGAATTGCTGACTGCATTCCAAAATCTACTTTTCGCCATGAGTGCCCGTCTGGAAAGTATAGGAGATCATATCTCTACTCCCGGAAGACTGGAAAGAGATCAACGGATGGCTGAATATTTATCAGAAGTAGAGAAGGGCATTGCGGAACTGCTTCATACTGATGTTGAAAATAAAGGCGAAAAGTTTTTGATGATGAACAATGTATTGAAGTATCAACAAAATCAAACTGAAACGATTAAAAAAATAGAGTGGTTGTTCCGCAACCCTCGAAAATCCGATTATAACCATGTACGGAAAGAGGATTTTAAAGGGTTTTTGACCAAAGAGAACTATGATTTCAATATTCTGGTCAACAACTTTAATCTGGAGTCTCCAATTTTTCGGCACTCTTTGCGAATCGCTATCGTCTCTATAGTAGGATATGCAGTAGGGATTTTATTTGATTTACAAAATCCTTATTGGATAGTGCTGACGGTGATCGTTATCATGCGACCAAGTTATGGGCTAACGAATGAGCGGTTTAGACATAGATCTATAGGAACTTTGATAGGGGGTGTCATTGCTTTTGCTCTGATTATGCTTATTCATAATACGACGATATATGCAATTTTAGCCGTAGTGAGTTTCGTTATAGGCTTTTCTATGGTACAGCGTAATTATAAAGCCTCAGCGATATTTATCACCTTACAGGTATTATTTACTTATGCTCTATTGGAACCCGATGTTTTTGAGGTAATGCAATTCCGGGTGTTGGATACTTTGATAGGAGCCGGGCTGGCGGCTTTGGGCAATCTCTTACTGTGGCCGGCTTGGGAGATCAAAAGCATAGATAAAACGTTGTTGGAGACTTTATGCGCCATTCGGGAATACCTACGGGATATTGCCGCTTATTATAATGATAAAACTACCTATTCTAATGAGTATAAAATTTCGAGAAAACGCGCTTTTTTAGCAATTTCCGAATTGAGCTCTAGTTTTCAGCGTATGGCACAGGAACCCAAATCTCAACAAAAAGACCTGCATAAAATATACGAACTGGCTATGTTGCATCACACCTTCTTAGCCGCATTAGCCTCTCTAAGTGCATTTATACTTAATAATCCGACTACCCCAGCGTCTGAAAACTTTAATGCCGTGATTAAAAGAATATTAGATATCTTGGAAGCCGGAGAAAAAACCATCGAAGATAAAGATTATACTCCAAGTGAAGCTTTTTTTAAAGAAGATGTTTTCAAAGATACTTTTGGAGATCACCGAAGCTATATCGCAATGACGGAAAAAAATTCTGGCGATGAGATAGCCCCTGAATTGGAAGAAGCATCTCTTGTACTCGAGCAATTACAATGGATGCTGGGCATGAGTAAAAAAATATTGAAGAGCCTGGGGCAGATGGAATGGGATAAAGCATAAAAGGAGTGTGTTTTCTCTTCTCCGCCCCTTGCCTGCGACTACCCTTGAGAAGATGTATATTTTTCCTAATTTTGTATATCATAAAATTGAAGGCTTGGAGAAATTAATAATACGGATAACAAAATTGTTGCAGTCAAAAAGTATAGGTTTTTGTCTCTATCGCTTTCCTTCCGAAACTTCCTTTCGGCTAGCTATAGATCGAGCGTACTTACCCCATGATGAGGGCGTGCTGTTTCAAGTATCTCCTTTCTCTTCTTCTTTCCACGCTGTATCTATTTCCCTGTCAGTGGTCAATACCGAATTTATCACGGAGGCCTTCTTGAAGACTTTGTCTTCCGTTCCGAAAAAAAAGAAGTTCTCTTTGGATTTGCCAAAAGAAACAAGCCGATCGGAATATTTTGAACGTATAGATAAATATTTAAAAGATATTCGGGGAGGGAAATTAGACAAGGCTATACTCTCCAGAGTAGTGACTGTAACACGTCCTCATAATTTTGATGTGGTAGACCATTTTGTAGAGTTGTCAGCTTCTTATTCACAAGCCTTTACCTATTTGCTTTCCCACCCTTATAGCGGAGTATGGTTGGGGGCCACGCCCGAATTGCTATTGCGACAGCAACAAGAAGAAATTTTTACCATAGCCTTAGCCGGTACACAAAAAAAGAAAGAGCAAGGCGGTTACTATTGGAGGGAGAAAGAAATTGAGGAGCATGAATGGGTAGCCAGACATATAGAACAGGTCATGGAAGAGGAAAGTTATGTTTTGGCAGACAAAAAAGCACATAAAACGATAGAATCCGGCCCGGTGGCTCATTTGGAAACCGCGTATGTTTTTCGTGCCGAAGATCGGAAGCAGGATATAAATGCTTTGGTTCAAAAACTACATCCTACGCCGGCCATAGGGGGATGGCCGGTGACAGAAAGTCTAGCCTGTATACAAGCATATGAGGGTTACGACAGAAGGTATTATGCTGGAGTATTAGGAGAAGTGGATAAAAGTGGGCAGCATTCACACCTCTTTGTTAATCTGCGTTGTATGCAAGTAGGAAAGGACAAGATCGCCATTTATGTAGGAGGAGGGATTACAGCTGCTTCTGATCCGGAGGAAGAATGGGAAGAAACTTGTGTTAAAAGTAGAACGATGAGAGAGAAAATAAGAGCAATAAGAAAACAGTAAAATGGAATTGTCTGAAAAAAAAGGGGTTCAACATATAGTTTTTGCTTTGGAAAAACTTGGGCTTAAAGAAGTCATTGTCTGTCCAGGTTCGCGAAATTCGCCTTTTGTGATTTCTTTTAATAGGCATCCAGAATTTCGCTGCACTAGTATTAGAGACGAGCGCAGTGCCGCTTTTTATGCATTGGGCAAAGCCATCGCTTTAAAGGAACCTGTTGCTGTATTGTGTACCAGTGGTTCCGCTGCATTAAATTTTGCACCTGCTGTCGCTGAAGCTTATTATCAGCGTATTCCACTTATTGTTTTGACAGCAGATCGACCGAAAGAATGGATCGATCAAGGAGATGGGCAGACCATCAACCAAACAAATATATATCATAATTATATCCGTAAGAGTTATGATTTGCGGGGAGAAGTAAGATCTCAGACAGATATATGGTATAATAACCGTTGTTTAAGTGAAGGGTTTGCGACAGCGCTTCATAAAAATAAGGGACCTGTTCACTTTAATATCCCACTTCATGAGCCTCTTTATGAAACTGAAAAAGTAGAAAGCAGCAGTTCTCAGGTTTTTTTTGAGCAAGAGACAAAAATTACACTTTCAGAAACGTCAGTGAAAGAGTTTTCAACACAGTTTTGTAATACAAAAAAAGTACTTATTCTTGTCGGTCAACATCCCAAGGATTTGATCCTTCAAAAATCTCTGGCACAGATGGCGGCTTTTGAAAATGTCGTTGTGTTGACAGAATCTACATCGAATATACACCATGAAGATTTCGTCGGGACTATAGATCGTTGTATCACGCATTTGCAAGACAAAGAAGCAGAGGAGTTGATGCCGGAATTATTAATTACGTTGGGCGGAGCTGTGGTTTCGAAACGAATTAAATCATTTTTGAGAAGGGCTAAGCTTCGCTATCATTGGAATATTCACCCTTATGAATCGAATATGGATACCTATCAAGCACTGACGCATGCAGTTTCCATGAAACCGGGTGAATTTTTAAGTCAGGTGTATACACAGGTAAAAAATATTCCATCTGAATACCGTAAAAAATGGCAAATATTGAAAACCGTTCTAGAAGAACGGCACCACAAGTTTTGTCAGCAATCAGAATATAGCGATTTTTATTTTTTTCAGGAATTATATCGAACAATCCCTCAGAATACAACTTTACACTTGTCTAACAGTTCGCCTATACGCTATGCACAGTTATTTGACAACCAAAAGATATATGAAACTTGGTGTAACCGGGGAACCAGTGGTATTGACGGTTGTACAAGCACAGTAATGGGGGCTGCAGCGGCTTTACCCCAGAGAGATTTTTTACTGGTTACTGGAGATGTAGCTTTTTATTACGATGTCAATGCACTCTGGAACGAAGAGGATATTGAAAACTTGAAAATTGTGATCATCAACAACGGTGGAGGCAGTATTTTTCGTATCATTCCCGGGCCGGATAAAGTAGAAGAAAGGCGAAAATATTTGGAAACCGCCATGAAGTCTGATGCTGAAAAGATAGCGGAACATTATGGGTGGAGTTACTTGCCCGTGAGGGATGAAACAGAACTCAAAAGGACATTGCCGGTTTTCTTTCAAAAATCTTCGAAAAGGGTTATTTTAGAGTTGTTCACCGATGCAGAAAAAAATCCAGAAGTATTAAAACAATATTGGAAATATTTAAAAGGGAATAAGTAATTATGCATATACAAGATTGGAAAACGATTAAAGAATATCAGGATATTACTTTCAGACAGCGTAATGGGGTAGCGAGGATAGCCATCAATCGCCCAGAAGTGCGAAATGCTTTTCGTCCGGAGACGGTTTCCGAAATGTTGGAAGCTCTCATCATTGCGCATGAATCGCAAGAAATAGGCGTGGTGCTGATCAGTGGCGAAGGTCCCTCTCCAAAAGATAAAGGCTGGGCGTTTTGTTCAGGAGGAGATCAGCGCGTACGTTCAGCAACAGGGTATAAAGGTGGAGATGGAGTCAACAGGTTCAATATATTGGATGTGCAACGACAAATCCGTTTTATGAATAAGGTAGTCATTGCCGTAGTGCCCGGATGGGCAGTAGGGGGCGGACATAGTTTGCATGTGGTGTGTGACTTGACTTTGGCGAGTAAGGAATACGCGGTATTTAAGCAAACGGATGTAGATGTAGCTAGTGTGGATGGAGGGTTTGGTTCGGCATATTTGGCGCGCCAAGTAGGACAAAAGCGAGCGCGGGAAATATTTTACTTAGGAAGGTCTTATTCGGCAGAAGAAGCATACAATATGGGCATGGTTAATGCAGTAATCCCTCACGATGAACTGGAGGAGACAGCCTATGAGTGGGCACAAGAAATATTGGCGAAAAGCCCTACCGCTATAAAAATGTCAAAATTTGCGTTTAATATGATAGATGACGGATTGGTGGGGCAGCAGGTATATGCTGGGGAAGCGACTAGGTTGATCTATATGACAAAAGAAGCAGAAGAAGGTAGAAATGCATTTCTTGAAAAGCGTAAACCTAATTTTGGACAGTTTCCGAAGTTTCCATAAAAACAATCGAAAATGAATTTTAAATATACTTTCTCTTTTTTTATTTCTCTGACGTTGTTTTTTTGTCCGGGTATAGAAAAAGCTGTACATGGACAGTCAAATGTGGAAACAGTGGACGTTCAAGATTTGTATGTGCGTGATCCGTATATCCTTGCGGATGAGCAGTCGCAAACTTATTATCTGTATAAAGCAGGGAAAGTAGAAGATAAAGAAGGGAGAGAGGTAAATGGGGTAGTGGCTTATAAGAGCCGGGATCTGGAGAAATGGGAGGGGCCTTATCCGGTTTTTGCCATGCCGGAAAACAACTGGGTAGAGGGACCGGTTTGGGCGCCGGAAGTACACCATTACAAAGGAAAATTTTATCTTTTTGCGACCATCAACTCTAATATAGAATGGAAAAAGCAAAGAGAGGATTGGCCAAAATATACTTTTAGAGGAACGCAAATATTTTATTCAGACGATATTTTAGGCCCTTTTTTGCCTTTTGAAGAAAAAGAACCTCATACGCCGATGGATCGCATGGCTCTAGATGGGACTCTATGGGAAGAAGACGGGATTCCTTATATGATTTATTGCCACGAATGGGTAGAGATCGAAGATGGTACTATGGAATTGGTCGAATTAGAGGGAGATTTATCTAAGACGGTAGCTTCGTCACAAACCTTGTTTCATGCTTCGAGCGCACCGTGGTCAACGGGATCTTTACATAAAGACGGCACGAAATCTTATGTGACGGATGGCTGTTTCATTTATCGCACACAGGAGAATAAGCTATTGATGATCTGGTCGAGTTTCAAAGAAGGAAGTTATGCTGTTGGGATTGCCGAATCAACGACGAATAAACTTAAGGGGCCTTGGGTTCAACAAAAAGACTTACTATTTGAACAAGATGGTGGTCATGGGATGTTGTTTAGAACCTTTGATGGCCGTCTCATGATTACCTTTCATGGACCAAACAAGCCTGCAGGGAGTGAAAGAATGCAGATTTTCGAGGTAGAAGATTTAGGGCATACTTTACGGATTAAAAAATAAAGCAATCCGGTACTGACAACCCATGTGTAGGACATAAGGTTTAAAAAATTATCTCTAAGAGCGAAGTCTCTTTTAGCAAAAAAGAGATTTCAAGCAGAGATTTTATGTCAGTTAACCGAAAATTCAAAACAAAAATCACAAATATGCGTTGTAGTTACAATTTATATTTTTTGCGTTTTAAAAATCCAGGGGGGACGTCCCGGGGAGTTTTAAAAGAGAAAGAAACCTATATCCTTCGATTAAGAGAGGGTAAAAAAACTGCTTATGGAGAATGTAACTTATTTCGGGGACTCTCTTACGATGATCGTGTAGGGTATGAAGAAAAATTGAAAGAAATCTGTATACGCCTGCCTGAGGAAGGAAAGTCTGTTCTTTTTGATTTGCAAGAATGGCCTTCTATATATTTTGGGGTAGAGACATTACTCAAAGATTGGGAGAACGGGGCGGAACAGGTTCTTTTTTCCAAGAGTATAAGTGTACAGGGCTTTAGCATTCCTACTAATGCGCTAATTTGGATGGGGAAAAAAGAAGATATGATGTCTCAACTCAAAGCCCGGTTAGAAGAAGGAAATACCTCCATCAAACTTAAAATCGGAGCCATAGATTTTGAAACTGAGCTGGAATTAATGCGCTTTATCCGTAAACAATTTACGGCACAAGAGGTCGAAATTCGTGTGGATGCGAACGGAGCATTTGGGTTTGAGGAAGCAAAAGAAAAGATAAAACGTATTTCAGAATTTGAAATCAATTATATAGAGCAGCCTATAAAGGCGGGACAATGGCAGGAAATGGCCGCACTGGCAGAAAACAGCCCGGTAAAAATTGCTTTGGATGAAGAGCTAATTGGTATTCAAAAAAAAGAAACACGTGCGCAGCTTGTGAAAACCATCTCTCCCCAAATGCTAATTTTAAAGCCTGCACTTATTGGTGGCTTTACAGCTTGTGACGAGTGGAAGGGACTTATTGAAAATGAAGGGGGATCTTGGGTAATTACTTCTGCTTTGGAGAGCAATATAGGATTGAATGCCATTGCCCAATACACAGCTTTGGATGTTTCGGAGTATGCGCAGGGATTAGGAACAGGGCAATTATATACCAATAATTTCCCTTCGCCCTACACAGTAGATGCACAAGGCTTACATTATCATGTGGATAAGAAGTGGGACTTTAGCTTATTGTCATGAATTACCAAGATTATCGTACACTTACACTCAATGGGCAGCGATTAAAAGAACATGAACTGTTGGCGTATTGTTTTGACAGTTCTGAAGAATATATGCACGATATTGGTTCTTTTTTGAAAGAATGGTTGGACGATAAAACTACGCTCACCATAAAAACCAGCGGTTCTACAGGTGAGGCTAAGCAAATTTCGGTAGAAAAAAATCAGATGTTAGGCAGTGCAGCATTGACAGCGGCTTATTTTAAATTTGAAAAGGGTCAAACAGCTTTATTGGCTTTGCCTATTTCCTATATAGCAGGGAAGATGATGGTAGTCAGAGCTCTGTATAGTGGGTTGAATTTGCTTTGTCAAAAACCGAATACCAATCCTGTTTCTTTATTATCGAACGTAGCAGTTATTGATTTTGCTCCATTTACGCCTATGCAGATGTATAAGGTGAAGGATACGAAAAATATCCGTAAAATACTTTTGGGTGGCGCTCCGCTTACACAGGAAGCCGAAGAAAAGATGCAAGTTTTAAAGGCTGGTATCTTCCTGGGGTATGGGATGACGGAAACACTAAGCCATGTGGCTCTCCGCCGTATAAATGGTGAAAACCGATCGGAAGTTTACCGTGTTTTGGAAGGAATTTCTATCCGCACAGATGATAGAGACTGCTTAATTGTGAAAGCTCCTTTTTTGCCTAAGCCTGTTTTTACCAATGATGTCGTAGAAATCAAAAGTAAGAGAACTTTTGTATGGAAAGGGCGTACGGATTATGTGGTCAACAGTGGAGGGATAAAGCTTTTTCCGGAAGAAATAGAAAAAAAAGTTGCTTCTTTTATTTTTGACCGTTTTTTTTTCGCTGGTCTACCAGATGAGAAATTGGGTCAAAAACTCTGTCTTTTTATAGAAAGAGAAACTTATTCTGATTCGGAAAAAGCTGATTTGATCAAAAAAATCGCACAAGTTGTGGAAGTTTACGAAAAACCGAGAGAAATTTATACTGTTTCGGAGTTTAAAACTACTTCTTCTGGCAAAATACGACGGGATGAAAGTATAAAAAATATTTCGACAGAGCTCTAAGCTTTTAAATTGTCACAAATGGTCTGAAGCAAGTTTTAATGAATCGAAACCACCCTCGATCATTACCTTTTTCGTCTTCTCCTTCGTTCTGCATCTGCCATTTTTACTATTCTTGGGTTAAATACACCGACAATGTCCACTAAATCTTTTTGAGCTTCCATGATGTTGTGTATATTTTTATATGCCATTGGTGCTTCATCCATTCCTGCGCCTAGCAAGGTAATGCCCCTTTCTTGAAGTAAATCTTTTAACGATTGAGGAGATAATGTTTTTATAGCTTTTCTACGGCTCATCAATCTGCCTGCTCCATGTGCTGCAGAATAAAGAGATTTTGTGTTTCCTTTTCCACGGACTAAAAATCCAGGTGTTGCCATAGATCCCGGAATAAAGCCAAAAGTATCTTTAGAAGCAGGGGTCGCTCCTTTTCTGTGTACGATGAGTTCCTTTCCCCCATGTTCCTCTTTCCAGGCAAAATTGTGATGATTTTCCACTTGTGCTACAGGTTTTTCGGAAATATGCCGGCTGATTTTATGGTGGATTATTTCATGGCATGCGGAGGCGTATGCGCCAGCCAGCTGCATGGCTTTCCAATATTCTTTTCCTTCGTCAGAATCCAAAGATAAATAGGCTAAATTTGCAGCTTCGGGAGGGAGGGGACATACGGATTTGGCGATTTTCGTATAGTGATTTGCGATGGTCGCCCCCAATCCCCGAGAACCCGAGTGAGACAGCAAAGCTATATAACTTCCTTTTTTTAAATTCAAATCATCATCGTTTTTTTCTAAAGTTATGGTTCCGAATTCTACAAAATGATTGCCTCCGCCTGAGGTGCCTAATTGTTCCCAAGCCTTGTCTTTTAGCGAGTTTATCCATTTGTTTTCCTGAAACAAGGAGTTCTCCAACACGGCATGGTCGCTTCGGTTTGATCGATCAAAACCTCTCCCAGGGCCGAACAAAGTACTGTCAGAAATAGCCTTTGTAAATTTCTCTTTCGTAATTTCCAGTTTTTCAACAGGGATGTCATAGATGGACAAAGCCATACGGCACCCAATATCCACTCCTACACCATAAGGGATTACGGCATTGTCAGCAGCCAGAACACCTCCAATAGGCAGCCCATAGCCTTGGTGGGCGTCCGGCATTAAAGCAGCGGAGATAGTAATTGGCAATTTTAAAGCGACTTCCATCTGCTGGAATGCGCCATCTTCTATGTGCTTCCTCCCATATACTGAAAAAGGGCGTTCATTCATATTTTTCGGCATATTTCCTCCTTTTTATAATAAAGAATATGATAAATAAATATGAAAATTCAAAACTGAAATGATGTAAGAGGGCCAAAAGTTACATTTGTTCATATTGACTTAAATTTGACAACAAAAAACCAGATAATGAAGTGAGAATTGGGTAGATTTAATACCAATAAAAAATAAAATTTATGGATAAAGTAGTTTATATTACAGGAGGAACAAAAGGGATAGGATTAGGGATAGCCAAAGCTTTGGTAGAAGCTGGCTGTAAAGTCGCTGTTTCCGGGAGGAATGAACAAACAGCGAAAGAAGCTGCGACCTCGATAGGAGACGAAAGCCAGGTTATTGGTTTTGCTTCGGATGTACGTACGCTTGCTGATGAAGAAAAGGCAGTAGCGAAGATAAAGGAACATTTTGGGAGATTGGATGTGGCGATAGCCAATGCCGGAGTAGGTATATATGCTAATATTCAAGAGTTGAGTGCAGACGATTGGCAAAAAATGATTGATACTAATCTTTCAGGAGTATTCCATACGATCAAAGCCGGGGTAAATGAATTGGTGAATAATAAGGGGTACTTTATTACTGTTGCAAGTTTGGCAGGAACTAATTTTTTTGCAGGAGGTAGTGGATATAATGCTTCAAAATTTGGAGTAGTAGGCTTTACACAAGCGGTAATGTTGGATTTGAGAACCCAAGGAGTGAAAACAACAACCATAATGCCAGGTTCAGTATCATCTTATTTTAACGAGCGCGTACCAGATGCTGAGAAGGATGTTTGGAAAATTCAACCCGAAGATTTAGGGCAAATAGTTGTTGATTTATTAAAAATGCATCCGAGGACCTTGCCTTCCAAAATTGAAGTGCGACCATTACAAACTGCCGATATGTTGAAATAGAAGCAGAAGTATTATTTAACAAATATTTTTGTCAAGGATTTTTATTTATAATAGCGCGGGTTGAAACGAGCTTTTCTCAAAGAATGCTCGTTTTAAAACCTTTTTTAATGTTTTTTTATTGCAAGGGGCCTTATTTATTAAAAATTATATACTTTGCAGATTATAAATTTTTATAACTATGAAATCAAGCGGACTTTCTCTTTTATTGATCTTCTTTTTTTGCAATGTGTTTGCTCAAGAATACACTAATTTAAAACCAGAGGACACAGAATATTATTCTCCAAAACCTTTAGAAGTCAGAGTGGTTGGAAATAATATTCCGGACGATGCGTTAGTGCTTTTTAAAGGAGAAGATTTGAATGAATGGGTGAGTCAAAAAGATGAAAATAAAGCGGCGGATTGGAACATTGAAGGGAATACAGTTATTGTGAAACCAGGCAGCGGAGATATAAAAACAAAAAAAGAATTTGGAAGCTTTCAATTACATTTGGAATGGAAGAGCCCTGAAACAATCAAAGGAGAAGGGCAAGGAAGAGGAAACAGCGGTGTGCTTTTACATGGGTTATATGAAATACAAGTTTTGGACAATAATGATAACCCTACTTATGTAAACGGGCAGGCTGGCTCCCTTTATAAACAGAGACCACCTTTGGTCGATGTGAAGGCTGACGAAAAGGGTTGGCACTCGTATGATATTATTTATAATGCACCTTATTATAATAAAGATGGACAACTCATCCGTAAAGGCAGTGTAACTGTTTTGCATAATGGTGTGTTGATTCAGAATAACACTCAGATTGAAGGAACTACGGAATATATTGGATTGCCCAAATTAAAACCCCATGGAAAAGGACCTGTTATTTTGCAGGATCATGGTGATTTAGTACAGTTTAGAAATATTTGGATAAGAGAACTTTAAAGGAAATAGGGAGGTTATGCTGTTTTTTAAGACCTTTTGATTTTTGATCAAAGTAATGATAAAGCATGAAAATATGTTTTTAGAACAATGAAAAGCTTTTGTTAACTTTAATAGCTGTAAATTTTTTTCAGGGTGTAGTCTTTTAATTTTGCTTGAGTCGCTTCCCAATCTCTTGTAAAGCCTAACATAAAGCCGCCCCCACCGGCACCGCATATTTTTAGATAGTAATCTCCGTTATCCAATCCTTTGGCCACATCTTTACGGAAATTTTCAGGGAAAAAATCTTTCATTTCGCGTAGTTGGAAAGAACTTAAATTATGCATGGAAGTATAGAAAGATTCAGAATCGTTGTTCAAAAAACTCTGTATAGCTTCATTGTTATTATTGATAACATATTCACCAAACTTTGCTTTGAAAACATCATCCTCCATTAATTTATTAAATCGATTCATCATATCTGAAGTTGAGCGGGGGTGTTTGGTGTCTAATAAAAACACAACATTTTCATCGGTCTCGGTACGTAAAGGAAGTTTTGCTGTGACGATTTCGTTGGTGTTTTTGTAGAGTATAGGCTCATTTAAAATGATGCTCAATGGGTCGAGACCCGAGCTCATCCCGTGAAAATATGATTCCAATTTACCTAAGTTGTTTTTCAGTTCTTCCAGTTTTTGATAAGTAACATGCTTTAGCTCATCTTTTACATTTTTAGCCTTCCGCAGATAACGTAAAAATATAGCCGCTACTAACGCTCCTGAACTTCCCAAACCGTAGCCTTGAGGGATAGTGCTTCTAAAAAACAGACCTTGTTCAAGCTCTTGTTCGAATTGCTTCACTTCTAACACAAATTTTTCATTTGTATGGCTGGCAACAAACTCACAGAACTTTTTTAAAAACTCATTTGATTGTAAGGCGATTTTTTTTTCTGACGCTGTTGTTGCCTTATAAAAATCTAAACGTCCATTATACAAATCACAGGGAATAACGAGAGCCATGCCCTCATGTAAGAGTGCATATTCTCCGAAAAGCAATATTTTAGAATTTAATTGCTGCATGCTTTTGAGTTAATTTACTGATCCTCCTAAACCAATACGATCATTGATGATAGACTTTATATGAGTCTGCAAATACCCCTCCAAAAAATCCTGAACTTCACTTTCTATATTTTCCGGATAGAGTAAATGTAAATTAGGACCTGCATCTAATGTAAAACATATAGGCAATCCTGTTTCTTTTCTAAACTGAAATATTTGCTCCATCATAAAAACAGTGCCTGGCTTGATCAGCAGATAATAATCGACCGATGTCATCATCATGGCATGTAAAGTTAACGCTTCTCTTTCGATGATAGAAATAAAAGCATCAAAATCTCCATTTTTTAGGGTAACTATCATCTTTTTGCTGTGTTCTTTGCCTTGTCGGAAGCGGGCAGGAGCATACGGGTGGTTTTTCATTAATCTATGCCCCATACTACTGGATACCAATTTCGGCTGTTCATCAATGATTAATATGCTGTCTCTCATTGATCGAAAATTGTCATGGATTTCATGCAAAGGTACCGCGTATTCATTACTGGATTCTGGAATCTCTTCCAAATGACCCCATAACACATAAGAATCGTAAAAAGAGCGACAAGCGCTTCCACTCCCCAATCGAGCAAGATGGCTTGCTTGCCGATTAAAATCGTTTTGAGATAAAGTAGGATTTGTAGCATGTAGGAAAACTGCCGAAATGGCAGAAAAGGCAGAAGCGGAAGAAGCGATTCCTGCGGAATGAGGAAAACTGTTATGGGACTCTAAACGGAGCGCATAGTCTTCCAATAAAGAGGAAAACTCTTTTTGCCCTTGCAGGTACCGCAGTACTCGGTCTCCAAATTTTTCATTTAATTTGTCTTCAAAATAATATTCAAATTCTATTTGGTGATTGTGTTTTTCGGAAAGGGTAAGTTGTAATTGTGTGTATGCTTTATCAAGTGTCATACTCAGAGAAGGGTTGCACGGCAATTGATTTCCATACTTTCCCCAATATTTCACAAGTGCGATATTAGAAGGGTAACGGGCTTTAAGAGTATGCGACATTTTTATTTTATTAATTCTTTATAAGTATAAATAGGGTGTTTGTTTTTTTGTTCAAAATATTTCTTTCCTGCAGTTAGATCCCGGCAACTTGCCATGATAAAATCACCTCCCCAAGCTCCTAAGGACTTTATGGCAAAAGGATAATCCGAGAAATGACATTTCTTCACAGGATCTATTTGGAGAATTTTAGCTAATGTTTTTTCGCTTGTTTCCATAAGATTTTCCCATTCGATTATATCTTTACATTGGGTAGCCGAAAAAACGAGATTGTTTATTTTTTCAATTTGAGATTTATCGATTTTTTTATCTTCAAATTTTTTAATTTCAGTTGCTGTTTTTTGTTTATTTCCTAGATAGACGAATAACAAATAATTGGTAATGCTGTCAGGAAGCGGACAGAAATTTTGTATTTTCTTTTCCTTTGAATACACAAAAGGCTTATCTGCAGTTGCAGCAGCTATATCGTATCCCGAGCCTCCAAAGCTATTCGCCAGAAGTTCATAGGGATCTGTTTTTGCCCATTGGCTTAAAAGTGAAATAAAAGTAGAGCTTGTTCCAAATCCAAATTGACGATCAAAATTGATCTCAAAAGAAAAATGAAGGTTCTCTATATAAAGAGAGGGATTCTTTTTTTTTATATATTTTAAAAGCTTTTGGACCTTCTGTGCTATTTCTCTATCCGAAGCTTCCTGAATTTCTAAAGTATTGGTAAAAAGGATTTTTAGCCAACAGGCATTTGGCCCATAAGCTTCCCACTCTATACCAGTTTCTTCTTTTTTAAGAGAGGTTATCTGTAGTTTTTGACCGTAAGAGAGAGGCATAGCAAAACATTTTGCCCCCCTGAGTACAAAGTATTCACCAAACATTAAAAGTTTTCCTGAAGCTTCGAAATTCATAGTGGGCTATTCGTTTTTGTTTGTTTCTGCTAAACTCCGCTTTTCTACCAATTGGCGTACAGCAGATACAGACACTATTTTATCTTTGAAATATTCAACTATCTCTTTGTGGCGTTTCTTCGGGACTTCCAGCTGTTTTAGGATGTTCAATAAATGCATTTTCATGTGTCCTTGTTGTATTCCGGTAGTAACAAGAGATTTTACGGCTGAAAAATTGTTAGCTAAACCTATTGTTGCGGAAATGCTCATGAGTTCTGTCGCTGAAGGGTGTCCCAAAAGCTCTAAGCTTTGTTTTACTAAAGGATGGAGGTTAGTTAGCCCTCCTACTACTCCTAAAGCAAAAGGCATTTCCAGAATAAACCGAAAGTGAGTGTTGTCCATTTCCACCCGTGTTAAAGGTTTATAAGCGCCTGATAAGGCGGCATATGCATGTCCACAAGCTTCGACCGCCCGGAAATCATTTCCAGTTGCTAATACAACAGCGTCCACTCCGTTAAATACGCCTTTATTGTGGGTTGTTGCCCGATGAGGATCTAATTCTGCGACCCGAACACCTAACTTAAAACGCCTAGCGAAGTCTTTCCCGCTCATTCCGGGTACTATATTATCTAATTGTTCATATGTACACTCTACATAACATTTTACCCTACAGTTTGGTGTCAAGTTGGACAAAATACACATGATAATTTCTAAGCCTTCTTCGGAAAGTTCTTCTTGAGCGCTATGCCAATTTTCAAAAGTAGTGGCGAACTGTTCCAAACAAGAGTTGATGAAATTTGCTCCCATTGAATCTACAGTTTCAAAAGTACAGTAGAATTGCATCAACCCCGGTTCTTCATCGCTCAAATCTTTTAATTCTATGTCTAAAATTCCCCCTCCCCGTTTTATCATATTTTCTGTTATGTCAAAACAATCTTTTATCATTCGTTTCTTTAATTCGGGAAAACGGTTGTATAAAATTGTTTTATCGTCGGTCCAAAGGAAATGAATTTGCCCTATTTTTTCTGTGCCCAAAATTTCAGTTTTAAACCCACCCCGTGTGAACCATAATTTTGAAGCTTTTGCTGCAGCAGCCACTACTGAGCTTTCTTCGATGACCATGGGTACTAAATAGACTTTGTCATTTATGAGTACGTTAGGGCATATTGAGAAAGGCATGGGGAAATTAGTGATTGTATTTTCACTAAATTCTTCCAGAAGGTTTTGCGTGTTAGAATCTGTATGATGAAAACTCTTATAGACAGATAATGTATGTTCTTTATCGGCATGTAGATTTGCAACGAAATCCAGTTTTTCGTCTCGTGTTTTTTTCGAGAAACCATGAATTAAACTTTGTTTTAGCTTCATGCTCACTTTGTTTTTAAAGTTAAAAATGTACGGGCTAGTTGTAAGCCTTCTACCTGATATCGGATATATTCATCCAGTGCTTTTTGAGATTGTTTCGCACGTTTCAAAAATTCAGAAGCCTGACCGTATAAAGCGTTTATTTTGGATTTTTTAATATAATAATAACCATCCAAAAAGTTTTTTATACCTCCGCTGATAATGATTGTGGGACATTTTATTTTATTACCTAATTCATTTGCTAATGAATTGCTTAAATCGACCATTTCATCAGCAGTATGACCGATATATACAAGAGGCATGAGGTGCTCACTCTTTGATTTATTGCGAAAAAGTTCCAGTTTAGCAAAGTTTGTTCCTCCATTAGCAGCAAATTCTATAGCTGCTAAAGGAAGTTGAAGCAATTCTTTCATACTTTGATAACCAAATCCCTGTCCTACTTCTTTAACAATAAGAGGAATGTCACATTTTTCTAAAAAATCTTTGATAGTGGTTATAGGTGTCCGCGAGATATAATCTCCTTCGGGCTGCATCCATTCTTGCAGAGGATTCACATGGATGATTACCCCGTCTGCTTGAAGGCGAGCTGTCAAAGACTGGATAGCTTCTAAAGAATTTGTTTGAATACGACTTTCGATCTGTGCAATACCGAAGTTCAAATAAAATGGGGCTTCTTCGCCAAGTATGGGACGTAAATCGAAATCTCGTATTTTCTCACGTTGTTCTAAGGCAATACGAGCCGATCCTATTCCCATGCCCAAACCAAACTTATGAGCAGAACGGGCTAATCGTTTGTTTATTTCGTTTGTTTTGGAGGTACCGCCCGTCATACTTGAAATCCATATAGGATACCTCAGGCTTTTCTCTCCTATTTTTATAGGCCAATCTTCTGTTTTTGTCGGATGGGCTGCGAGTAAAGGCTCGTAATAAAATCGATTATCAATATTTTGATTTTGAGAATTTAAAGCAAGTTCGAGATGGCTGTCTTTCCTTGCTTCCGTCTCGGAAGAATGTGTACCCGTATGTTTTTTTTGAACACCCATGTTGTTGAATAAATAGACTGATTATTCTAAAATATTTTTTGAAGAATATAATTATAGAAAATCTAATACTTCACACAAAAGTACGCTTAAAAAACAACAATAACCTTCATGCGGGAAAAGTATTGGCTGACTAACAGAAAGCTTATTTCTGTTTTTTTTTATTTTTTGCAGAAGTTTTGTTTTTGCCCCCATAAACTCTTTTTACATGTTTCATGAGAACAACTTTCAAGTATATGACAAGGACACCAATCGCAATACTGAGTCCTAAAACCAGGGCATTTCCATGTGTATAAGCGGTATATCCAGTAAGAATCAGCAGTATAATAGCTAAATTCAACAGGACATTCCATATCATTTTTTTCGCCATTGTATGGGTGTTGTTTTATAGATGATACTACGGAAACTTAATAGACTTCTATAGAAGGATCGATCTCTTTTTGCCAGGCTAAAATACCTCCTTTTAAATTAGCAAGATTGTCAAACCCCTTTTCTTCCAATTGTTGTATCGCTTGTGCACTTCTTTTGCCGCTGCGGCAGTGTATAATGACGGGCTTGTCTTTCGCTATTTTTTCAGTTTCCAGCATAATGCCCCCTAAGGGAATATGGAAGCCTCCTAAGTTTGAAACCTCATTTTCAAAATCTTCTCTAACATCGATTAATTGAAAATCCTCTTTATTTTCAATCATCTTTTGCAGTTCCTGTACGGTTATTTCTTTCATAAGTCTGTATTATGTGTTTTCCAAAGATAATATTTCAAAAGAAGCTTTCCGAATGAATAGCAAACTTTCAGTTTTGCAAAGAGATGGTTTTTCGCATTATATAATCATCTAACACATAAGCGTGGTAAGGGATATTTATTTCCTGATGTACTTTAAACCCGCTCTTTAAATAGAAATAATAAGCCGGATTCCGCCGATTGACATTTAGCTCTACTTCAGTATATCCTCGGGCTTGCGCATGTTTTTCTACAAAGGAGATTAATTGCTTTCCTATTTTTCTCTTTGATAACAGCCATCTTCTTCCTAAAACCTCCTCGTAATAGTCCGCTATTCCTTCGTCGCTCTCAGTTGAATCTGACAATTTCAAAGCGTTCTGAGCAAAAAATAATAATCGAGCTCAGGTATTTAGGAAGAATATAGAGCTTTTCCATTCGCAGCCTTTTTGTTTTCTCTCTTAGACTTACAAAAGCTACAGGGCAGTCATGTTCAAGATTTATTTCATTCAGCATAAGGCGAATCTGTTTCTCTGAAAGTATCTCCTTATAGGCGACAGGCCATATTTTCGGCAAGCGAATGTACGCTGAACAGCTGTTTTGTACCTGCAATGATAGTCATTCTTTGTAGAATGGTTCTTAAAAACACTTTGTCGCTCTCTCAATAGCCTAATTGCTTAAGCGTAATGTAGCTCATCAGGCCTATTCCTGTCAATAAAGATTTCTCATCAATATCAAATGTAGCGGTATGTACTGCCGAGGTAATGTTTTTAGATGGATTTCCAGTGCCGAGCCTGTAAAAACAAGAAGGTTTTACTTGGGAATAATAAGCGAAATCTTCCGAAGCGGTCCATAAATCTAAATCTTTTACCTGCTCTTTACCTAAAAACTCTTCCGCCCATTTTTTGTTTTTCTGCGTTAGCTTTTCATCGTTTGTCAACACCGGATAGCCTCTTTTTATTGCTATATTACAATGACCATGCATGCTTTCTGTAATGGATGTAGCAATGCGTTCTATACGGGAAAGAGCTTCCTCTCTCCATTCTTCGTTGAAGGTTCGGAATGTTCCGGCTATTTCTACTTTATCAGGTATGACGTTGCTTGCTCCCTTTCCGGATATTTTTCCCCAAGACAAAACTGTAGGCGTACGTGGATCTGCCATTCTGCTGACAATTTGCTGTAATGAGGCAATCACTTGTGCGCTTATGGCAATAGGATCAATGTTTTGATGCGGTTGTGCCGCATGCCCTCCTTTACCGTGAATAGTGATGTATAATTCGTCGGCAGAGGCCATATACTTGCCGGAGCGGAAGCCTACTTGTCCGGCTTCCAAAGAAGGCATTACATGTTGTCCAGTCACCGATTCGGGTTCGGGGTTTTTGAGCACACCTTCTTTTATCAATAGAGCAGCGCCTCCCGGAGCCCGTTCTTCGGCAGGCTGGAAAATAAGCTTTATACTGCCTCCAAATTCATCTTTTAAATCGGATAATATATGAGCTACCGACAATAGAGCAGCAGTGTGGGCATCGTGCCCGCATGCATGCATTACACCCGGGTTTTGAGACCCATAAGATCTTCCTTTAATTTCTTGGATGGGTAAAGCATCTATATCTGCGCGGAGAGCAACGGTTTTATCCGATGATTTATTTCCTTTTAATATTCCTACAACACCTGTTTTTCCCATGGTTTTGTATGGAATATTAATCTTATCTAATTCTTTCTGAATAAATTCGGCAGTTTTGTATTCTTCGAATGATAATTCGGGATGTTGATGCAAATGCCGGCGTGTTTTTACCGCATAATCAAAGTATTGTTCTGCTTTTTGCTTTATAAGCTGATGGATATGAGAAAATTCTATCATTGATATACCCAAATATCTTCTGTGAAAACGAATACATCGTTATAATAATTTTTCAAGATATTTCGAAAACGATTTGCTTGCGAGCGGCTTGTAAAATCACCCACTTTAACTCTATAGTTAGGTTCTTCATAGTTTATATAAGATCCATATTCTTTAAATTGGGCTTTAAAACGGGACTGTACATCGTAAGCTTCGCTACGGCTTGAACCCGAGTAAATTTGTACGCGGAAACCTCTTTCTTTCACACGCGTTCCTTCACTTTTATTCTTTTTGGTAGAATTATCTTCCTTGGCATTCAAAGCCGCCGGGCCCAAGCCTTCTTCCGCTCTGTATGCTTGGAGCATTTGGATGACGGAATCTTTGTGTACTTGTACGTACTCTGTATTTTGTGCTTGTACACACAAGCACAATCCCAGTAGAAGAACAAAAGTTGGAACAATTTTATTCATATTCTATGTACTAATTTTTAACCTGCTTTTCCGTGACAGTTTTTATATTTCAAACCCGATCCGCAAGGGCAAGGTTCATTTCTACCCACTCTTACCTCTTTACGAATAGGTTGGGTAACTGTGCGCTCTCTCGTGTCGAACTCTTCATCCGGCACATTAGCCCCCGTTGCAGATGCCATAGCTGCCTTTCTAGCCTGTACTTTCGGCTCAGGCTTACGTGTTTTCGGAGCCTCCTGAATTTTATCTGCGTCCTGTTGTTGCCCAGGGATATGTCCTTTGAATAAAAAGCTTACTACTTCCCGATTCATCGTGTTGAGCATTTCCCTGAAAAGATCATAAGCTTCCATTTTATATACAATAATAGGATCCTTTTGCTCATAGACAACGTTCTGAACCGATTGTTTCAAATCATCCATTTCCCTCAGGTGCTCTTTCCAAGCTTCATCAATGAGTGCTAAGACTACTCCTTTTTCAAATGATTTGAACACTTCTTTTCCTTCAGATTCAACGGCGGCTTTTAAATTTGTAGCAACTTGTATGCCACGGCTGCCATCGTTGAAAGGGACGACGACATTTTCTATAACATTTCCGCGCTCCTCCATGACATTCTGTAAGACAGGATAAGTCTGAGCAGCTATTTGCTCTGCTTTCTTTATGTAAAAATCATGGACTTGATCAAAGAGATTTTCAGTCAGCGTATTGATGTTATTTCCGAGAAAATCCTGTTCTGATATTTTTGGCTGTATAGTGAAGAGACGCATGACATCGACTTGAAAGTCTTCGTAAGAATTGTTTTCTTTATGCTGTGCGACCAAGTCTTCAACGACATCATAGATAGTGTCATTTAAATCTACATCTAAACGTTCTCCGAATAAGGCGTTTTTTCTTTTCGAGTAAATCACCGTCCGTTGTGAGTTCATTACGTCATCATATTCTAAAAGCCTTTTACGGATGCCGAAGTTGTTTTCTTCTACTTTCCGTTGTGCCCTTTCGATGGATTTAGTGAGCATATTGTGCTGCATTACTTCCCCTTCTTCCACACCCATTTTTACCATGATGTTAGATATTTTTTCGGAAGCGAACAGCCGCATGAGATTATCCTCTAAAGAGACGAAAAACTGAGAAGACCCCGGATCACCTTGACGTCCGGCCCGACCTCTCAACTGACGGTCCACCCGCCGGGATTCGTGTCGTTCTGTACCAATGATAGCCAAACCTCCAGCATCAATAACCTCTTTTGATAGCTTAATGTCTGTACCTCTACCAGCCATATTCGTAGCAATGGTTACAGTACCTGGATTTCCTGCTTCCGCTACGATATCTGCTTCTTTTTGATGCAATTTCGCGTTCAAAACGTTATGTTTGACACCTCGCAATTTGAGCATACGGCTTAGTAATTCTGATATTTCTACCGAAGTCGTACCTACTAATACCGGGCGGTTTTCTTCAGTAAGTTTTTGTATCTCTTGGGCGACGGCGTTGTATTTCTCCCGGGCGGTTCTATAGATTAAGTCATGCTTGTCCGCTCTTTGGATCGGACGATTAGTCGGAATTTCAACCACATCCAATTTATATATTTCCCAAAGTTCTCCCGCCTCTGTAGAAGCAGTTCCCGTCATACCTGCCAGTTTATGATACATACGGAAGTAATTTTGCAAAGTTATAGTTGCGTAGGTCTGAGTAGCATCTTCTACTTTTACATTTTCCTTAGCTTCTATAGCTTGATGTAAACCGTCTGAATACCTTCTTCCATCCATTACCCTACCGGTTTGTTCATCTACAATTTTTACTTTGCCGTCATCTACAATGTATTCATCGTCTTTCTCAAATAAGGTATATGCTTTGAGGAGTTGGTTGATGGAGTGGATACGTTCTGCTTTTACAGAGTAATCCCGCATCAATTCGTCTTTTTTCGAAGCTTTTTCTTCAAGAGGAAGGTCAGAGTCTTCAATTTCAGCGATTTCCGACCCTACATCGGGTAGAATAAAGAAATTTTGATCTTCTCCAGATGCCGTAATGAGCTCTACTCCCTTGTCGGTTAATTCTACCTGATTGTTTTTTTCATCGATAACGAAGAAAAGCTCTTCGTCTGCTTTTGGCATGTGCCTGCTTTGTTCCTGCAAATAGTAATTCTCTATTTTTTGCAGGGTCTGTCGGTTATTTCCTTCACTCAAATATTTAATTAAAGCTTTGCTCTTGGGAAGCCCTCTGTATGCGCGGAAAAGAGCTAATCCTCCTTTTTCAGGATCAGTATCCCCGGCGGCTATGGCTTTTTTTGCTTGATTCAAAGCTTTATTGACATATGCTTTTTGGGCGTTGACTAATTTTTCTATTCTGGGCTTTAATTGATAAAATTCGTGATCATCCCCCATAGGAATGGGACCTGAAATAATCAAAGGAGTCCGGGCCTCGTCAATTAATACAGAGTCCACCTCGTCAATGATGGCAAAATGAAGTTTCTTTTGTACCATCGATTCAGGACTTTGTGTCATGTTGTCCCGTAAATAGTCGAAACCGAATTCATTGTTCGTTCCATAAACGACGTCAGATTGATATGCTTTACGACGCTGGGGAGAGTTAGGTTGATGTTTGTCAATACAATCTACACTCATTCCGTGGAACTCGAAAATAGGGCCATTCCATTCGGAGTCACGTTTGGCTAGATAATCGTTGACAGTAACCACATGCACCCCTTGTCCAGCCAAGGCATTTAAATAAATAGGAAGGGTAGCCACTAATGTTTTACCTTCACCAGTGGACATTTCAGCGATTTTACCTTGATGTAATACGACCCCACCTATCAACTGTACATCATAGTGAATCATATTCCACACAACGGTTGTCCCGGCTGCATCCCATGAGTTTTTCCAAATAGCCTTATCCCCTTCGATTTCCGGGTTAGGCTTTAGCATAGAGATTTCTTTGTCGAAATCATTTGCTGTCACTTCAATTTCACTATTCTCTGCAAAACGCCTTGCCGTTTCTTTAATCACTGCAAAAGCTTCAGGTAAGAGTTCTAATAGAATTTTCTCTAACTTTTCATCTCTATCTTTGGTTAAGCTATCTACCTTTTCGTAAAGTTCTGTTTTTTCGAAAATATCTATCCCTTCTGTTTCCGCTTCTTTTTTTAACCCGTTGATTTCCGTGTCTATATCAGATAAATAATCAGCTATCCTCTTTTTAAATTCAGTGGTTTTAGCCCTTAACTCATCATTCGTCAGATTTGGAAGTTTTTCATATTCTTCTTTAATTTGCGTGACAAAAGGCTGTACGCTTTTTATATCTCTCTCCGACTTACTTCCAAATAATTTTCCCAGAAACTTTAACATATTTTTTCTTTCTATTCTTCTACTATATCTTTGTCTGTGTTCACACAAAAATAAATCCAATTTTATAATTGTGACATAATGTCGCCAATCCGCAAATTTAGTTATTAGATATGATATCTTAGAGTTTGCATCTGTTTTTTTTACATTTTTGATAAAAAAAGCCAGTTAAATAGACAGGTCTTAAAAAGATAATAAGTGCTTATTGATAAAAACAAAGTAAAAAAAGGCCAGCCCGGTGCTTAACAAAACTCCTCTGCTAAACTTATCTTTCTTTTTCTTATATGTGTATCGCATTATACCTAAATTAATGGCGATGACAAGAAAGAAAAAAGCCATTTGCTTTTGTTCAGAAAAGAGCTGTAAAGTAGGAGCATAAATAATAATAAAACCTACTGCCGGGAAAAGAAGCCCCAAAGCACATCCTACCCAAAAGTTGTTTCTTATTTCCATGTTATTTAATATCAAAACTCCAGGCGTTCAATGTTGGGATAGCATGATGCGCCGTCATATCAAATTGAGTAGGGACTATAGAAACGTATCCATTATTCAACGCGTAAGAATCTGTGTCTTCTCCGCGATCTTCCAGTTGAAAGCGCCCTACCATCCAATAGTATTCTCTGTCTCTCGGATCCACTCTTTCGTCAAACACTTCTTGCCATTTAGCCGTCGCTTGCCTACATATTTTCACCCCTTTTAGCCGATTCCCTTGAGGGAAATTGACGTTCAATAATGTGTTTGCTGGTAAGCCATGTTGCAATACCTGTTGGCTTATACTTCTAACATAAGAGCGGCAAGGATCAAAATCAGCGTCATATGAAAAATCATCTAATGAAAAACCTATGGAAGGAATTCCTTCCAAGGCTCCTTCTACTGCCGCTGACATGGTGCCCGAATACAGTACATTTATTGAATTATTTAGACCGTGGTTAACACCTGATACACATATGTCTGGTTTTTTGCCGCCAAAAATTTTGTTGACAGCCAGTTTTACACAATCCACTGGCGTTCCCGAACATTTATACATTT
>JAJYRG010000038.1 GCA_021794195.1 Bacteroidota bacterium
CAAAAAAGCCGCTGATCATAGTATTAGTGGCTTTTTTGATGAGCAGCCTTAATAATGTATGGGTAATAAACTATCACAGGTATTGAAGCTGTCTAAGGTTTTGGAAGTAATTCCGTTTGCCCCTGGTGGCTCCTTAGGGATGAAAGTAAATTCCGAATCAAAAATCAGGGAAATTTAGGTTGAAACTGTTCCCGAAAATGAAAAACTGTATGTTCAGTACAGTTCAAATGGTAAAGAATGGACGGGAGAAAAAGAAGGATCTGATTTTATCCGCTTGACAAATCTGAATAGGGAAAGTATTCTATTAGAAAAGTTTGAAATGACATTTGATTACAAGGGAAGGCATCCTATATAAAAAATAATAGGAGGAAATTAATGTAAAAATCCTCCTATTATTAACAATTAAAAATTATTTATTGTCTTAAAACTGCATGGCAATTATGGTTTCTGTAGTTTTGATGATTATTAATCACAGCTTTAAGCATTCAAAAACCCTTTTATGCCATAAAGTTAAGGGTTCCTTTTGAAGATATACAGGTGTTTGTTGAGGGAGTTTATCCACAATGTAAAAGTTATTCACAATTGATACTCTCCCTTTGTGATAGGATGCTTGACTATGATAAGGGACTAAGAGTCTATAGATCCCATCACCCTTTTCATAAATTCGTTTAAAGCGTCTTTTTGAGTTTTCCCTTCTTTTATTTCTTTATAGACTTCGGTAGCTCCATAAAAATTGGATAATAGTTCACCGATAACATCTAACTCATCATCTTTTATCGCGGATGACTCTGTTAGGTGTTCTAATGTTTCTATGGTTTCGAAAACAAAGTCTTCATCATTCTGTTCGATAAACTCAAGAACATGCTTAATTACTGGTAATCTCATTTAGTAAGTTTTTTACGCCGTCTATTTTGTTTGTTTGTACCTGATTAACGATTTCTCCACTTTTAAATCCTGCAAAAGTGGGTAGATTATTTACATTTGCCAGCTTTCTGGATTCAGGATATTTTTCTGCATCAGCTATTACAAAGGTAATACCTTCACTTTCGCCGGCTAATTTTTTGAATTTCGGCTTAATAATACGACAGTTACCGCACCAGCCGGCAGCATATTGCACGATGACTTTGTCATTTTTTTCGATTATGCTCTGCAAATTGTCTTGGTCTAATTCTAAAAACATATTGTCTCCTTTTTTATTTTATTTTTTTAATGGAGAAGCTATCATCAAGACTGAAGACAGCTTCTCAGATAATAGGGTGATGCCTTAATTTTTCGACAGATAAGAAGCAACACCTTTTCTTGTGGCGTCCATAGCTTCTTTACCATCTTCCCAGTTCGCTGGACATACTTCCCCATGCTGTTGAGTGTGCGTATATGCATCAATTAAACGCATAAATTCTTTTACGTTTCTACCCAAAGGCATGTCATTTACTGACTCATGGAATACTTTTCCTTCTTCATCAATGAGGTAAGTAGCACGGTAAGTAACTGCAGAACCTTCTACAACAGTGCCGTATTCCTCATTTTCCTTTTCTCTAATATCTAAAATACCTAAAATACTAGATAGGTTTCTATTCGTGTCCGATAGAATGGGATAGGTAACTCCTTCGATTCCACCATCATCTTTTGAAGTGCTTAACCAAGCAAAGTGTACCTCATTGGTATCACAAGAAGCGCCAATGATAATAGTATTTCTTTTTTCAAACTCTGGTAAAGCCTCTTGAAAAGCGTGTAATTCAGTTGGACATACAAAAGTGAAGTCTTTTGGATACCAAAATAAAAGAACTTTTTTATTTTCTTTTTTCGCTTTTTCAAAAATATTGATGGAAAGGTCGTCGCCTAAGTAATCCATCGCATCTACGTAAATGTTTGGAAATTTTTTACCTGTAAAACTCATAATATTTATTTTTTTCTTTGTTTGTGTAGCACAAATATAAGCTTAATAAAGCTCAGATTTATATTGTAAATGTCAATAGAGTATAGACAAAAATTATAATTGTTATTAACAACGATAATTATAAATTATATAGAAGATAGGCAGCGTTGTTCTGTTTTTTAAAAAAGAGAAATATCCTTATAAGAAAGGGGGCTTTGGAAACATCTTTCCTTCGGAAGGAAAACCCGATTATTTTTGGTTATGTTCAGTTTTTTTGAAATATTTGTATGCTTTATCCGGCCCCGTAGTTCAACGGATAGAATAGAAGTTTCCTAAACTTTAGATCCAAGTTCGATTCTTGGCGGGGCTACTATTTATTATTTCTCGGAAAATAAGTTTGCAGCGTGTTTATAGTCTTTTTTCGAGGATATCAAGCAAGTCATTTGCCACATCATCTTTGCTTTTTATAGGGAAATTTTGGATTTCCCCCTCTTTGTCTAAGATAGTAACCTGGTTGGTATCATATCCAAATCCGGCACCTTCATCTTCCAACGTATTGAGTACGATAAGATCCAGATTTTTTCTTTTTAATTTAGCTTTTGCATTTTCTATGGCATTTTGAGTTTCTAATGCAAAGCCTATTAAGAGCTGGTTTTTCTTTTTCCGCTTTCCCATTTCAGCGAGTATATCTTTTGTTTTCACCAATTCTAAAGAGAGTGATGCTTCTTCCTTTTTTATTTTATGGTCAGCATTGACTTTGGGCGTGTAGTCTGCTACAGCCGCACTCATTATCGTTATATCAGCTTTTGTAAATCTTTTTTCTACAGCCTTATACATTTCTTCAGCGGTAGTTACTGATAGGGTCTCCACAGTGTCTATGGGGTTGAGAGAAGTGGGCCCGCTAATAAGGGTAACGTCAGCGCCTCTCTTTTGTAAATTTTTGGCGATGGCATAACCCATTTTTCCGCTGGAATGATTTCCGATAAAGCGGACAGGATCCAGAGGTTCGTAAGTAGGGCCTGCTGTGACCAATACCTTTTTTCCTTTGAAAGAAGCTGTTTTCAAAAAGATGTTTTTTATAAAATCACGGATTTTTTCAGGCTCTGGCAATCTTCCTTCTCCAGACAATCCGCTGGCGAGTTCGCCTCTGTCCGGTGGAATAACAAAATTTCCATAATGGTTTAATTTTTGAATATTTTGTTGTGTCGCAGCGTGCTTCCACATATCTAAATCCATTGCGGGAGATAATACAACTGGGCACGTGCAAGATAGATATACAGCTTCCAACAAAGTATCGCAAAGACCATGTGCTAATTTTCCGAGAGTATGAGCGGTGATGGGAGCGATCAATAAAACATCCGCCCACGCGGCTATTTTTACATGGTTATTCCATTCGCCACTTTCTTTATCATAATAGTGAGATAGTACAGGACGCTTAGAAAGGGTAGAAAGCGTAAGAGGCGAAATAAATGCTTTCGCCTCTTCAGTCATTATTATCTGTACTTCAGCATTTTTTTTTATAAATAAGCGGGTCAGCTCTGCGGCTTTGTAAGCCGATATGCTTCCACAAATGCCTAGTACAATCTTTTTCCCTTCTAGAGCCATTATTAAGCTTCTTCTTCCTCTTCAGTAGCCGGATTTCTGAAATACACTTTGTCGTTTATAAATTCGTCGACTGCTACTAAATGAGGTTTAGGTTGACCTTCATAAAATTTCGAAATTTCGATTTGTTCTCTATTTTCAAAAACCTCTTCCAGATTATCGGTAGTGCTCGCAAATTCTGCTAATTTTGCTGTTAATTCCTCTTTCGTATCAATAGATATCTGATTCGCTCTTTTGCTGATAATCACGATAGACTCGTATAGATTTCCTGTTTTTGCATCTAATACTCTCAAATCTCTGGTGATAGCCAAGTTTGAGATGGGTTTAGATTGCTCGACGTCCTTTGTTTTTTTACTCATGTTACTTTCTTGTATATATAGTTTCTTATTATCGAATTAAAAATTTTCTGCTTCTTCGGCCTCTGCTTCTGTAACCGTTGTAATCCCCAAATCACGATCTCTTTCTTTTTGCTGTCTTTCGATTTCTTTCATGTCCCGGACAGCTAAAGCAATTTTCTTTTCAGACTTCTCCCGGATCTCTGTGAGTTCTTTTAAATATTTACTTTCCGGGTATTTCTCTACAAAAACATCAAAGTAATCCAAAGCTTCGTTAAAGCGGTTTTCCTGTCTATGTACATAGCTATTGTCTGCGAAAAGATATTGGGATTTTATAATTAAATATTCTGCTTCTTCGGCATATCTTGTGTCCGGATAGTCTTGGAGCATATTTTCCAACGCGATTACCGAAGCCCTATAATCATCGCTAAAACCCATATTATAATAGAGTTTTGCATTATCAAAAGCCTTTTTCTCTAATTTGTCGCGCAATTTTTGGATCAATTCTCCAGCTTCTTCTGCTCTTTCTGAATTAGGGTAGATGTTTACAAATAACTGCATCTCATCTATCGCTTTTCGTGTGTTTTCCTGATCTAAATTTGACCTCGGCGAATCTAGATAATAAGAATAAGCCGACATAAACCTTGCTTCTTCTGCCCTTACACTATTCGGAAAAGTAGTGGCAAATTGCTTGAAATGATACCTTGCGGAAATATAGTCTTTTAAACGGTAGTGGGTGTAAGCATTGAAGTAATACAAATCTTCAGCTTCAGACCTTCCTCTGTATTTTTGCATGAGATCTTCGAAGAGCACCAATGCTTTAGAGTATTTCTCATTTTCATATAGCTTTACAGCCTCTTCATACTTTTTTGCTAAGTTATTGCTGGCTCTAAGCTTTTCAAATTTACTTTTACAACTGCTGACGCTAATCAATAAAAGCAAGAAAACAGGAAGAATATATCTGCGCATACTTGTAAACATTTTACAAAGATAAATGATTTATTATTAATAGTCAATTATTTAATAACGAACAAGTTTACCGAAAAAAAATGGATGAATTTTTGATAGTTATATATTTAACATGCTTTAACAATATAATAAGGTAATATAGCCATAAAATTGTCATTCCAATGTGTTTATCGAGCAGGAAAGTGATTTAAAAATAAAAAATTGGCTATATTTACTTTTTAAATAATTATATAGTAAAGTTTATGACCTTAGTTGAGAGAGTTGAGCAAGCATTGGAGACGATGAGGCCTTACTTGCAAACAGATGGAGGTGATGTAAGGATTGAGGAGATAACGCCTGACAATATTGTGAGATTGCGTTTGTTAGGAGCATGCGCAAGCTGTGAGATGAGTATAATGACTTTCAAAGCAGGTTTGGAACAAGCGATAAAAAAAGCTGTACCGGAAATATCTGCGGTGGAAGCGATTAATATTTTTAAGCCCGATATTTTATAATTTAACATTCTCCTTACAAATGCATCTATCCGCTGTACTTGCAGGATTATTTTTGTAATTTTGTGATCATAGATGAAGAAAATATTAAATACGTGTTTAATAGCTTTTTTGTTTTTGAGTATGGTGAATTGTGCTTTTGCTCAAGAGAAGAAGCTCCTTCAATTTAGCGGTATTATTAGTGCTACCGGATCTGAATTGCCGGTACCGTATGCTACCATAACCAATAAAAACCAAGATGATCGGACTTTTGCGGCGAGTTATGAAGGGTATTTTTCATTTGTGGCTCAGCCGGGAGATACTATCCGCTTTTCTTCTGTAGGATATGAACCGGTAGAATTTGTTATTCCTGATATAAAAGGGGATAAATATTCGACGAGTATAAAAATGCCCAGCCTTGTAAAAGAGTTGCCGGCAGTGACCCCCTATCCCTGGGCGAGTATAGAAGAGTTCAACCTGGCCTTTATGGCTTTGAGTTTGAGCGATGATGATATTGCTACAGCGAGAAAGAATTTGTCGCCCGAAGCATTGGCGTCTCTGTCAAGAGTACTCCCCCGAAGTGCAGAAGAGATCCACAACTTCAATATATCCCAGAGACATATTCAGCAGTCTAATAAAGCTATTAATCAGAATTTTGCTAATCCCTTATTTAGTCCCTTCGCTTGGGGAAGTTTGATCAACTCTATAAGGAAAGGAGATTTCAGCAGAAACAAATTGAAGTATTAAATCTTTAAATGGTTATTCTCCAAACCCTTTAAGCTTAATTTGGAAGATATATAAGAAACGGCTGTAGATACAATTAATACGGTAACAAATACAAGAAAAAGATCTGAAGACCGTATATCTACCGGATAAATATCCAAAAGTGAATTTTCAAGATCGTTAGTCCGAACAAAACCATAAATTTCCTGCATCTTGGCAAAAGTATATCCCAATAAAATCCCTACTAAACTTCCTGCAAAGGATATAATCATTCCTTCAAAAAAGAATATCTGCTGAATAAAAGATTGATGTGCGCCTAAGCTCGATAGTACTTGCATATCTTCTCTTTTATCCAACACAAGCATTGTGATGGAGCCTATTATGTTGAAAATGGCAATTACCCCGATTAAAGTTAAAATAAAAAAGACAATCCATTTTTCAGACTTCACCGTTTTATAAAGAATAGGGTTTTGCTGTTCTCTGTTTTTGATAATAAAATCTTCTTGCAACTTATCTTGCAGATATTTTTGAAATTTGTTTACATGTTCGGGGTTTTGAAGGTAAATTTCAACGGCAGATATTTTTTCATATTCGCTTAATAAATCTTTAGCAAAATCAATAGGCGTAATGATCAGATCATCAAACCCATCTTCGTAATCCATAGCACCTACCGCCTGTATATATCGCACGTTTATATTATCCATTGGATTAATGCTATGGCCTTGTGTCGTTTTCCGTGGGGAAAAGAGTTTGATGCGGCTTTGAGGGTTTTGATAATTTACTTGTAGATGCGCCTGCACTTGCGCACCTATAACGGCATAAGGAATAGAGTCCATCAAGTCTTCAAATTGTCCGCTATAGAGCATTTCGTTATATATATTTATATTTTGCTCTGTGACGTGCATTCCTTTTAAAAGCACAATATATTGTTGCCCATTGTATTCGCTGAGTGTTTTGTCTTCCAGTACTTCTGTAAAACTTAAGACGGAATCGTTGTCTCTGATTTCATTCAGCCGCTTGTCATCAGGCGAAAATAATTTACCTTTGGCGGGCTCTATTCGCAGTTCGGGGGCAAACCTACTATTCATAGAAAGGATAAACTCTTCCATTCCATTGTAAAAAGAGAGCACGATGACCAAAGCTGCGCTGCTCACCACTACCCCGACAACACTGATTAAGGAAATGATGTTAATTGCGTTGACAGATTTTTTAGAGAATAAATATCGCCTTGCAAAAAATAGAGCTAATTTCATGGATGCCGTATTTATATTTAGGCAGTCACAAAAGGATTGCTTTTCTTTTCACTGCCAATGGTTGTAGTGGGGCCATGACCGGGATACACAAGGGTTTCATCCGGTAGGGTATATATTTTTTCCTTTATATTTTTAAGGAGTTGCTCATGATTTCCACCAGGGAGATCTGTTCTCCCTATACTATTTTTAAACAAAACATCTCCCCCGATTAAGAAGCCGTAATCCGGCGAATAAAAGCAGAGATGAGCTGGCGAATGCCCTGGAGCATATATGATCTGCAATTCATGCTTGCCCAGCCGGAGGGTATCTGTGTCTTTGAGAAATTTTTTTGCGATAGGTGCTTGCGTATAAGGAATTCCCATCTGGGGTGCATACGCTGTGACCGATACGAAGGTGCTTATTTCTCCTTCGTGGAAACTAGAAATAAGACCGTATTCCTCGTATATAAAATGATTGCCTAACACATGATCTATATGGCAATGTGTGTTGAGTAATTGGATGGGCTTTAAGTTATGTTCTGAAATATATTCGCGGAATGTGTCTTCTTCCTTATAATTATACATGCCCGGATCTATTATCAGACAATTGTTTTCCTCATCCGAAATAAGATAAGTGTTTTCCTGGTAAGGATTAAATGTAAATGAATGAACTTTAAGCATAATTCAAATGTAGGAAATTATTTCCAAGCGAACGTGTTAATAAGATGATCTAAGTCATCACTGATATATTTTAAAACAGGTTGGATAGAATCCAAATTAGGCTTTTCATTAAAATACAATGCTCCCCGGATGTAATGCTCTACGCTGTCCGTAAGGTAAAACTGTATATTCGACGCGGTGTTCCCCCGGATTTTATATTCTATACCATATATGTTCTTTACAGGGTTATGGATAACACTCTGATCAATAGCGGTAGCTTTGGATGTGTGTTTAAATGCGAAGCTCCATGCATCTTGAGTTAACTGATGTAAAGTTATATTTTTATTATCTATTTGAAAATAGCTTAAATGAAGCCTTGCGTTAAATTTTGAAAAATCTAAATTTTTCCAGCAAGGTTGGGTATTTTCAGAACTGTCATTTATTAATTTTGAATAATCCGGTATTTCGAAAACAAAAGGGCATCCATTATCGATTCGATGATATGATTTCTGCGGAAATTCGATCCGGTGATATCCCCGGGGTTTGGGGCCATATGACTCATTTTGACAAGAAATTAAAATAAGCGCAATTATGAAGTATAAAACATATATAGTTTTATTTATCATTCCAGATTTTCCAGTTTTCTTCAGCTTGTAAAACCAACATTTCATATCCGTTTTTTGTCAAAGCACCGGCTTTCCGAGCGGCTTCCAAAAATTTTGTTTCTTCCGGATTATAAATAAGATCATAAAATAAATGATCCTTTGTGATATATTGATAAGGAATATCCGGCATTTTTTCGATTTCGGGGAAAGTACCTAACGGGCTACAGTTAATGACCAGTAGATTATCTTGCATCATTTTTTTGTCTATTTCGTGGTATGCAAATTGGCCTGAACTTTTAGGGTTTCTGCTTATAATATTAAAATGAATATTTAAATCACTCAGCGCTTTTTTTACGGCTTGTGCGGCGCCTCCATTACCTAAAATAAGAGCAGAAGCATGTACGGGCTTTAAAAGAGGCGTAAGGGAGTTTTTAAAACCGATAATATCTGTATTAAAACCTGTTAGATAAGGCGTTCCTGCTTTTCTTTCTATACGGATACAATTTACGGCCTGTATACTGTTTGCTTCTTCGTCTATTTTATCCAAAAAAGGGATTACTTCTTTTTTATAAGGAATGGTGACATTCACTCCTATAAGGCTTTTGTTTTTAAGAAGTTCAGAAAATTCTTCTATAGTCTCTAAGTCAAATAACTTATATAGGTAGCCGTTTATCCCTTCTTTCTCAAACTTTTTATCGTAATATTTTTTTGAAAAAGAATGTGTCAGTGGATGTCCTATCAGCCCTAACTGTTTCATTAATCAATATATTTTTTGATAATATTAATAATCATTTCATTATCTTTTAATATAGGCAGATAATCGAAAATAATAGAGTGTTTTTTAGGATCGTGGAATAAAGCTAATTCCAGGTAATTTACTGCATTATTATAGTTCCCTTTAGCAAATTGATAAGCAACCATACGATAAAGCAATTCGGCTTGATCCGGAATTTGTATTATACTTTCTTCTAATATTTCAATGGCTTTGTCAATATCATTCAAGTCATAAAAAAAAGAGGAGTAATCCATCCACGCTGTGTAATCTTCCGGAGCCAGGCTGACAACTTTTTTGTATGCATTTTCAGACTCTTCATAATTATTCAAATGAAATTGCATATCTGCTATTGCGAACCAATATTCAGGGTTGTCTGGCTCGATGTCTAATGCTTTTTTGAAATAATGCAGCGCTTCGAAATACCGCTGTTCATAGTCCAATGTAGCGCCTATTCCATACCAGGCATCGGACATCTTGGGGTCTAACTTTACTGCTTTTTTATAATAATCGCGGGCTTTTTTTAAATTATCAAATTTCTCATAGCATTCTCCAATGGCGCAATACGCTTCCGGATTTGGCGCTTCATATTCTATACACAGCTTATAAGCTTGAATAGCTTCCTTATACTTTTCTAATTTGACTAAAGTATTTCCTTTATTAAAATAAGCGGATGAAAAACTTTCGTCAATGAGGATAGCATATTCGTAGGCATCAACGGCTTGCTCATATTTTTCTAATCTATGGTAAGCATTGCCCAAGCTGTACCATCCCGTTTGCGAGTAAGGATCCAAATTTATGTAACGCTTATAACACTCTATACTTTTGTTATATTCTTCCAGGAAATCATATGAATAAGCTAATTCATAGATGGCCTCAGCATTGTTTTCATTGAGCTCGATTGCTTTTTCGAAGAAAGGGATTGCCTTTTCAAAATCCCCCTGCATTTGGCAGATATTGGCAAAACGATAATAAGTCTCATCGCTTGTTTCTCCTTCTTCATTTATTTGTTGAAATATTTTTTCAAACAAAACATGCTCGCCCATAAGGGCATATACTGTTGCACGAAGCAAATATATTTCCGGCTCGGAAGGCTCTAATATTTCAGCTTTGTCCAAACTATCAAGTGCTGCTTTATATTGCTTCTTGCTAAGTAGGAGTTCCGCTTTCATAAGAAGAAACGATCCTTCATAGGCATGTTGCTCCAAGGCGTATTCGATTACACGCAATGCTTTGTTTGTCTCGTTTTTCCCGATATAGAAGTCAATTATTTTTTCAAAAGCGTCGCTATCAAAAAAATATAGATCATTATTCTTTAACATCTCTTCATATCGGTTAACCGAATGATTGGAGTCTTCCGGATGTCTAAACTCAAAATCTTCTCTCATCACAATGTCCTATTATTACGTGTTACCTATAAAGCGAAGGTATTCAATTATTATGTATTTAGGGATAAAATATTATCCACATGTTTACAAATGTAATTATAAAAAAATAAGGGGTCGATTTTTATCGACCCCTTAAATTAATTAAGATGTTATTACTTAATTATCTTTTGATTTCAACGCGACGGTTTTGGATACGTCCTTCTTCTGTGTCATTAGTAGCCACAGGGTTAGCGATACCATAACCTTCTGCACTGATGCTTGATGCAGATACACCAGCATTTACTAAGTATTGTTTAACTGCGTCAGCACGGTCTTTTGAAAGAGTCAAGTTGTACTCTTCAGTACCTTCTGAAGATGCATATCCATCTAATTGAACAGATGCATCGTTGTCACGCAAATCTTTAGCTAATTTATCTAAAGTTGAGTAAGATTCTGTTTTCAACACTGAGCTGTCGAAGTCAAACTGAATGTTGTTGTAGTAAGTACCTTCAGTAGCTTCTTGAACTACAGGCTCAGGGAATTCAATAGGACATCCTGCTCCGTCAACTACAGTTCCAGCTGGAGTATCAGGACATTTGTCAAATTTATCTGGTACACCGTCTCCGTCAGAGTCTTTACTTAACTCTTCAACAGTACCTTCTAAAGCAGATACTCTTTGTTTAAGTGCTTCAATTTCATTAGACATTGTTGGGTCTTTCAACTCATCATACAATGTAGAAACTGGGTTTGCAAAAGTTAAGTTTTCTTTGTCTCTTGAACCTAAAGTAAACTCTAAACCACCGTAAACATTAGAGAACTTACCTTTGTAATCAGTTCTTGCAGGACCGTAAAGTAAGTTGTCATCCGTAAAGTTCATGGTGTAACCTAAGTTTAAGGCAACCACTTCAGATAGTTTAAATTTAGCACCTACACCTACTGGGATATATCCCGTCAATTTGTAGTCTTTGTCTCCTGTGGGTTCGCGATCACCGAAGATTTCTTCACCCCACTCACCTTTGTGGTTGTATACTTCTTCTCCGCTGAAATCGTTGTTTGCAAACTGAACCGGGTTGCTGGCTAATACTCCCATACCTACTTTAGCATAGAAGTTAACTGCGTTTTCTCTTCTCAAGAAGTCGATTGTTCCTAATTGGAAAACTCCATTTAAACTGGCTGCCCAATTCACATCAACTTGTGAAGATGTAGCGCCGTGAGAGTTTTCAATAGCAGGACCCGATACATCGTGGTTATACGTTTTGATTTTACCGCGATTACCTTCCAACTCTAACCCAAATGAGTGAGAAAATTGCTTGCGAATAGTCAATCCATAATACTCACCAACTTTGTTTTGGAAGTAACCCACTTTTTGACCGAATGGATTTGAACCTCCTAAAACCGTGTTTGGAGTAGTAATCCCTCCTTGTAGTCCGATGGACCAGGTTCTGTATTGGGATCTACCACCAAATACAGACGGAGTTTGAGCTTCAGCAACATCAGCAACACCGATAGCGGCTACTAAAGAAGCTGCGATAGCTGTTTTTTTAATTGTAGAATAGTTCATACTCTTTTTTTTAAGGTTATTAAATTTTTAATTGTTTTTCAATTTTAAAACATTTTAAAGAATATCGAGCAATAACAATGCCAAAAAATAAAACCTGTCATAGCCTTCGAATTTTCTTCTTCAACAATTTTAGTGGGTAAAACTACTGTTTTATTGTATAACAAACAAATTATAAATGTATTTATGTGATAATTTTTATTAAAACCCATTAAAATTTGTGGTTCATTTCCGCTAAAATAGATAATGTATAGTATATAAGGCGATTCCGCCGAGGATAGCGCTCAAAGGCACCGTTAGGATCCATGCCCATAAAAGGCTGATCGTCACCCCCCAACGGACAGCTGATACCCGTTTCACTACCCCCACGCCTATAATAGAGCCTGTAATAGTGTGTGTGGTGGATACTGGAATACCGAAATGTTCGGTCAGGCCCAAAGTGACTGCACTCGCCGCTTCTGCGCTTACTCCTTCTAAAGGATTGACTTTTGTAATTTTACTGCCCATAGTTTTAATGATGCGCCAGCCCCCGCTCATCGTTCCTAATGCAATAGCAGAATAACACGTTAAAGGTATCCATTCGGGCATAGGATCTGTGGCCGACAGTTTGCCGCCGGCCACCATGGCGATGAATATAATGCCCATTACTTTTTGTGCATCATTGCCTCCATGGGCAAAACTTAAGAGAGCGGATGAAAATAATTGTATGGTTTTGAATACCCGATCAGCTTTGGCAGGCCGGCTATTGCGCGCTATATTTTTAATAATAAGGGTAATGGCGATAGAGATGATCATGCCGATTATAGGTGCGAAAAATATAAAAGGAATTATCTTCAATGTTGAACTTAAGCTGATTGCTTTTATAGGGTTTGTGCCCATTACAGTGGCATAAGCCATGCCTGCTCCGGCAAGACCTCCTATCAAAGTATGCGAAGAGCTGGAAGGTATACCATAATACCAGGTGAATAAATTCCATAAAATGGCGGCAACTAATCCGGAAAAAATAACTTCTAAGGTAATATATTCTTCTATTACGGTTTCGGCAACCGTTTGAGCTACCTTATGATCAGTAAAATAAAAATAAGCGGCAAAATTAAATATCGCTGCCCACAAAACTGCCATAAATGGGGATAAAGCCTTGGTGGATACTACGGTGGCTATGGAGTTAGCAGCATCATGAAAGCCATTGATATAATCAAACGCAATAGCTAAAGCAATAACGACGATGAGCAATACAGAAAGATCCATGTAGTTTTTTGTTTATGCGTTTTTCACCAAAATACTTTCAAACACATCGGAGACATCTTCACAGCGGTCGGTAGCTGTTTCCATAGCAGATAAGACTTCTTTGTATTTAATGAGGTTTATAGCATCTTTTTCATGTTCGAAAAGTTTAGCTACTGCATTATTATAAATATCATCAGCTTTGTTTTCAGCACTATTGATACGAATATTTGCTTCTGCTATCTTCCGAACATTTTTTAATGTTTTTAACTCTAATAAAACTATATGAACCTGTTCGCAGGACTCTACTATTAAAGTGGTGATTTCACGCATGGCTTCGGTTGTAGAATACAATTTGTAGAGATGTATTTTTTTTGCAGCACCATATATATAATCGGCTACGTCATCTAAAGAATTGGCTAAGGCGTGAATATCCTCTCTATCAAATGGTGTTATGAAGTTTTTTCCTAGTTCCAAATGAATTTTATGAGTTAGTGAATCTCCTTTTTGCTCCAAATCATTTATTATTTTCGTTAATTCGGATTTTTCTTCGGGATCGGCGGAGTTTACCAATCTATCTAAAAGGTTAGCCATTTCAATTAAATTTTCTCCTGCTTGTTCAAAAAGCGGAAAAAACTTTTTATCCTTAGGGATAAAATAAGAGAAGAGAGAGTTTAGTCCCATTTTGTTATTTATCTATTTTGGGACAAATATATTATTCCAATATTAAGTTAATGTTAAGTTTTACAACTGAAGTCAAGTTTATACTTTTTCCAAAGTAAAGCTTATGGTGGTACCAATGCCTATAGTACTGCGTGCATGGACGTTCTGTTGGTGAGCTTCGACGATATGCTTGGCGATGGACAAACCCAATCCCGATCCGGCAACTTTTCGTGCCCGGCTGTGTTCAACTCTGTATAGCCGTTCAAAAATACGAGCTAAATGTGTCTCTTCGATTCCGTGGCCGTCATCAGTTACTTCTATGAGGATCTGTTCGATGAGCGGAAAGACATACAATTTTGTTGTCCCTCCCTTTTTTCCATATTTGATGGAATTGTCTATTAGGTTGATCAGAACTTGCTGAACCTTGTTTTTGTCGGCCTTCACAAAAGTGGTGCTTTTTGGCTTTGTCCGTAAAAGGAGTGAAATGTTTTTTTGCTTCGCATTATCTTCCATGTAATGTATGGTTTCTTGAATAAGTTTGATTATATCGAACTTTTCTTTATTCAAGATCGTTTTACCGCTTTCCAAGCGGTAAATACTGTTTAAGTCTTTGATGAGATAAGTAAGGCGATCCAGATTATTAGCCGCCTTGTCAAGGAATTTTTTAGCTAATTCTTCATCTTCTTCTAAAAGCCCTTCTTGTAAAGCTTCAATATACCCTTGGATAGCGAAAAGAGGAGTTTGAAACTCATGGGTTATATTGGATAGGAATTCTTTTCGGAACCGTTCCATTTCTTTTAGCTTTTTTATTTCTAAGTGTTTTTCCGAAGCCCAATCCCGTACTTGCTTCTCAGCGTCAGCTATCGGGTCTTCATACACTTGATCACCCAATGCGTCTTTTAATTCTTTTCCGAGTTTTAGATTGTGAATAAGCTTATAAATCGAGCTGATGCGCCTGTAGATAAACCGTTCGAAAACCGCATTTAAGATAAGGAAAGATAAAATAAAGGTAAAGAGAAAGATTAGAACGGGAATAAGCCAAGACGATTCATAAAAGAAACTTATCATCCCTGCCGAAAATGCAAAAACACCTGAAATGGATAAAATAAACAGTCTAAAACTCATGCGATGTTTTATTCTCCGGTTTTAGTGAGAGGGGCTATTCCGTTTAGAACCGACCGATAATAGTTTTTCCTCCTTTTACTTTATCGCCTATTTTTACATTTATTTCGGTGTTCAGCGGTAAAAATAAATCTACACGGGAGCCAAACTTGATAAAACCAAATTCTTCTCCTTGTACTACAGGTCTCCCTTTTTCTACATACCAAACGATTCTTTTCGCCAATGCTCCTGCAATTTGCCGTACTAATATTTCCGTTTTTGAAAGAGTTTCTATTACTATGGTTGTTCTTTCATTATCTATTGAAGATTTGGGGTGCCAGGCCACCAAAAATTTACCGGGGTGATATTTAAAATGCTTCACAATTCCGCTTACCGGATTCCTATTGCTATGTACATTGATGGGAGACATGAAAATAGAAACTTGTAAACGTTTATCTTTAAAATATTCTGTTTCTTCTGTTTCTTCAATCACGACAACTTTCCCATCGGCCGGACATAAGACGACCTGCTCATCTTGTGTGATCTCGCGTATAGGGCTTCTGAAAAACTGAAGAACTGTAATAAATAAAAAAGCAGAAGCAAAGTAGATAACCCATTTTAGCCATGATGCTACATCAAAATATGCCGCCACGCTATTTGTGATGACAACGAATAGCAGCACGACGATGAGACTGGCGTATCCTTCTTTATGAAATTTCATGTTCTTGTTTTTACAAAGATACGCATTCTGCAATTAATCTTAATCACTTTCTAAATTCTTGCGCTATAATCTGCGATAGACTCAAGGGACTCAGATTTAAAGAAAGATTGAACTTTCTTAGCTTTTAATAGTAAAGAAAGGCTTTTGTTTATCCTTTGTTATTTGTAACGAATAAAACAAACTAATGGGCTTCGAGCCAATTACTTCCTTGTCCTATTTCTACCAATATAGGAACTTTCATGTCAATAGCGGTTTTCATACGCTGCGTAATCAGTTCGGTAAATATGTTTATTTCGTTATCGGGAACATCAAAAACCAATTCGTCATGTACCTGCATAATCATTTTGCCAGTCAACTTTTTTTCAAAAATATCTTTTTGAATATTGTTCATAGCTATTTTTATCATATCGGCAGCCGTCCCCTGTATAGGAGCGTTGATAGCATTTCGTTCGGCAAAGCTACGTACCGTTCTATTGGCAGAATTAATGTCGCGTAAATACCGGCGGCGCTTTAGCAAGGTTTCTACATAACCATGTTCTTGTGCAAAATCGATAGTTTTAGACATATATTCTTTTATGCCTTTATATTGATTAAAGTATTGATCGATTATTTCTGCCGCTTCTTTTCTGGAAATATTCAAACTCTGCGAGAGACCGAAAGCTGATTGTCCGTAAATAATACCGAAATTTACAGCCTTTGCATTGCGTCGTTGATCTTGCCCCACCTCTTCTATGTCCAAGCCATATACACGGGCGGCGGTTGCGCGGTGAATATCTTGGCCTTTTTGGAATGCTTCGAGCATGTTTTCATCTTGGCTCAATTCTGCCATAATACGCAATTCTATTTGCGAGTAATCGGCAGATAGAATACGATGATTTGCATCTCTCGGTACAAAGGCTTTCCGGACTTCACGCCCTCTTTCGGTTCGTATAGGAATATTTTGGAGATTGGGGTGCGTCGAACTTAAGCGCCCTGTTGTGGTAACAGCCTGGTTGTATGAAGTATGTATCAATCCCGTACTTTCATTGATGAGAGAAGGCAAAGCATCGACATAAGTAGATCGAAGTTTATTCAGCTGACGGAATTCCAATATATCTTGAACAATAGTGGATTTATTGGCAAGCCTTAAGAGAATATCTTCACCGGTTTTATATTGACCGGTTCTTGTTTTTTTTGCTTTTGAGTCCAATTTTAATTTATCAAAAAGCACTTCCCCGAGCTGTTTGGGCGAAGCGATATTAAAAATAACTCCCGCTTGCTCATGTATATCTTTTTCTAATTGTAAAATGTCGTCATTGAGCTTTTGGGAAAGACCTTTTAGTGTGGTTTTATCAATTTTCACTCCATTGATCTCCATGATGGAGAGGGTGTATACTAAAGGAAATTCAACATTTTCAGCCAAAGAAAGTGCGTTGTTTTCTTTTAAAACAGGTTTTAGTTTTTCGTACAATTGCCAGGTAATATCAGCGTCTTCTGCTGCATATTCGGCGACTTTGACGGCATCAGCCTGCCGCATAGTAAGTTGTTTTTTCCCTTTTGGCCCGATGAGATCCTGAATAGGTATAGGGGAATAATTTAAGTAGTTTTCAGCTAATAAGTCCATATTATGGCGAATTCCTGCATCGATTAAATAATGGGCTAACATCGTGTCGAATAAGGGGCCGTGGACTTCTACTTCATATCGTGCGAGTAAAATCAGATCATATTTTAAGTTCTGACCAATTTTTGTGATTTCACTATGTCGGAAAAAGTCTTTGAATTGATTGAGGATCACTAAGGCTTCTTCCCGGTTTTCTGAAAGCGGTACATAATAGGCTTCTCCTTTTTTAAAACTGAATGACATACCTACGATTTCGGCTGAGAAAGGATCAACACCTGTAGCTTCTGTGTCGAAACAAACTTTTTTTTGTGCCAGTAATAGCTCTAACAGGTTATTTATTTCCTTTGGGCTATCGCAGGTAAGATATGTGTGTGCTGTTGTAGAAATATTTTGTATTTCTGGAGTCTTCTCCGGCTTTTTTTCAGTTTGGGTATTGTTGTCACTGTCTGTTGCAAAAAGATTCATTTGCCCTTTATGACTGCTCTCAAGAATAGAGAACTCATCACCAAAAACGCGTTTTCCTATTGTTTTGAACTCTAATTCTGCGAATAGTTTTTCAAGCTTTTCTTTGTTTAGTTCTTCAATTTTTAGTGCTTCTGCATCCAGTTTTATAGGCACATCCAGAAGAATGGTTGCCAATGCTTTGGACAGCAACCCTTGCTCAGCATAGGTTTCTACGTTTTCTCTTTGTTTTCCTTTCAGCTTGTCCGCATTGGCAATAATATTTTCAATGGATCCAAATTCTTTGATAAGTTTTTTTGATGTTTTTTCGCCTATGCCGGGAATTCCAGGGATATTATCAACTGAATCTCCCCAAAGTCCTAAAATATCAATGACTTGCTTTACATTTTCTACTTCCCATTTTTTTAATATTTCTTTTACACCCAAAATTTCGGCGCCATTGCCCATCCGAGCAGGTTTATAAATAAAGATATTCTCCGAAACCAATTGAGCAAAATCTTTATCGGGCGTCATGCAGTATACTTCAAACCCTTCCTTTTCAGCCTCACAGGCCAAAGTGCCGATAATATCATCGGCTTCATACCCGTCTTTGGTGATCACTGGTATATTAAATCCTTCTAACAAACGAAAGACATATGGAAGGGAAGCAGCCAAATCTTCGGGCATTTCTTCTCTGTTTGCTTTATACGCTTCGTAGTCTTTGTGTCGCTGAGTGGGTGCAGCGGTATCAAATACTACGGCGATGTGGCTGGGTTTTTGTTTGTTTAGTACTTCTAAAAGTGTGTTTGTAAAGCCAAAAACGGCACTTGTATTGAGGCCATAAGATGTAATACGTGGTATTCTGCTCAAAGCAAAGTATGCTCTGTAAATAAGCGCCATACCATCTAAAAGAAATAATTTTTTATCTGACATAATATATTGATTCTCTTGCAAAGGTAACAAAATGAAAACAGTTCAAGATTAATAAAAATTTACCATTTTTGTAAGTAATGGAGGACTTAGACAAAAAAATAGAGGGTACCGTGATAAAGACAACGGGCAGTTGGCATCAAGTGCGTACTGATGAAGGACAGATCTATGATTGCAGAATCAAAGGACGTTTTCGAAAACTGGGTATCCGTACAACGAATCCTATTGCCGTAGGAGATCGGGTGAGCATAGCATTAGAAAAAGAAGAAGACACTGGGGTAATTGTAAAGCTGTTACCGCGTAGGAATTATATAATCCGCCGTTCTGTCAAGAAGTCTAAAGAAGCTCATGTGTTGGGAGCAAATATAGATTTAGCACTTTTAGTAGTTACTTTAGCATCGCCTTTTACTTCCTTTGGGTTTATTGATAGATTTTTGATCACGGCAGAAGCTTATGGGATCCCAGCTCTTCTTGCATTTAATAAGATAGACCTTTATTCCGAAGAGGGGATGGGTATGTTGGCCGAGTTTATGGAGATATATGAGGATTTGGGCTATACGTGTTTGCCGGTATCGGCGGTGACGGGAGAGAATATTTCCTTGCTGAAAAAAGAATTGAAAGATAAAATTACTTTGATTTCAGGACATTCGGGGGTAGGCAAGTCTACATTAATTAATGCAATAGAGCCCAGTGTATCATTGAAAACAGCGCAGATATCAGGTTGGTCTGATAAAGGAAAGCATACGACTACTTTTGCTGAAATGATTTTGCTGAGCTTTGGTGGAGGTATAATTGATACCCCTGGCATACAGGAAATGGGGTTGATACATATGGAAAAGGAAGAGGTCTCACATTATTTTCCCGAAATGAAAAAGCGATTAAACGAATGCAGGTTTAATGACTGCCGGCATATCAATGAGCCAGGTTGTGTGATTATAGAAGCGGTCGAAAAAGGAGAAATAGCTCCGTCGCGCTACGAAAGCTATGTAAGTATGTACTACAATGAAGATAATAGAAATTAAATGCTATCTTTCTCTATAATTATAAACTGAAAAGGTTACTTATGAAAACTACTTGGAAATGGGTTATCGGTATTTTAGCATTTTTAATAATTGCAATTGTTGCTGCTTCTTTTTATTTAAAGCATAATTGGAAGCCCATCGTTGAAGACCATCTTTACAAACTTGTAGAAAGTTCAACAGACGGACTTTATACATTGACTTATGAAGATCTGGATTTCCAAGTTTTTTTGGGGAATGCAAAAGTAGATGAGGTTCGGTTGGTTCCGGATTCGAATGTTTATCAACGCTTGGTAAAAGAAGAAAAAGCTCCGGATAATTTATATAAAGTTTCGTTAAAAGAGCTCAGTATAGAAGGCTTGAAATGGAGAGAAATTTTAAAAAATAAAAAACTGAACATTAAAGGTATCTCATTGGTTCACCCGGATGTGGAACTTACAAACACTTATCACGCTTATAATGATACTATTTCGGATGAGCCTAAAGAGAGTCTCTATGATAAAATTAAACACTTGTTATCTTCTATTTATATAGAAAGAATAGATACAGATAAGTTTAATTTTAAGTATGTCAAAGTTGACTCGGCTGAAACCTCAGAAACAACGGTTCAAAACATAGATGTCCATATCCAAGAATTACTTTTGGATGAAAGCTCCGAAACCGATACAAGCCGTCTTTATTTTGCGAAAGGTTTGGAAGTGAAAATTACCGATTTTGAATACCCAATAAGTGACAGTTTGTATAACCTCAAGTTTAACAGCTTAGGTGTTAGTACACATGAAAAAACTTTGCTGGTAGAAAATTTCTCTATGAAGCCGGCAGTTGATAGGCAAGAAATATTTAAAAGAAAAAATGAAAATGTCACGATCCCGGATATAGAGATGGATACTATCATTTTTGAAGAATTAGACTTCAAGAAATTGACGGAAAACACCCAGTTAATCGCTGAGGCGTTGCGCATAAAAGGAGGGAAAGTAGATCTGTATAAAGATAAAAGATATCCAGATAATGTAGAGAGTAAAATTGGAGAATCGCCTCATCAAAAACTCCGGGATCTCGATCTTCTTGTTCATATAGATAATATATTATTGGATAGTATTGACTTGTCGTATAATCAAATGAGTGAAAGATTTTTTAAGACAGGGAGAATCTCTTTTGAACAAATCAGCGGAATATTATCCGAAGTAACCAATGATTCGACAAAGCTTTTGAATAACCCAATAATTACGGCAGATCTGCAAGCCAAAATCTATGGCCGGGGGTTGTTAAAAACAAAGTTTGGTTTCGATATGTTGGATAAAAACGGAGCTTATACATACAAAGGTTCTTTGGGAAGCATGCAGGCTTCAGCGTTTAATAAAATATTAACACCTTTGCTAAACATAGAACTTGCTTCCGGCAATGTAAAAGGGCTTAGGTTTGATATGAAAGGAACAGATTATAGAAATACGGGAACGCTTAATTTTGATTATGACAACTTGAAAGTGTCTGTTTTGAATAAAAATCAAAAAGGCAAACAAAAATCAAAAAAAGTCACTTCTTTTCTACTCAATACTATCCTGATAAATGAATCGAACCCCAATAAGAAAGGAGAGTATACCGTGGGGCGTATAAACTATCAAAGAGTACCTGAATACACATTTTTTAAAACTTTATGGAAGAGTTTATTTGAGGGCATTAAGCAATCGGCGGGGGTAGATTCAGAAAGAGAAGAAAAGCTTATTGGAATGGCAGATAAAGCAAAAGAAACGGCAAAAAATACTAAAAGTACAGTTGAAAAAGTAAAAAGTAAAGTTAGAGGTTGGTTTGAAAAAGACAAAAAGGAATGAGGATAGAGAAAAAGTACATAAAATAATCAAATTCTGAGCAGCGACGAATATGCTTAAAAAGTTAACCGCAAAAATACGCTATATATTTCAGTATAAGAGTAAAAACATTGATCGGGCGATGTTTTACCTGAGTTTGTTGTTTATGTTTTTTGTGATTAACCACATAGGCAATGTTTTTGGCCATCAATATCAAGATACATTTGAAGATGCGACGGTATGGATTTTTTATGGGTTGTTTGTTTTGACATTATTGATCACAAGCGGAGAGCTGCTCTTCACAAAAATTAATATATCGCATTATACGGGTATTTTTGTTGTCGGGTATTTTTTATTGATTACCATTGCACGGCTTACGCATATTCCTTTTCTTGAATTCCTGACAAAAGAAACCTGGCTACAGTTAGGCATAGCCATTGTATTTATTTCCCAATTATCGAAAAACAGCCTTTTTTTCGATAAGTTGTATTTCAACCCTACTATTTTATTTGTCATCAGTTTCCTGGTCATCATTTTGATAGGAACTTTTCTATTGATGGTCCCCCGGGCTACTTATACGGCACCCCTTGGATTTATAGATGCTTTTTTTATGGCGACAAGTGCAGTGTGTATTACGGGGCTGGGCGTAGTGGATGTAGCGACTGACTTTTCTTTGTTTGGAAAAACAGTTGTCATGATTTTGATGCAAGCCGGAGGGTTAGGAATTATGACCTTTACAGGTTTTTTCGGTTATTTCTTTTCTGGCGGCTTTTCATTTAAAAACCAACTCATGTATGGAGAGATATTAAGTGAAAATAAGCTTACTTCCGTAATTTCTACTTTGCTCAAGATTATTTTTATAACGTTGCTTTTTGAGTTTGTAGGAGGGGTATTTATTTATTTTTCTCTTGACGATCAGCTGTTTTCCGGCCGGGAAGAAAAACTGTTTTTTACGACTTTTCATACGATCTCTGCCTTTTGTAATGCAGGGTTTTCGACTATACATGGAGGCCTCGGAAATGAAAGTTTCCGATTTAACTACCCTTTTCAAATTGTATTGACCTGTATGTTTATTCTGGGTGGGTTAGGGTTTAACACTATTTATAATTTTTACACATTCATTAAGTCAAAAATAAAAGGTTTTATATACACTTTTATTCTTCATAAGAAATATATACATAAGGCACAGCTGTTTACTTTTAATACAAAGTTCGTTATCGTCTGTAATATTATTGTGATTATATTGGCTACAGTTTCTTTTTATTTTTTAGAGGGGCAGCATGCACTTACTGAAGATCAGGGGGTGGTCAATAAAATAAGTGCCTCTTTTTTTACAGCTAATAACGCCCGCTCTACAGGCTTCGGAAGTGTGGATGTGAATTTTATTGGTGGGCCTACTCTTATTCTTTTTATTAGTTTAATGTGGATGGGGTCGTCACCGGGTTCTACCGGGGGTGGGGTAAAAGTGACAACTGTGGCTATCGCTTTGCTGAATGTGGTATTCTTGGCAAGAGGAAAGAAAGATATGGAAATATTTAAGCGGAGGATAGCCGATGAAACTAAAAACAAGGCATTTGCGATCATTGTACTGTCCTTTTTAGTCATTACAATAAGTTTTGTTCTGCTTAATTTTTCAGATAGTGATCAACCTATGAAAGAGTTACTTTTTGAAAGTATATCGGCTTATTCGACATCCGGATTGAGTATGGGGATTACGGCTAACCTGAGTTCTATCGGTAAAATGATCATCATTTTTACCATGTTTGTGGGAAGGGTTGGAATGTTGACATTATTGGTAGCCTTTATTAAGAATACGAAGAATAAAAGTTATACATACCCCACAGAGAAAATTCTCTTTTGATGAAATAATATACGAAGTATAAAACGATTTTTATGAAATATATAGTACTTGGATTAGGCTATTTTGGAAGAGCGCTGGCTACTCAATTAACTGAGGCTGGCTATGAGGTAATAGCAGCTGATAAAAACATCCATATAGTCGAACAGTTAAAAGATCGCATCACACATACGGTTTGTCTGGATTCTACCGATAAAGAAGCAGTGGCCTCTTTGCCTTTAAAAGAAAGCGATGCGGTGATAGTTGCCATTGGTGAAGATGAAGGAGCTTCTTTATTGACCACAGCTTTGTTAAAACAATTAAATGTAAAGCGGATTATCGGCCGGGTAGTATCTGATTTGCAGAAAACGGTGCTGGAAGCCATGCAGATTGAAGAGTTTATCATGCCTGAAGAGGATACGGCGGAACGGTTAGCGTTGCGGTTAGGCAATATCGATATTGTTGATTCTTTTAAAGTTTCGGAGAAATATTCCATTGTAGAAACAGTTGTGCCTCAGAGTTGTATCGGATTGACATTGAAAGAAGCTAACTTGACTAACAAGTATAAGGTGTTGATAATGACGACTATAAAAACGTCATTGCAGAAAAAAGGTGGGGAAGTCAAAGCAGAGAAAGAAGCCTCAGGAATAGCTCATTCTGACACTTTATTGGAAAAGGATGATGTATTAGTAGTGTTCGGTGAAATGACAGATATACAAAAAATGATGAAAATGGAATAAATTTCAGAGCATGGACACAACAAATTCTTAATTACTCGGAAAAAATTCAATAAAATCAGTACAATTCTCTATTTTTGAAACGAATCAAGAGGTACTCCATTATATTTTGCACATGAAAAACTGGATTTCAAAAAACTCTCCACATCTTATTGTTATAGGCGCATTTATTCTCCTTGTGTTTTTTTATTTTACACCTATTTTTCAAGGGAAAGGGCTTGTGCAGCACGATGTGCTGCAAGCAGAAGCCAGCCAAAAAGAGCTCTTTGAATATAAAGCGAAAGATGGACATACGCCTTTATGGACAAACTCCATGTTTGGAGGGATGCCCACTTATCAAATATGGAATGATCACGCAAATAACGTCACCAGTTATATTGGTAAATTCTTTAAAACTATTTTTCCCACGCCTGCAGATATGATTCTGCTTTGTCTTCTCGGTGGGTATTTACTTTTCTCTGTATTGAGGATACGCCCCTGGTTAGCGGTACTTGGAGCGATTGCGCTTACATTTTCCACCTATAATTTTATCTATATTGAAGCAGGCCACTTGACCAAAGTATATGCCATTGCTTATATGGCTCCGATCATTGCTTTTGTAATTTTGACTTTTCGGGGCAACCGCACGTGGGCACCTTTGTTGTTAGCGTTGTTTCTTGCTCTTGAAATTCGGGCAAATCACCTGCAGATGACTTATTATCTTTTTCTGGTCTTAGCCTTATATGTGCTTTTTGAACTGTATCACGCTATCAAAAACAAAAAACTTCCGGATTTTGCGAAAGCTATCGGATTACAAGTAGCTGCCGCAGTTTTGGCAGTTTTGGTTAATGCTACAGTTTTATTCCCGACGTATGAATATAGTAAATTATCTACTCGGGGACAGGGGAATGTACCAAAAACTGAAGAAAGTGCAGAAAGCTATGGTTTAGATAAAAAATATGCTTACGATTGGAGCCAAGGTGTAGGGGAGAGTATAACCTTTTTGATCCCTAACGCTTATGGCGGAAAATCTCAGGGTGTATTGGATGAAAAATCGGAAGTCGTTCAGTTTTTTGTAAGGAATGGTTTTCCTCAGCAACAAGCGGTTCAAGTCGCACAAAATCTGCCTGCATATTGGGGGGAAAAGCCTTTTACTTCCGGCCCCTGGTATTTTGGGGCAGCAGTTTTTGCTCTTTTCATTTTAGGGCTGGTTATTGTTCCTGGACGATTGAAATGGTGGCTGTTTGCTGCCACAGCATTGATTATGCTGCTGTCTTTTGGGAGGCACTTCCCTTTGATTTCAGATTTATTCTTCGATTATGTGCCCTTATATAATAAATTTAGGGCAGTCGAATCAACTTTGGTCATTGCTTCTATACTCATTCCTATTTTAGCCATACTGGCGCTCGACGAGTTGATCAACCTTGGGGTTAACGTGCATAAAGTTCAAAAGAAAATACTTTATACTTTCGGAGGCGTCGCTTTTGTTTGTCTTGTGATAGGATTCATGCCGGATTTATTTCTTTCTTTTCGAAACTCAGGTCATCAAGAGTTCGTACAGTCTATGGGACAACAAATGGGAGACTCTTCTGCCGGTCAGGAATTAGCAGTTGCTCTCATCAAAGATCGCAAAGAATTAGCCTCTAAGGATGCCTACCGTTCTTTCTTTATTGTGGTGTTGGCTTTTGCCTTGATATGGGTGTTTGTGAAAGGGAAAACAACGCCAGTGGTCTTTTTGGCTTTATTGACGGTTTTGGTTGGGGTAGATCTTTGGGCGGTGGACAAAAGATATTTGAATGATGAGTCTTTTGTCGATCAGCGAAGGCATCAGCAACAGATTCAACCCCGGGAAGTAGATGAACTTATTCTTAGAGATAAGGCTTTAAGTTACCGGGTGTTAGATTTGACTACTAATCCGTTTTCAGATGCAAAAGCTTCTTATTTTTATAAAAGTTTAGGCGGCTATCATGCCGCGAAGCTCATGCGTTTTCAGGAGATATTGGATTACCAGTTTAGCGGAGCTATTAATGAGGACGTATTGGATATGTTTAATACAAAATATGTCATTAGCCGGAGTTCGGAGAACAACTCCGAAAATGTAAGCAACCGGAGTTCGGCCGCAGGCAATGCTTGGTTTGTAGATAGAGTTACTTTTGTGAAAG
>JAJYRG010000127.1 GCA_021794195.1 Bacteroidota bacterium
GCACAAAGAAATAAAAAACAAGCTTCTTTCAGAGGTCGGTGACCACACGCAACCACAGGGAAAAGTGCTAATAAGGGAAGTTCTTACACTTCCCGCTTAATGATAAAACCGTTCTCTATTTTTTGAAAACCTACTTTTGGGTAGTATTCAGATGCTGTCGGGGCAGAGATTAAAATTAATGCCGTTTGTTCCCCGATTTGTTCTTTAGTTAATTCAATGAGTTTTTTGCCGACCCCTTTCTTTTGATATTCCTTTTTGACAGCTAAATCAGACAAGTAACAACAGTAGCAAAAGTCTGTTAAGGAGCGGGCGATACCAATGAGTTTATTCTCATGCCAGGCGCTTACAATCAGGTTGGAGTGTGCATACATTTTACTTATCCGTTCCGGATCATCTGTCGGCCTTTTAATAGTTGAGCTGTTATACACATCTATTATCTCTTCAATTGTTGGGCTTAATCCTATTTTATATGTAATGTTCATGTTTAATTAAGGTGTGTTTTCTGTTTTCTTTGTTATCATCCTCCTAAGACCATCCGCATAAGCATGGCGCACAGCCATCCGGCATAGGTGCCTATGGCATAGCTAAATACGGAGAGAACTACGCCTATTGAAATGAGTGAAGGGTGGAAAGCTGCGGCTGTAACGCTCGCAGAGGCTACACCTCCTACATTGGCCATGCTTCCTACAACCATATAGAAAAAAGGAGCTTTGGTCAGTTTGGTCACGGTGAATATAATGATTGCATGTATACAAATCCATAATATTCCCACCAAAAACAACCCAGGGTTTGCGAAGATAGCGAGTATATCCATTTGCATACCAATAGTGACGATCAGCATGTAGAGCAAGGTCGTGCCCATTTTAGAAGCTCCCGCATATTCTAATTTTCTAGCTGGAGTAAAAGAAAGGGAAATTCCGATGAGGGTAGCCACCAGGATGAGCCAAAAGAACGGCGAAGTCAAAGAGAATTTTTCTAAGCTTGGGTAATTTGTCTGAACCCAATGGGCGATGGGATCCGATAATAAAGCGGCAAGACCTGTCCCCCCGAAGGCAATAGCGACCATAAGAATGAGATCTTTCGCTTCCGGGATTCTGCTGTTTTCTTTACTTTGCCGTTCCATTTTTGCCATTAACTGTTGCACATCACGGGCATCGGCTTTCAGGTATCTGTCGATCACAGTGTTTTTTGTGATGGCATATAGCAGGATGGCCATCCACCCGTAAGCGACAAATACATCTACGGCGATAGTGGCTGAAAAAAGCGCTGGGGAGGGTTCTAAGATTTCTTTTAGAGCAACTTGATTTGCTCCCCCGCCGATCCAGGAACCGGCTAAAGAGCCGAAACCCCTCCAAACGGCGTCAGCACCTTCTCCGACGACTACTTCCGGGGCTATTACAGAGGTAAGCCATAAAGCAAGAGGACCTCCTATGATAATACCTATGGTTCCGGCGATAAAGACAAGGCCGGCTCTTTTGCGCATACGCCAGATCTCTTTTAGATCTAAATTTAATGTGAATAAAATCAAACATGCCGGTAAGAAATACCGACTGCCAATGGTGGAGAGTATTGAGTTTTCTCCATCAATGACTCCTGCAGAGTTAAGTATTCCCGGAAGGAAATAACACATGAGCAATGGCGGAAAAATAGTATATACTTTTTGAATTAGACGGTTTTTAAGCCCCGAAGTATAGAAAACGAGACCTAAGACAAGCATTAAAATACCGAAGACTATAGGGTCTTGAGTAAAGAGCGCATGAGAACTAGAGTCTTGCATAAGTTGGCTATAATTACTACTTTAGGCTCAAAGTAAATATATAAATATTACTATTCATACTTTTTCTTGATTTTTATTAAAATTTTAAGTGTAATTCAACTAAAATATTAAATAGTACTATATGTCGAAAGTTGTGAGAACATTAGTTGTGGGCTGTGGAAATATGGGTTCTTCTCATGCAGCTTCTTATCATAATTCCCCTGATTTTGAAATTGTAGGATTAGTCTCATTAGGAGACAGCAAAGTGAGATTGAATAAGCAGTTAAATGCAGACTATCCTTTATTTGATAATTTTCAAGCTGCTCTTGAAAAAACCAAGCCGGATGCAGTTTGTATTTCTACGTATCCGGACACACATGCCGATTATGCGATTGCTTCTATGGAAGCCGGGGCGCATGTATTTGTAGAAAAACCCTTGGCAGACTCTTTGGCAGAAGCAGAAAAAGTAATTGAAACCGCAAAAAAAACGAACAAAAAACTTGTGGTAGGGTATATCCTCCGCCACCATCCATCTTGGCAGCAGTTTGTTGAAGAAGGCAAAAAGTTGGGAACCCCTTTGGTTTTTCGCATGAATCTGAATCAGCAGAGTAGCGGCCTCATGTGGGATGTACACAAAAATTTGATGCAGAGTGTAAGTCCTATTGTCGATTGTGGCGTCCATTATGTAGATATCATGTGCCAGATGACAGAAGCAAACCCCTTGCAGGTTTCGGCTATCGGAGCACGTTTGACAGACGAAATCCCCGGGAATATCCATAATTACGGACAGCTGCAGATTCAGTTTGACGATGGGAGTGTAGGCTGGTATGAAGCAGGCTGGGGGCCGATGGTCAGCGAAACAGCTTTTTTTGTGAAAGATGTGTTTGGGCCCAAAGGTTCTATTTCCATTGTTGCGGAAGAAGCCTCGTCGGCAGGAAAATCGGATTCAGTAGATGCACATACACAAACGGAGAAAATAAAATTGCACTCTTCGGAAATGGATAAAGACAACAATTTTATACATAAGGATAAATGGTTGGATATGGATGATGAACCTAATCATCAGGAATTATGCGATCGCGAGCAAGCCTACTTTCTTCAAGCGATACGCGAAGATTTAGACTTATCCAAGTTTATGGAAGATGCGTTGAACAGTTTGAAAATTGTATTAGCGGCGGACGAATCTATGCGGACTAAGAAAACAGTCTCTTTATTATAATGACATGAAAAACACCCGGGCGTGGACAAAAGAAATTACTTCGATGCGATTGTTATAGGCTCCGGTATCTCCGGAGGTTGGGCAGCAAAAGAACTGACTGAAAAAGGTCTTAAAACATTGGTTTTAGAAAGAGGCCGGGATGTACGTCATTTAAAAGATTATCCGACAGCACAGCATGACCCCTGGCAGTTTGAGCATAGAGGTGAACCTTCTCTCAAGATAAGAAAAGAAAACCCTATTGCTTCAAAATGTTATGCATTTAAAGAAGATGCCTTTCATTTTTTTACTAAAGATAAGGAGCAGCCTTATATTCAGGAGCAACCTTTTGACTGGATTCGGGGTTATCAAGTAGGTGGAAAGTCGTTGACATGGGCCAGACAGGTACAGCGCTGGAGTGACTTTGATTTCGAAGGGCCGGCACGGGACGGCTTTGCGGTGGACTGGCCGATACGCTATCGGGATGTTTCGCCCTGGTATAGTTATGTAGAACGTTTTGTCGGAGTATCTGGCAATAAGGATGGGATAGCGGCCATGCCGGATGGGGAATTTCTGCCGGCATTCGAAATGAATACGGTAGAGAAACACATACAAAAGGCTATTCACGGTAAATATCCGTCTCGGAATGTCATTGCAGGAAGATGTGCGCACGTGACCAAGCCTACAGAAATACATGTGATGCAAGGCAGAGGTGTGTGTCAAGCGCGTTCTCTTTGTCAAAGAGGCTGTTCCTATGGAGGATACTTCAGTTCTAATGCTTCTACTTTACCTTGGGCAGAAAAAACAGGAAATATGACTCTGCGGCCTCATTCTATTGTAGAATCCATTATATATGACGATAAAAAAGAAGAAGTGACCGGCGTGCGGATTATCGATGCCGAAACAAAAGAAACTAAAGAGTATTATGCGAAGATAATTTTCATCAATGCCTCCACAATAGCAACCAATCAGATACTTCTAAACTCCAAATCAAAAAGGTTTCCGGATGGTTTGGGTAATGACAATGGCCTATTGGGAAAATATATTGCTTTTCATAATTATATGGGAACGCTGGGCGGAAGAATAGAAGGATTTGAAAATAAATACTACTATGGGAGGAGACCTACCCAGCCTATTATCCCGAATTTCAGAAATGTCGAGAAGCAGGAAACAGATTTCTTACGTGGGTATGCCTCTTTTTTTAGCGCGTACAGAGGGCGGGGCAATGCTGTTCCCGAAGATACTTTAGGAGCCGGGTTTAAGGATAGCTTAACAGAGCTTGGCGGCTGGGGGGTAGGGATGATGCAGCAGGGCGAAACCATACCGAAAAAAGAAAACCATGTGAGGTTATCGACTTCAGAAACTGATCTTTACGGTATCCCCCAAATGGTCATTTCAGTAGGATACGATGATAATGATTATAAATCTACACAGGATTTTTTAGACCAAGGGGCGGAAATGCTTGAAGCTGCGGGGGTAAAAGATATTTATACGCGTTTTAATAAAGCCCAAAACCCCGGGTTGGATATTCATGAAATGGGCGGGGTGCGTATGGGACATGACGCTGAGACTTCTTTGCTCAATGCTTATAACCAAATGCACGCGTGTCCAAATGTTTTCGTCACAGATGGTGCATGCATGACTTCTACAGGAAGCCAAAACCCCTCTTTGACTTTCATGGCGCTGACAGCGAGAGCAGCAGACTATGCCGTCAAGCAATTGAAGAAAAACGAAATATAAAACCCTGACGTTTGATTGGGAAACTACCTATTCGGAATTTTGTAATGAAGTTTTACTAAATAAGGATATTCAGCATAGGGATTTCATTTTTTAAAAAGAGTGAATTTTTGGTTTGAGATGTTTCGACTTCGCTCAACATGACAATATGCGTGGTTTTGTGAAGCGTGTTTTGGCTTTAA
>JAJYRG010000128.1 GCA_021794195.1 Bacteroidota bacterium
GAGGGGACTGTGGGAGGGAAAAGGCCTTAAGGCGAAGCCGCTCTGCATGTATTGGGATGAGCAGTAGGAAATGCGGAGTCAGCCTGCGCTGTGCAGGGCTTGCGGGAGAGGAAAGAGTGACAAGACCTCTTAAAACGGGAAAAGCACTTTGGTCCTTGGGTGCCTCCAAGGACTAGGCCCCCGCGGCTAATGAGCGGAACTCAATAGTAAAAAAGAATACGGCAAACGGAATTGTTATGCCGCTCTTCCAGAGCTAAACCAAAACTGGCATTATGCATAGGGCAATGCCCTATGCTATGGTTATTTCGCCTCCTATAGGGGGCTGTTTTTCATACTTTTGACCGCAAAAGTATACGCAAAACTCGTCGCTTAAAATCTTTGCCTTAACGGCCTGTGATTAAGCTTTCTTTCTGCTATCGGCAAATATTTATCAGGCGACCCTTTTCGGTCAGGAAGGGTCTGTGCTTTCTTTTGTGAGGGGTAATTTGTGACTCGTGACAATGTGCTGTGGTTCTTTGGTCTGAGATTCTTCGACTCTGCTCAGAATGACAATCTGGGTAGTTTCGTGAAGTGTGTTTTGGCTTTAAGCAAGAATTAAAATTGGGCTAGTACATCCCGATCTAGCCTTCCGCTATCAGGGGCTTTGTGTTAAGAAACACGAATATTCCTAGGACAAAACTGTGTAAAATCGGAACAGTATACCCAAGGTTAAACGGAAGAAACCTGAAATCATTTTAATAGTTTATTTCTTATATATCTTATGGCTCTCTCGAATAGATTGCCTTTTCTATGAGCAAAAAAATGTTTGATCGCTTCATAAGCTATCTTGTTTTCTTTTGGGGCTAATGGGGAAATTTCAATAGGGGCTGTGGCAAGGTCAACCTTATATGCTTCATCAATATCTGCATGTGCTCCTGATCCATCTGTGCCCATGTTTTGTATCATTGATTCACGTGGATAGAGTGATAAGCCATCTTGATTAAACACAGAAAGATACCAGCGGATTGCCCAAGAGTTTATTTTATTAGTTTTATAAAGTTTAACCTGGCGCCAGAAATTTTCTTTACCATCTATGCTAAACTTTTTTATTTTTTCTTTTGTAAAGTTTTTTGTAAGTGATTCTATATCTGGGTCAAAATGCTCCCATGCCCTATCCCAAGTCGCCCATCCCCAGCTGCTTATAGCTCTGAAAAAAAAACTTTCTGTAAGATTTGCTTTATTGGCAACCGGATACATATAGCCACTTATATGCATTACTTTATTTACATCTTTATATAAATTTAAGGCATCATTAAAATACTGTAAAGCAAAAGGAGATGTTTCCAAATCGTCTTCCAGAACAATTACTTTACGATGTTTCTGAATTACCTTGGATACCCCATCGATTACATTTTCCGCTAAGCCGTAGTTTTTTTTTCGCTCTTTGATAACAATATTTTTAAAAGCGAGAGGTTCCCGGATAATAGACCTTACTTTATTTACCCGATCAATATCCTCTGACGTTTTCGGGCCGTCTGAGTAAATATAAAGCGTACTGTCTTTGGCAAGATGGTTTTTTTCAAGGGCTGCCAGTGTGCGGCGGGTATGCTGTGGTCTGTTGAATACAAAGAGAAGGATAGGGCTTAAGTCACTCATTTTTCGGTATTGCACATAAAAATAATAGATGATTCCGTTTTAAAAATAAGGAATAAATTTTTGCAATCACAATAGAAAGCTTTTTTCACTTCTTCTACTCGTTTATCACGGTAATCATTTGGATAGTATAAAAGAAGAGGTGGGCATATTTTATTTAAAAGATAAAAAATATCTTTAAATTCACCTTTTGTAACAATCCATACTTGTTTAAAAGATATGATTTCAATAAAGAAGCTAATTTTAAAATATTTTCCTTTACATAAGTTTTTAAGTTTTCGTTCTTATTCTCAAGAAGGAGAAGATATGGTCATCCGCAGTTTTTACGAGGGTTTAAAAAATTATAAAGGATTTTATATTGATGTAGGAGCGCATCACCCATACCGATTTTCTAATACAAAATATTTTTATAATAAAGGGTGGACGGGTATAAATATCGAACCCTCACCTGAAGCGATGCCTTTGTTTGATCTTTTTCGTCGCAGGGATATTAACTTGAATATTGGAATAAGCTCCAGTACGCAGTATTTGGAATACTATTGTTTTGATGAGCCTGCACTGAATGGGTTTTCTAAAGAGCTTTCAGAGGAGCGTAGTAATGTTAATTCACATTATAATTTAATCAAAACTATTTCTGTTAAAACTTCCACTCTTAAAGATGTTCTTGATGAATACTTACCTCACGGTCAAAGGATTGATTTTTTAAATATAGATGCCGAAGGCTTTGATTTGATTGTTCTTCAATCTAATAACTGGACTCTTTATAGGCCAAAATTTGTACTAGTTGAAGATAAATTGAAACTTGTACAATTGGATGATTCAGAGGTTTATACTTATATGATAGAAAATGGTTATGAACTTATAGCAAAAACTTTACGCACGTTGATTTTTAAAGACATAATGCTTGGATAATTGATCGTTGTATTTTGTAGGTTTCCCTTGACTTATTTACGAAAGATACCTTTTATCAGGTGGGGTAAAATTAGTGATTTTATCATTAGCAGTCCCTGTTCTCTTGTTTTTGGGAAGAGCACTATTGAAAATGCAGAGACCAAGTAAGCGATTAAAGTACCCATGGCTGCTCCCATAATGCCCATTTTTGGGATAAGCAGCAGGTTTAAAAGGATATTGCTCACAGCGCCTAATAAGGTTCGGATGAGCGTGAGCGAAGTTAAGTTTTCGGCGATGAGATACTGTGAACTCGCGGTCGCTAAAAAAGCAAATACACCTGACCAGATATGTACCTGTAAAATCATGCTCCCCTGCAGGAATTCAGGACGTGAACTGTATAAAAGCTGATATAAATAAGGAGCAATAAATGTGACAATAATCGCAATACTTACAGAGATGATGACCATGAGTTCGTATAGGTTTGCCATACGTTTTTTGTATAGTTGCGGATCGTTTTTTTTGAAATTCATAATAGCCGGAAATAAGGCTGTAGATAAAGCAACCGGGATAAAATACCAACTCTCGCTATAGGTAACGACTGTACTGTATACACCCAGTTTTTCTGCACCCAGCATAGCGTCAATCATTACCTGATCTATTTTCATATATAAACTGACGAAAATAGAAGATAGGGCTAAGGGCCAGCCTGACTTGAGCAGATGTTTCGCAATTTTTGAATTGAACCGCCATTTGAAAACACTCTCATTTTGCTTTCGGTAAAAGTAAAGATAGCCGATCTGCAACCATAATACATCTAAAACAAGGGAGAAAATAAAAAAGTTTAAAGAAGCCCCGGTAAAAACTCCGATAAGTTTGATGATTCCTGAAAGGATATTACCGCCTATCTGCACAAACATGATGTATTTGCCTTGAACCTTGGCTTGGAAATAGCTGTCAATGATTTGTACAGACTGTAAGAGGCAAATGACGGATACAAAAGCGACTTGGGCAAAACTTGCTGCTGGGGCGTTTGGGGCAAAGCGGGCAATCAGAAAATAACTAAAATACACGAACGGCAGAGCGACTAAACCTCCGATAAGCCGAATTCGGAAGGCTGAACCTAAAATCTCATTTTTAAGCTTAGGGGAACGCAACAGCTGTCTCGTGACCAAACTATCCGTCCCCAATGTGCAAATACCCATGAAAAAACTTAGAATTGTCAGCGGATAACTGTAAGAACCAAAGACCTGGCCGCCCAGGTAATTAGGAAGGATAATAGCATTTACTATCATCTTGATGAGCAGAGAGCCTACCCGTGCCATTAAAAGCCAACTTGAGTTTTTGAAATATTGTTGAAAGGCTTTTGGGTTAAAACCCGGTAAGCTGGGGATCTTGAACATTAAAATTGCATTATAGGCTTCCGTTCATTAGAGTATTTCTATATGTTCTTTAAAGTCTTCAAGACGGGCATCTGAATTATCTAAATCTGTTACTAAATACGTTACGTTTTTTAAAGGAGCTACGCGCATCCGTTGGTTAGAGCCTAATTTTTCGGATATGCTGAGTATGGCTAATTTTTTCGAGCACTTGAACATGGCTTTTTTTATCTGCACCACCTCCCAATCTGAATCGGTTACTCCTTCCTCTACCGATAGGCTGTTTGTGCCCAGTAAACAGAGATCTACTTTTATTTCTGACATCTCGTTGATGACCTGAGCGCCGGTTACGATATTGGTATTCCGGGAGAGTTTCCCCCCCATGAGAATAACTTCCAAGTTTTCTTTTTCAGCCAATTCCAAAGCCACTAAAGGGCTAATTGTAAAGAAAGTACACTGTAAATCTTTAGGTATCGCCCGGGCCAACTCCAACATGGTAGTCCCTCCGCCAGCGAGTACAGTCATCCCCTTTTCAATGAGTGAAACAGCTTTATGAGCGATTTGTTTCTTTGCTTCCTTTGCATACACATGGCCTTCTTGAAAGGGGTATTGATAGGACTTAGATAAGGCGCCGCCATACACTTTGATAAGCTGACCATTTTCTGCTAATTCGTTAAGGTCTCTTCTTACTGTATCTTCAGAGACTTTTAGCTTTACGCTTAAATCTGAAGATAATACTTTGTTATGCAGATTAAGCTGGTGTATAATAAAAGCTTGTCTTTCTTCTTTGAGCATATTCCAAAAACTTTGGTTTTTAATTAAGGATTCCCCTAAAATAAGGTTTTCTTAACAAAATACCGCTTTCTTTTGAAATATTTGCAGAACCGCCGTTTTGCAGAGACCCTGATGAGAGGGGCTCATAAGACAAACATCATCGTTTTTCCCGAGATTAA
>JAJYRG010000039.1 GCA_021794195.1 Bacteroidota bacterium
AGTGCTTCTTTCGGGTGCCCGGTACGGTACAAACTTACCCCTCGGATATATCGGGCGTGTTTTTCCTGTATGGGTTTCGGAAATTTATCAAAGTATGCATTGATCGCTTCCACAGCCGGTCCATATTGTTTCTTGGTAAATAGAGAATGGGCTGTCTGGAAAATCAAGTTATCCTGCTCCGCAGTACTCAGATCCTTGATATTGGCGTGAGTTGCATAGTGAATATAACCCGAAGCATCCCCTTGATCGAGGTAAATGTTTTCAATGGAACGAAGTGCTTGCCCTGCTTCATCAGTTGTAGCATATTGCTCCACTACCTTCTGAAAAGACGCCAGCGCCGCTTCAGTATCCCCTTTGTTGTATTGGACAAGCCCGATGGTTATCAACGCGCGGGGAACATAACTGCTTCGGGGGTAATGTTCGATCATCTGCTGTAGTCCTTCGATGGCGGTATCGTAATCTTCCATAGTGAAATGCGTGTATGGGATCTCAAAAGCCACGTCATCCGCATAGTTCGAACTTGGGAATTGCTCCACAACGGACGAGAGCGTGCTGATCTTGCTTTCATTATCGCCTTGCAATCCTTGGATAACACCACGCTGGAACAAAGCATAGTCCTGATTGGGAGCTTCACTGTTGATTAGCTCGTCATAGTAGTGATTGGCTTGTCCGTAATCACTCACGGACAAATACGAATCGCCTAAACGTGCGATCACGTCATGGCGTACATTGTCCTCTAATGAACTACCTTCGCTAATCAAAAAACGTTCAAAATAATTGGCAGCCATGTTAAAGCTATTGTTTCGGAATGCCGCATAAGCCAGGGCATAGTTTGCAAAACTATATACATCGGTGTTCCGGGCGGCGGGCAAGCGGAGGAATCGGGAAAAGTTTTCCACCGCCTCCTTATACTTACGTACTTCATACATCGCCTCCGCTTTCCAATACGTGGCCAACGCGGCCATTTCCGCATCGAAGGGAAATTTTTCCGATCGCATAAACATGGATATGCTGTTTTCGAAAGCACGTTCGTTATAAAACTCCAATCCGCGATAATAAGTTGCCTTTTGGTAGGTTATATCGGCTTCCTGATCCCGGTTGTTTAACGATTCCAGCATACTTACCCCTGCATGGAAATTACTCGTACCTAACAAAATCTCTATCGATAGTGTTTCTGCACTTTCTGGTTTTTTGTCATCAAGAGCTCTCCCTTCATATTTCTGACCGATATATTCTTGGAGAACATCTAAGGCGACCTGGACGGAATCCAATTCATATAAGATTTTGGCGTAGTTAAACTGTGCATCCGCTTTCAATATTGGATCGAAATCCAATTTCATCGCTTCGGCAAAAGCATTTCGTGCACGTTGCTTATCACCGGTTTCCAGGGCTATATGGCCTAAAGTAATGAACGAGCCTTGATAAAAAGCATCCGAATCTTCCAAGGTCTCCAAAATAGAGGTCGCCCTTGGGTATTCGCCTGCTATATAAGCCAGATAGCTTATTCGGTAATTGTCGATATTGTTACGTGAAGCACCCGGATGCCGTTTGAGCAGATCATTGTTATATGCTTGTTTGTATCTATTCAATGAGAAATATGTGGCGGCGGCTATCTGGCGCAGCTCCCTATCAATCGCTTCCCGGTTGATTCGCATATCTGGACTCCGGCGGATCTTTACGGCATCGGCCAGCATTGGGCGGTAATCACGTATGACATCAATGGAATCCATAACTGTAACTTGTTCTTCATCCCGTTGCTCACGAGGTTGTTGTATGTCTTTTTGTTGCTTTTCTTCTTCCTGCTCCTGGGTATAGCCCATAGCCAGCAATACTGAAAAGACGCCGGTAAGCAAGTACTTTAGGCAGTTATAGCCGATGTTTTCTTTCAATATCATTGTTCGTCCGTATTTCTGAGTTTTTCCAAACGTTTCTTCGCTGAGGAATGCTACAATCTTCTAGCCAAAACTAAAGAATCCCATTCAATTATGTGAATCGCTAACAAAATTGAGTCCTAAAAGGTGATTTATATCCGATAATCACCACGATGCCCAACGAAATACGGTTGAGAAGGAGCTTTTCATCTTGCTAACGATCTTCTTTAAAATTGGCCATTTTATTTGTTTTTCAATGCTTCCCCCTACTTTGAGGTATTCATTCCTTTTCAAAGAGATGCTTTTATCCCATAGACTTAATTTATCAAGTTGTTTGTATAGTTTGCTATTAATTTCCCGCATATATCGGATTAGTCAGTCGCGCACAAATATGATTCCGATGCCCGTTTATCCTTTATCCTTCCCATTCCTCAAAGCTTCTGTTAATAACGAACTTTATCACACCGGAGTTTTCGGATGTGTTTTCTATAGGGTACGATATCCCATACTATAGAGTTTATCTTTTGGTCAAAAAAAATTAAGCAGGTATCTGTTTCTAAACGTGACAGTGTTTTCTTGTCTTATGGCAAGTTTCTTTTTTTCCAAACCATATACATTTGTTTATCTGTAATATAGATTGATTGTTAAGATGGAGGGACACAATATTCTCTTTTAATTTTTAATTGGAATGCAGAAGAAGCCTTTTCGTTTTGAAACATTGAATAACATGACCTACCATAACGAAGAGACCCGTGGAAAAATGAAATTTAGATTAACATTAATAGATAAATAAATAGAAAAATGAAAAAACAAATTTTCATCAATTTAGCAGTCAAAGACTTGAACAAGTCCATGGACTTTTATACTGCTTTGGGTTTTAGTCACAATCCTCAATTTTCAGACGATGCAGGGAAGTGTATGGTTTGGAGTCAAAACATTTTTGTAATGCTTTTGACACCCGAAAAGTTTGCGAGCTTTACCGCTAAGCCCATAGCTGATACTCAATCAAATATAGCAGGTCTCTTTTCTTTATCGTTAGAAAGCATAGACCAGATGAATACCATAATGGCTAATGGACTTCAAGCTGGAGGTAAAGAGCCCTCCGAAATGAAAGATTATGGTTTTATGCAACAACGGACTATTGAGGATTTTGACGGGCATACTTGGGAACTTTTTTATATGGACATGGCTAAGATTCCAAAGGGAAAAACGACTCAATAAACGTCAAAGTTAGGTGCCGAATTTAAAATACAGTAGCAAGGTCTTCAGACAGAACTCAGGTTAATAAGCTTTATTAAAATAAAGAGAACAATGAAAACGACATTACTATTTGACTTCACCGTGAATAAGGAAAGTAAAACCATTCACGTAAAGCGTGAGTTAGGCAATATGTTATTGAAATACTGTTTTTAAAACAAATAAATTTAGAATAATGAAATTTGAACCTCCAAAGAGTCCAGAAAAAATGAATGAAAAATTTGCTTCAGCGTATAATTCAGGAATATTAGAAAATTTAAATCTATTATTTGAACATGATGCAAAAGTTTCTAAACATGATGGATCGATTATTTCTGGATATAAAAACTATAATTCTGAACACAAAAATCTATTAAAACTTGGTGGAAAAATGACTTCAACTAATAAATTTTGCATTCAATTCGAGGATATTGCTTTGTTAAAAGCAGAATGGAAAATTGAAACTGAAAATGAAAATGGAGAAAAAATAGTAATTAATGGGACGAGTTCTGAAGTTGTGCGTAAACAAAATAATGGAGACTGGCTTTATATAATAGATAATCCTTTTAGCTCTTAATAAGGACATCGCCTAAAAAGGGTTTTGTGATGAAAAAGGCGTGATGAATCTCTCATTTCCAAAAGCAACTTTATTCCAAAAGAAAACAAAGTACAGGTTGATATAACAATTACGTTCGATACACTTGCTGATCTTGAACAAATAATAGACATGGGCTTTAAAGAGGGATTTACGATGGGATTAAATCAATTGGACGAACTCTTACCGACCCTTTAAAAAGCAAAAAATATGAAAAAACACAAAATCATTTTTTGGATTGCTACCAGTATTATTTTCTTGATGGAAGGCCTCATGCCTTTAGGTACACTTATTTTTGCACCCGAGTATTTTAATGCCGGGACAATGCCGTTAGGCTACCCTGACTATTTTGCATACACCCTTATCATTTTCAAAGTATTGGGAGCAACAGCGATAATGCTGCCATCATTGCCTAATCGCTTGAAAGAATGGGCGTACGCAGGCTTGACTTTTACACTGATATTTGCCTTGGTCAGCCACATCGTAGTGGATAAAAACATCAGCTATATTTTAATGCCTGTTGCAGTTGGAGCTATACTTGCGTTATCTTATATCAGCTATCATAAAATAAATTTAACTTCTAAAAGCTGAATTGGGTCATTTCAGACATTGTCACTGTCATTTATTAGGCCGGCTAGTTAGCTGAAAAACAAAAACACACACCATGGAAAAACCAGATACTGATAAAAGGTCAGAATTTTTGGAACACGTTTTAAAGCTAAATGGAGATATCGAACTTTCAAAAGCTTTCCAAGTAAGTTTAGAATCCATTAATGGTATGGATATCGCTCAGTTAAACCGGATCGGATTGAAAACTTATGAAGAAGGTAAATGGTCGGTGCATAAAATATTACAGCATCTTATCGATTGGGAGCGAATTTGGTGTTATCGAGCTGTGATTTTTGCCCGCGGTGAAGGGGCTATTCCTAATGGACATGACCAGGAAATCATGGGTGAAAATTCGAATGGAGATGAACTATCAATTGAACGTCTTATAAAAGAACTTCGCATTGTGCGGCAATCAACAGTTATGATGTTTGAACCATTCAGTGAAGAAATACTCCATACAAACTGCAGGTTCTTTGAATACGAAATGCCTCTTTATATGATAGGATACACCATTACAGCGCATCAAATACATCATTTCAACATGATAAGAGAAAGATATGTTCCCTTAGATAGATAAACCAATTTTGCTATCATATTCTATTAAGTAGTACCGATTATTGTTGTAAATCACTTATATTGAGTGCGATTAGTATAGAACCTCTAAAATCATACCATGAAAACGGATTACCAACGATTTTTATTTCCTTATGCTTATAATATTTTAGGTTCAATAGATAACGCTTTGGATGCAGTACAAAATGTGCTGCTGAAATACATTTCGCTTTCAGAAAAAAAAGAGATTAAAGACGAACGAAATTATCTTATTCGAAGTGTTATCAACGAAGCAATCAATATTAAGAACCACAATAAGCGTTACATACAAATAGATGATATATGGCTGCCCGAACCTATCGCAACGGAACATGCGGATCAGGAGGTTTACCTCCAAGATATTCTTTCTTATTCGTTATTGGTATTGCTGGAACGGTTAAATGCACAGGAACGTGCTGTGTTTATTCTGCGTGAAAGTTTTGATTATAGTCATAAAGAAATTGCAGATGTCTTAGGTATCAATATAGAAAACTCCCGGAAATTATTGAGTCGTTCGAAAACAAAGCTCTATAAAATGGGCAGGGATATCGATCGCCCGATTGGATCGGAACGCAAGGAGGTTAGCCTGCAGCTTGATCATTATATAGAAGCGATCCGGAGCCGAAGTATAGCACGTATCGAAAAACTGCTCCGGGATGATATAGTATTCTATGCAGATGGTGGTACTAAAATGAAAGTAGTCAAGAAAACATGTATTGGAGCAGCTGACGTTTCCAACTTGTTGATCTTTGTTTATGAAAATTTCCAAATTCATTATCGGATAACCATTGGAGAGGTAAATCACCAGCCTGCTTTGTGGTATTATGAGGGAAATGACCTTAAATCTTGTCAGGTATTTGAGCTTTCACCACAAGATGGGAAAATTATTCAAATTAACTCTATTATTGATCCTGACAAATTAAATAAGATGCTGCTTATGTGAATATATAGAAAACTGGGATAACCGAACATCGGAAAAGATAAATATTGTCACGTTTCTTTGCTTTACTTTGTCTTTATAGTAATGGAAGAGGTTATAAAAAAACAAATTTTTATCACAAACGTTATAGACTATGACAATCTTAAGAACTAATGCACAAGCACAAACAATGGAAAATGAAAATAAACGGGAAGTCTCCGATTATCTAAAAGACACCTTGGTCAATAAGGCCACTGTGATAGAGCCAGGCACAGGTGAATCGTTGAGCGTATTAGGCTCAACAATGACGTTTAAGCTCACGACAGCTTCAACGAACAACCAATTGGGACTGTATGAAATTACACTGGCCCCTCAGGTTTCCGGTGCTAAGCTACATTACCACCGTTTTATGGATGAGACTTTTGTGGTTATTCAAGGCACACTTACCATCCAATTGCTCGATCGGGAAGAAGAGTTGGCGAAAGGTAGCATTATCCATATTCCCCGTTTCACCCCTCATGGATTTTACAATGGAACAGATGAGGAAGTCAAAGCATTGATGCTGTTCAATCCACCACAGCATCGGGAGGATTTCTTTCGTGGAATGGGAGCAGTGCTTACAGAAGAGCCTGTGGATGCTTCAAAGTTCGTTCAATTGTATCATAAGTACGACAGTCATCCTATTGACAAGGCTGAAGCAGCAAATGTGTTACAAAAATAAGCACTTAAGAGGCCTTTAAAATTGTATAGCCTGAGTGTAATACACATAATTATTGGTATTGGAAGCTGTTCATTCGATGATTATGGACGTAAGAAATCAGATAGCCGTTACCATCTATCAAATGTTTCTGCTTTTTTCCTAAAACGGAAGATAACTACTGAATTATGCTTTGGACTGACAGACAAAACAGAAAAATAAAATACATACTAAATAATCAATCTTTTTAAGCTTAAAACAAATGAAAAACATAACAATTTCTACTAGGTTTATTCTTGTTTATACCAGTGCGGTAACTTTTTTCTTACTTTATTTCATATTGAGCAGCTTTAAAGCTTCTTCTGAAGATGAACTATCTGTAAAGAGGATTAATATTCTCAATGAGGATGGCACACCTTTTTTTGTGATCGCCAATCCCGAACATACACCTCCTCCCGTACTAAATGGCGTGGAATATGAACGTCAAGTCGAAGGTGGTGGAGCAACGCTATATAATCAATATGGCGATGAGCGGGGAGGTTTTGTCGTGTTGGATGATGAAGAAAGAGCAATGAATGCTGTGCTTCTAGATTATAAAACAACAGATGCCATCGGAATGTTTACGAAAGAAAGTGCAGATCAAAAAGATCATCTTGCCATGTTAATGGTAAATGACCCGGATAAAGAACGGAAGATTGGACATGGTGTACAAAGAATAACGGTAGGAACTCACAATGGAAATGCAGGAATCACGATCAATAGTACGGAAGGCAAACCCTTACTTCTTATTCAAGTAGATAATCAGAATCAGATTGTGTTTAAAACACTTGACGAAGAGGGAAACCTAATCAAAGATTTTATAGATTAAAGAGACTAAAATATGGAGGACAGGGCAAGCAAATTAATTTTATTTCATCCATCCCAGATACTTTTAATTTTTTAACAAAACAGATTATGGTAAGAACAGAAACAATAATTGCGGTAAACGATGTGCCCGAAAGTTCTAAATTTTATCAAAAACTATTAGGCTGCAAGAGTGAGCACGGCGGAGACACTTTTGAAATCCTAACAGACGAAAGTGTAGTGATACTTTGTTTACACAAATGGGGAGAACACGATCACCCGACCATGATACATCCTGAGAACAGTAGTGGAAACGGATTAATTCTTTTCTTTCGGGTGGATGATCTGAATAAAATTTTTGAAAACGCAAAGGCACTGAAAGTAAACATTGAGAAAGGAATCCATTATAATGAAAACTCACACAAAAACCAGTTTGCCCTAAGAGATCTGGATAGTTATTATCTAATCATCTCTGAATAAAGCTACTGGAGTTAGGCTCGGAAGATGTTTTGCTTCCCGTTTGACAACACAATTTATAAATAAAAACTAAGAATTATGTCATTTATCACCTATCTGAAAAACATTGAAGAGAAAACCGGACTATCCCCCTCAGAGTTTGAAAAGCTCGCCGAGCAAAAAGGGTTCGCCGAAAATGGTAAAATCAAAGCTGGCGTAAAAGCCACTGAAGTTATCAATTGGCTAAAAGAATCACACAGCTTAGGTCATGGTCATGCCCAAGCGATGTACGCTTATATCAATGGTAAAAGAAGCTAACAACATATTGCCTACTGAGGTTTGGATCAAAATAATATTAATAAAATAAGGCGCAGTGAATTTGACTGGCTACGTGTGCTCGCTTTTGGGATACTGATACTTTTCCATGTCGGAATGCTGTTTGTCCATTGGGACTGGCATATCAAAAATAGCGAATTAAGTGCCGGAATCGAATGGCCTATGATTTTCGTTGGTGAATGGAGAATGTCATTGATATTTCTGATCTCAGGTGTTGGGATTTTCTATTCATTAGGCTACCGTTCTGCCAAGACTTTTGTCAAAGACAGGTTAATCCGGATTATGATACCTTTAATATCAGGTATTTTTTTACTTGTCGCCCCTCAGGTTTATTTTGAAAGGTTAACTGAAGGGTTTGATGGGAACTACCTCATATTTTATCAATCATTTGTGAGGTTTGAACCGTATCCATCAGGCGATTTTAGTTGGCACCATCTATGGTTTTTACTGTATATTTTCATGTATAGTCTTCTGTTCGTCCCACTGTTTGTCAGAATGAAAAAAGCTCAGCTGAATATCAATTGGCTCAAAAAATGGATGATTATTCTGATGCCAATAGTATGGTTTGGTACGGGAGAGTTCTCCTTAGCTCCATTATTTCCGAAAACGCATGCTCTGTATAATGATTGGTATGCCCATTTTATATACATTAGTATCTTTCTCATCGGCTTCTTTGTTGCTTACTCCGATGAACTTCAGCACAAGATAAAAGAGAGCCGTATGACTACTCTGATTTTAGCAATTGTCACTGCTGTACTGCTATATTCCTTCTTTTGGGTTGGAGATTCCGGCTGGCAGTACATAAATAAAATGCCATATTCTTACCTCGTAGCCGCTAATCGATGGCTCTGGATCTTGACTATATTAGGCTTTTCCCTTCGATACCTCCATACGCCATCGAAAAATTTAACGATTGTCAATCAATATGTCTATCCGTTTTACATCCTCCATCAGACTGTGATTATTGTTCTGGGGTATTACATAAAAGATTTGAATTGGAGTGTTTTGGCAAAGTTCACATTGATTACGTTCAGTACGTTTATAATTTGTTTTATTATCATCCGTTTTTTCATTATGAGGTTTAATTTTCTCCGGGTTTTGTTTGGAATGAAACCCATTGTCCAATACAGTTCTAGTCTCATCCGTTCAAACAGTTAAACAGTAAATATATGATAACAGCTTGGATTGGTTTCGCTTGTATGATAGTAATTATACCCTTTCATATCCTATTAATTTTAGGGTTTCCTTTGGGTGAGTTTTCATTAGGTGGAAAATATAAAGTTCTTCCTATAAAATTACGGTATGTCAGTGCTGCATCCGTAGTAATCTTGCTATTGATGATTATACTCCTACTATATTTAGGTGGGATTATCCATTTACCGTATTCTTCAAGAATATTCAAATATGCAGGGTATTTTGTTTGCGGATATTTTATCCTCAACACATTCATGAATCTGTTTTCCCAAAGTCCAAAGGAAAAATACACCATGACACCGTTTTCAGCAATAATGGCGTTTTGTTTTTGGTATACAACGTATCATTCGGTTTTATGGAATTGATTTAAAAAATAAAACGATAAAAGATCGGATTAATGAACCCTATAAAAAACATCAAAACAACAAGATGAAATTTAAAAATATCGGATACGGCACGGCTCTCTTGCCATTCATAAAAAGTATCATGATATATGAATGTGATGTTACAGATACCAAAACTAATTTGCCATTTTTTGCAGATGGATTTCCAGGATTGATGTATCATGAAACACCGAATGGTCTTTTTGTGAATCTCCATAAAAAACGCATGACTCTGAAATCCTCCGAACAAGCAGCTTGGCTACCTTTCCCGACATTACATCTGGGGTGACGGTTTTAAATATAGGAGGAAAAGTGGAAGAAATTAAAAACCCCTAATTTTTTATGAATATACGGATTGAGGTTGATCCAAAAAGCCTTTCATGTAGAAGAAAGGCTTTTGAAGTACCTAGAGCGGGAATCGAACCCGCACGACCTTTGAGGGTCACAGGATTTTAAGTCCTGCGTGTCTACCAGTTCCACCACCTAGGCAGGTGAGTGAGCGAAAGACGAGATTCGAACTCGCGACCCCAACCTTGGCAAGGTTGTGCTCTACCAACTGAGCTACTTTCGCAGTAAAGTGATGCAAATATAGGCAGAAATATGACAAAGCAAAACTTTTTTCCATTTTATTTTAAAAGCCTCTATTTCCTTCTTTTAAAAACTTTGTGTTGCCATTTCTACAGTGATTTGACAAACAGAACTTTTGCATCATATTTCCTTAATTTTAGTATTTTTGTATAGTTTTTGTACGACATCATAGTATATGAAAAATTTTTACGGTTTTTTTCTGTGTTTTTTTTGTTCAATCGGACTGATGTATGCCGATTCCTATCCTGAGGTGGTTTTTAGCCATAGTGTGGTCAAAGGCTCTTATGCAAAAAGTAAGGTGAAGTATTCCGGTAAGAGTTGGGTGGAGAACGTAAAAGGAAATTTACTTTTATCCGACACTTTATTTTACACCCCGGAAAATTCTTTGTCCTTAAAATATATTTCACATAGAGAAGGAGACTGGAGAGCTGATGTCCTTTACCCTGGACGAAAAATTCAATATCGCTTATCGGATAAGGATATATTATCCTTCAAAATTTATGTGGAATCTTCAGAAACTTCCGCAACGGACTTGCCAAAAATTCAGCTTATTCAAGATAGTATGCACTCTATGGCTATTCCTTTTCACAAATATATAGAAGATTATAACCAAGGGTTCTGGATGGATGTAAAAATCCCGGTAAAAGATTTAGACAGCATAGAATATTCAGGAGCTATAAAAGCAGTTTCATTTTTACAAAATAATCAATCTACATCTGCCGAACACCATATTTATATTGATCAAATTGAGTTTTTGCCGGAAGATTATCCTAAAGCGAGATTGACGTCATCGGCAGTTATGGGCGATGTAAAAGCGTATGGACATCACGTGCATTTGACGTGGCAGTTGCCTTTATCTCCAGGGATTAGATATGTGAAAATTTATCGTTCTGAAGATGGAGAAGACTTCCGCCCAGTAGGTATTAAGCCTGTGTACATGCAAGGGAGCTTGGATTATGTCCCACAGTTGGACAAAGAGTATTTTTATAAAATTGCATGGGTGGATTATGAGTATTTAGAATCTCCATTTTCTGAGGAAATTAAAATAGAAACTAAAGAAATAAATAGAGATGAATTTTTGGATCTGATAGAACTGGCCCATGTTAATTATTTTGTAGAAAGTTTTGATGTCAATAGTGGGATGTATATGCCGTTCCGAATGAAAGATCGGGCTTTAGTCTCGGTGAAAGGAACAGGTTATGCAGTTTTAAGTTTGTTGGTCGGCGCGGAAAAAGATTTTGTCAGCCGCTCTATTGTTTTGAAAAGAATATCCAGAATGGTCTATTTCTTGCAAAGAGCGCAGCATAACGAAGGATTTTTTCCGGCTTATTTTAACGGACGGACGGGAGTGCCGGATTACTTTTATCAACTTTCAGATTATGATGTGAATGCTACAGCAAGCATTATAGAAGCTTTGTTGATCGCACGCGAATATTTTGATAAAGATAATGAGTCTGAAAAAGATTTACGAAATCGTATAACAGCTCTATGGAAGCGGGTAAACTGGCAAAAATATGCTCATCCGGATAGCCCCAATCTACTGTTGAAGAGAAAAGGATATTTGTCGGATGCGGAGAGCGTAGATGTGATTGGAGGGGTAAACGAAAGTATGAATACATACTTTTTGGCTATGGCTTCTCCTACTCATTCCTTAGATGTAAACGCTTTTAAGAAAAGTGTATTACATATTCCCGAAAATATAGAAGAACGTACAGATTCTTTGGGAGCAGTGGATACACTATTGTTGTCAACTGAAGCAGATGTACTTGCCGAAGAGGACGATGTAGAAGATAAGACCGAAGAAATGGTAGATAGCATTATCATGACTTCCGTTTTTGAAGATGGAGAATTTTTTGGAATGAACACACGTTGGAAAAGCTACGATGATGATCTGTTGAGATTGTATGCGGCTTTTATGACCATAAACCCCAAAGATATACAACACAAAGGAGTTCGTTTTGAAGAAGAAATTGCTAAATTAATTCTCTATAGAAAACGTTTTGACAATGAACTGGGGGTAGGAGCAAAGAGTTCGGATGTATGGGGTACTTTTTCCGAAATAGACTCCGTACGGAGTCCGAAGATCAACCCAGCAATTTCCATAGGATCGATGTTTTCCCACCCTGATTTGGCTTTTCAATCTCTTCAATATTTATATACCGAATATGGGAAAGAGTCTTTCTCCGAATACGGCTTCCGTTTTTGGATGGATTTAAACAATAATGATTTATCAGATAAATTTATATCGTTAAATCAAGCGAGTATAGCTGTGCAGGTGGAAAATGCCCGATCCGGTTTTATCTGGAATTTATATCGGAAAATACCGGAGATAAATGAACTTTATAATAAGCTTTTCGAACATATGGAATAAGAAGGGCCGGATATCACGGAAATATAAAACGAATTATTTATCTTTACCCGATCGGAATAATGAAACTGTCGTCTATTTTTTATAAATCAGTAAGTTGATATTACATATTATGAATACGTTAAAATATAATTTTATTTTCATTCTCGCTTTATTTTTAGGAATTACTTCCTGTAAACAAAAAGAGATCATTGTCCTTCCGGGGGCAGTCGTTTCTAAAGATGGAACAGACGATGGCATAGAAGATTATAAAGAAGAGTTTGATGGTGCTTCACGTACCGATGAAGGTGTAATGGTTACCCTATCTTCTGACTTACTGTTTCCTACTAATTCTTCTTACCTGACGGATAATGCAAAAGCTGAATTAGATAAATTAGCGGATATATTGAAAGAAAACTCCAAAGATATCCGGGTAGACGGCCATACAGATGCTACGGGAACTGCTGAATACAATCAATGGCTTTCCGAAAAAAGAGCGAACTCTGTAAAAGCCTATTTGGAGGATTCAGGAGTGAGTTCCGGCCGTATTTCTACGCAGGGATATGGACAGGAAAAGCCTGTTGCTGACAATAAAACCCCGGAAGGAAGAAAATTGAATAGAAGGGTGGAAGTGATCATACTGGATTAACTCATTACTTTTTACAAAAAAAAGGAGCTTCATCGTATAACCGGATAATCCACCAATTCTTATTGCTTAACAAAATAATTTGACGATTAATTGAGTGAGCGTTCTGTTTGGTCACTCTTGGGTGGATCAGCTGAAAACAAAATCTTGGTAATCCTTTGATAAACTCTCTTGTGCAAAGAGAAATAAATTTTTTAAACTTTTCTTCGCGGAATTTTACAATTTTGTTTTCTTTCAGAATAGAGCAACACTGTGAGGGATCTCCATGTTGTAGCTTTTAGCCGCAAGAGAAAGAACAAACATTAAAAAATGCATCATAGGACTCCGACCCTATGATTTTTGATCGGTAGCACTGTACATAGCAGAATTCTTTCTGAGGTTAGTGAAGGTACAGGTTTTTCTGTTAAATTCTACAATCGAAAGGTTGATAAATATAAATGTTGTCATTGATGAAATCGATCAAAAGTCTTATCTTATTTCAGTACTTTTGTTAGAAGATGAAGAAAAAAGCTATGTATTTAATATTTGATACGGAAACGACCGGTTTACCCAAAAGATTTGATGCTCCTTATACGGATATTGACAATTGGCCTCGTTGTATTCAGATTGCCTGGCAACTGCACGATGAAATGGGGCATGTAATTGAACATGAGGATTTTATTATCCGACCTGATGGATTTAATATTCCATACGATTCAGAAAAAATACATGGAATTTCTACAGCTTTAGCAAAAGAAAAAGGTGTAGAGATAACGGAAGTTCTCGATAAATTTGAAGAAGTTGTTCAAAAAGCGAAGTTTATAGTAGGTCAAAATATCGGCTTTGATCTCAATATCATGGGCGCAGAATATACCCGTGATAACCGTTCTTCTCCATTGGCAGAAAAAGCAGTACTGGACACTTGTACGGAAACAACTGCTGGCTTAGTTAAACTTCCTGGAGGTAGAGGAGGAAGATTTAAGCTGCCCAATCTTACTGAATTACATAGTTACTTATTTGGTGAAGAGTTTTCCGAAGCGCATAACGCTACGGCAGACGTGGAAGCAACGTCGCGCTGTTTTTTCGAGTTAATCCGTAAGGAAGTTTTCACCCTAGAAGAATTGGAGGCTGGAGAGGATTATTTTGAGAATTTTAAAACAGCCAACCCCACGGCTATCCAAAAAATAGGGCTTCAGCATGTTAATCTTAAAAAAGAATCTCAAAGAATTGCTGCCCGGCAAAGTAAGCAACAAGCTCCCGTAAAAGTAGACAAACAAGCTTTAGAAGACTTGAAAGAAGCTTCTTTTGCCCATCTGCATAACCATTCACAGTTTTCTATATTGCAATCTACGAGTTCGGTTAATCAACTTGTAGACGCTGCAGTTAAACATAAAATGCCGGCTATAGCCCTCACTGATCATGGAAATATGATGGGGGCTTATAATTTCGTGAGTGCTGTCATTGCCCGGAATAAAGGATTAGAGGAAGGTGATCCGGGTTACCTGAAGCCTATAATGGGTTGTGAATTAAATGTTTGTGAAGATAGATTAGATAAAAGCCGGCAAGATAATGGGTATCAAGTAGTATTTTTAGCAAAAAATAAAAAGGGCTATCATAATTTGGCAAAAATGTCTTCTTTGGCTTATACAGAAGGGTTCTATTACGTGCCCCGAATAGATAAAGAAGTAGTCGAAAGATATAAAGAAGATGTTATTGTTCTTTCCGGAGGATTAAACGGAGAAATACCCAATAAGCTTTTGAATATGGGATTTACCCAAGCTGAAGAAGCTCTGCTGTGGTGGAAAGAACAATTTGAGGAGGATTTTTATCTAGAAATGATGCGCCATGGACAAGAGGATGAAGAGAGAGTAAACTTGGATATTTTAAAACTCTCTGAAAAACATAAGGTTAAGCTTGTAGCAACCAACAATACATATTATATAGAGAAAAAGAATGCTCATGCTCACGATATTTTACTGTGTGTAAAAGACGGGGAAAAACTTACTACACCTATAGGAAGAGGCAGAGGTTTTCGTTTCGGCTTTCCGAATCAGGAATATTATTTTAAAACTCCGGATGATATGAAATCTTTGTTTAAAGATATTCCGGAAGCTATCCTTACTATCCAGGAAATCATAGATAAAATAGAAGTATATTCTCTTAGTAGAGATGTATTACTTCCTAAATTTAATATTCCCGAAGAATTTCTTTCTGAAGAAGACAGTTCAGATGGAGGGAAACGAGGCGAGAATGCTTACTTACGTCATCTTACGTATGAAGGAGCAAAAGAAAGATACAAAGAAATTACTTCAGAAATTTCTAAACGTTTGGACTTTGAATTAGATACTATTGAGCGCACAGGCTATCCCGGTTATTTCCTTATTGTTCAGGATTTTATCTCAGAAGCTCGAAGAATGGGGGTATCAGTTGGTCCGGGCAGAGGGTCGGCAGCCGGATCGGCCGTGGCTTATTGTTTAGGGATTACGAATGTGGATCCCTTAGAATATGACTTACTATTCGAGCGGTTTTTAAATCCGGATCGTATTTCTATGCCGGATATTGATATAGACTTTGACGACGAAGGAAGGTCAAAAGTTATAGACTATGTAATCGGTAAATACGGAAGTTCTCAAGTCGCTCAGATTATGACGTATGGAACAATGGCAGCAAAATCGTCTATCCGGGATACAGCGCGTGTGTTGGATCTGCCTTTATCTGATGCCAATGAGATAGCAAAACTTATCCCAGGGATGAAGCTCAGTAAAATATTTAATAGCGAAGAGAAAGATTTGCGCTTAAAATTACGTTCTGAAGAGTTTGAAGCTGTAAAACGTTTGCGTTCCCTGTCAGAAGGGGTAAGCCCGCAAGCAGAAACAATAAAACAAGCACAAGTATTGGAGGGTTCGGTGCGGAACACCGGAATTCATGCTTGTGGAGTTATTATTACACCGGATGATATTACACAATTTGTTCCGGTAGCTTTAGCCAAAGATTCCGATTTGTATGTCACCCAATTTGATAACAACGTGGTAGAGAATGTAGGGCTTCTAAAAATGGATTTTTTAGGATTAAAGACCCTGACATTGATCAAGGATACTGTAGAGAATGTGAGGTTGAGGCATAATATCGAGTTAAACCCTGATGAATTTCCCAAAGATGACCCCAAAACATACGAGCTTTTCCAGAAAGGAGAAACAGTGGGGATTTTCCAGTATGAGTCGCCGGGGATGCAGAAATATATGAAAGAGTTAAAGCCCACGACTTTTGCAGATTTGATTGCCATGAACGCGCTGTATCGCCCGGGACCTATGGAGTACATTCCCAGTTTTATTAAACGTAAGCACGGCATTGAAGAAATTACGTATGATTTGGATGCTTGTGAAGAATACCTGAGCGAAACTTACGGCATTACGGTTTACCAAGAGCAGGTCATGTTACTCTCCCAAAAATTAGCAGATTTCTCTAAAGGAGATGCAGATAACCTGCGTAAAGCTATGGGAAAGAAGTTGATAGATGTCTTGGAGAAAATGAAGCCGAAATTTATCAAACAGGCTACTGCCAATGGTCATGATCCTAAAATTTTAGAAAAAATATGGACGGATTGGGAGAAGTTTGCCAGTTATGCATTTAACAAATCACACTCTACCTGTTACGCTTGGGTGGCTTACCAGACGGCTTATTTAAAAGCCAATTATCCGGCAGAATATATGGCCGCCGTGTTATCGAATAATATGAACGATATAAAGCAGGTAACCTTTTTTATGGAAGAGTGCAAACGCATGGGGTTAGAAGTACTAGGGCCAGATGTAAACGAATCTCATTACAAGTTTACCGTAAATGATGATGGAGCTATCCGCTTCGGAATGGGAGCGGTAAAAGGAGTGGGGGCAAATGCGGTAGATACTATTGTGAAAAATAGAGATAAAGGTATATACAAGTCTGTTTTTGATTTGATGAAAAGAATCGATTTGCGGGCAGCCAATAGAAAAGCTTTTGAAAGCTTGGTATATGCAGGAGGTTTTGATTGTTTTACGGACACACATCGTGCACAATACCTTCATGTGGATGGAGAGCAGGCAAATGGACTGGAGAAAGCGTTGCGTTTTGCACATCGATATAAAGAGAATGAAAATTCGGCTCAAGCCAGTCTTTTTGGCGGCGGTGGAAGCGCAGAACTTCCAGAACCGGTATTGGCGCCCTGTCCTCCCTGGGGATTGTTGGAGAAGTTGAAATATGAAAAGGACGTGATCGGTATTTACCTAACCAGTCATCCTTTGGATAATTACGCTTTTGAAATGCGGCATTTCTGTCCGAATACAGTGGCAGAACTGAACCTGGCGAATAAAATCAAGGAAACAATAGTGGATGATGATGTAAAGGCAAAGTTTAGCAGAGTAGCTAACCGAGAACTCATAATCGGAGGAATGATTTCTTCAGCCAATCACAGGATCTCAAAAAAAGGAAAGCCTTTTGGTACTTTTGTTTTTGAAGATTACTCCGATTCTTTTGAAATAGCTCTTTTCGGTGAAAAGTATTTACGCTTCAAGGAATATCTCGAAGAGGGGTACTTTGTACAAATACGAGGTATTATCCAAGAAAGATATAGACAAGCCGGAAATTGGGGGTTTGAGTTGCAAAACATGCAATTGCTATCCGAATTAAAGGATAAATTAGCAAAGAGTTTTACCCTTCAATTGCCTTTACAATTAATTAACGAACAGTTTATTGCAGAATTGGAGAGGTTATTGGATAAAACTGAAGTAGAGGGGACAGCCGCTACCTGTCAGTTGAGGTTTCAGGTAATGGATGTGGAAGATGAACTTTTTATAGAAATGCCTGCAAAGAAAAGAAAAATCCATATCACTCAAGAGTTTATAGATGAACTAGAAGAGTATGAAGACCTGAGATACAGGTTAAATTAGATTTTATATAAAGAAATAATTTAGGTGTTTATATTTTTCTGAAGAAAGTTTTTGTGATGTTAAAATTGACATTACCATTATTGATGAACAAAAAAATAAAAACTATCTTTGTGAAACACGAATAATTTTATTGAATATGGCATTAGAACTTAACGATAGTAATTTCGACGAATTGGTTTTAAAATCTGATAAACCGGTATTGGTAGATTTTTGGGCAGAATGGTGTGGACCTTGCCGCATGGTAGGGCCTGTAGTAGAAGAGATAGCAAAAGAATACGACGGAAAAGCAATAGTAGGAAAAGTAGATGTGGATAGCAATCCGGATATTTCTGTAAAGTTTGGTATTCGCAATATTCCGGCTTTATTGTTTTTCAAGAATGGTGAAATTGTGGACAAACAAGTAGGAGCAGTACCTAAATCTGTTTTGACCGAAAAGCTAGATAAACAACTGTAAGTGAATATTTACAGCGAGTAAATGATTATACTGCTTTAATATTTTTTTGTTGGGAAATATCAAAAAAATATTTCAGATTAAAAATCTGTTAAAGCAGTTTTTATTTTCTATTTAAAATCAGGATTCGACTGCAAAACTTAGGAGCAGATCCTTGTAAAAAAGTACTTTTTAAGTGTCTTTTTAGAAACTTCGCTCATTAAAACCTTATCTTACAATTAATGCTTCCGTTCTTTATGCATATCAAGAGATTGTGTTTCTTTCTTTGAATCTGGCTTGGACTTTTTTCTTTTTTTCAATAGTGAAGATAAATCAGGCTGCCCTGCTTCTATCCATGCCGAATACCAATAGCTTGCGACTTGATGAACAGAGTTTCTCATTCTTTGTTCTACCATACCATTTAAAGCTTCATGATAGGCTTTGGCATAAATGTCTGAATAATTAAATATAACTTGGTTGTTTCTTTTGATATACGACTTTTGTTCTTTTTTGGGGTAGGATTCGGAAAGAGACTTTTCTATATTAAGGACAGAGTCTACTAAGATATGGCTACTCTTTACTATATCCCATGCTCTTTGTAGAGGTTTTTCTATCCATTCTACTTTACCTACCAATAAATTATATTCGTTTCCGTACATTTCTGTCAGGCGGCTTTCCCAAAAAGCATGGATTCCTATTTGTCCACTTAGTTGTCCGTTATAGTTTTTTGTGGTGTGTAACGGTACATGAGCATCGCTGATATAATGTCCTAAGTCGGCTGCTGTTCTGATGATTTTGCTTTCATCTTTAGATTTAAATGCTTCAATCAGCTGTATATAGCTTCTGTATATTTGCCAGGGCACTACGCCGGTTTCTTTTAATTTCTCTTCACCATATTTTTCTTTTGCATCGACCCATCTCATAGGAATGGATTCTAAGTCTTTATCGATTAAATCTTCAATGTCTATAAAATGCCGAGGACCTTCATCATCATGTACATAAACACGTTTGTCTGCATCTACTGCTCTCTCGATGAGCTCAGCACGATGAAATTTAAAAAACAGGGCAATGTCTGTGGGTAAGGTATAAATAGCATACTCATGGATAAGCTTATGTGCATAAAAACCCCAAGATTGCAGAAAAAAAGCTGTACACATACAAACGCAAAATAAAGGCAATTTTTTCATTATACGCCCGGTCTATAATCTATAAGAGGTATACAAGTTAATGAAATTTCACAAGGGTTCAAAAATGCTGTATATTAGGGATGTTTTTACAAAATTTGTAATTTACATTGATAATTGGAAAAGATGCGGATATTGTATGCAGTTCAAGGGACAGGCAACGGTCATTTGTGTAGAGCAATGGATGTTATCCCGTGCTTAAAAAAACACGCTGAAGTAGATATTTTGATCAGCGGGATACAGGCGGATATAGATTTGCCTTTTGAAATAAAATACCGCTATCATGGCTTGAGCTTTATTTTCGGAAAATCAGGAGGGGTGGATTTGTGGCGAACATTTATGAGTTCTACTGTCCGTAAGTTCAGGCAAGAGATAAATTCTTTGCCTATAGAGGATTATGATATGGTTATCAATGATTTTGAACCTATATCTGCCTGGGCGTGCAGTATTAAAGACAAAGCTTGTATAGGCCTTAGTCATCAGATAGCCGCGTTAGATCCTTCCAGCCCAAAACCTGAAGAAAATGATATGTTGGGAAGGTTTATTATGAAAAACTATGCGCCATCTACCCAATCTTATGGTTTTCATTTCAAACCTTATGCTTCGCATATTTTTACCCCGGTGATTCGGCAAGGTGTTCGTAATTTGACACCTACAAATGATGGGCATTATACGGTTTATCTTCCTTCTTATGATGATGCTTATTTAATCCGAAACCTGATGAAGTTTTCAAATGTAACTTGGCAAGTGTTCAGCAAACATAATAAGCGTTCTTTTAAAAGTCAAAATGTGAAAATAAATCCTATCGATAATGAGGCTTTTATTAAAAGTATGGCTTCAAGCGAAGGAGTACTATGCGGTGCGGGATTTGAGACGCCTGCAGAAGCTTTATTCTTAGAAAAAAAGCTTTTGGTAATTCCTATGAAAAACCAGTATGAACAACACTTGAACGCTGCCGCATTAGAAGAAATGGGGGTGCCCGTCATCCGAAGCCTTAAACCTAAATATGCCTATGAGATTGAATCATGGTTGTACAGTAAAAATAGGGTTATCGTGGATTATCCGGATTGTACCGATGAGATTATTACCCGGATACTAAACGAAAACACCTAAATGAAACTATTGTGTTTTTATAAATTTTGTACTAAAACAATAAAGCTCCTATAAAAGCGCCAACTTGCTTTTCTTGAAACTTATCTTCCCCATAGAATGAGAAATTAGCCCCTAAACCAAAACGAAAGATATCATAACTTGTACCCAACCGCAATCGCAGATAGCTGATAGCATGTGCATTGTTTTTTAAATCCTGGTTGTACAAGCCCTCTATCCGTGAGTAGAGGTTCCAGTTTTTATGGATAGATGGAGTATATTCTATCAGGCTCAGAATTTCAGCATTATGAGTCTGTGTCAAATCGACTCTGGGCATGGCCACAAAAAAGAAATCTTTATAAGGTAAAATATATTGAAAACCGGCAGTGGGTCTCAGGCCGTCAACATTATTGGTTATCCCTCCAGCGACTAAATCAAAGTTGTTAAATAGTTTATAGGTAAGATGTGTTTGCATCATATATTGGTTTTCATCGTCTTGCTTTTTAGCGCTATACGTGCCATAATATTCTGAAATGGAAAGTATTCCAAATTTACTGTGACTTTTTAAAGGTTTGTGAAACGTCATTTCAACTAAAGCGCCTCGGTTACCCCAAAAACTTTCTACACTTATAGGGTTTATGCTATTATTGTTTTGTGCGGCTAGGTGAAGGGTTTTAAAAAACAAAAGTGTAAGAAAAATAAATTTTATTCTCATTATTAATGATCAGTTTGGCAAAAATGTTTTTTAATAAATTGTTTTATGGTTTCGTATGCAAATTTTTAGCGAAGCTCAAATCTTATATTTCTGTTTTAATTTTTCCAAATCTTCCGGAGTATCTATAGCATCATTTTCATGGTGGCTAAGTGCTGTTTTTATTTTGTAACCATTCTCCAACCAGCGCAGCTGTTCTAACCCTTCAGTTTTTTCTAATGTAGAAACCGGAAGCTGGGTGATTTCTTTCAAAACTTTGACTTTGTATCCATAGACTCCTATATGTGCGAAATAATCTATGTTTTCCAGCCATTTTATTTGTTGTATATCTTTAGCATAGGGGATAGGCTGACGGGAAAAATACAGGGCATATTCATTTTTGTCAAGCACCACTTTCGGTCGGTTCGGGTTTAACAGCTCTTCCTGACTTGTAATTTTTTTTACAAGAGTAGCAATTTCTGTATCTGTATTTTTGAAGCAGGAGCAAAGTAGATCAATCTGTAGAGGGTCTACGAAGGGTTCATCTCCTTGAATATTTATAGCTATATCAAAACCACTTACATTATGGATGATTTCAGCACAGCGGTCCGTTCCCGATATATGCTCAGGAGAGGTCATGACTACATTTCCTGCAAAAGAACGCACCTCTTTTTCAATACGTTCATCATCTGTAGCGACGATTACTTCAGAGATTAATTGAGCGTGTTTTACCTGGTTATACACCCTTTGGATCATCGATTGTCCACCAATATTGATTAAAGGCTTGCCCGGGAAACGGGAAGAACCATATCGAGCCGGTATAATAGCTATTATCCTCATTTGTATAAACATTTTTATTATTTAAAATAATCCAAATAGATCCGCTTCTACTTTTTGGACAATATATCCTAAATCATCAGGATTATTCGCGAAGTCCAAGTTATCCATATCCAATACTAATAAACGGCCGTCATGATAATTATCAATCCATTTTTCATATTTGTTATTTAATTTTGAAAGATAATCTAAACGTATACCCGACTCATATTCCCGCCCCCGGGTTTGTATATTATTGACTAACGTGGGAACGGAAGCTTTTAGATAAACTAATAAATCAGGGGGAGTGATATAATCTATTATGCTTTGAAAAATATTGCTGTAATTATCAAAATCCCTTTGGCTCATTAATCCCATGTCAAAGAGGTTTTCAGCAAAAATATAAGCGTCTTCATAGATCGTACGATCTTGAACCATATTGACATTCCGTTTTTGCAATTCTACGATATGGCGGAATCGGCTATTGAGGAAATAGATTTGGAGATTGAAAGACCAGCGTTTCATATCGCTGTAAAAATCTTCTAAGTAAGGATTTTCATCTACCGATTCGTATTGCGCTTCAAAATTCAGGTGCTTCGCCAATAAGCCGGTCAAAGTGGTTTTACCGGCTCCGATATTTCCTACAATAGCAACATGCATGCTTTTATTTAATAAAATTTTTTAAAACCTATAATCTCTCTTACTTCTTTTAGTGTTTTATGCGCACTTTCTGATGCTTTTTCAGTGCCTTGTCTCAACACTTTTTGTATGTACTCCTCATTTTTAGAAATATCTTCAATTTTGGAACGGATAGGATCAGTAGCTATGATCATATCTTCAGCCAATTGTTTTTTGAAATCTCCATATCGAATTTTGCAGGAGTTATACAGCTCATCAAAATAGGTTACCGTATCTTTTGAAGAAACCACCTTCATTAAGTCAAATAAATTTTGAACAGATTCCGGTTTTTCTTGATTTTCTTCCGTAGGGCCTGAATCAGTTTTGGCTTTCATTATTTTTTTACGGATAATTTTCTCGCTGTCGGACAAGTAGATACAGCTGGCATCTCCATTTGATTTTCCCATTTTACCTTGGCCGTCCAAAGATGGGATTTTCATTAAATTCTTATTGAATGAAAAAGCGAAGGCTTCTTTAAAGTATTCTACATTGTACAAACGGTTAAAACGATTGCCAAATGTACGTGTCATTTCGAGGTGTTGTTCCTGATCTTTACCCACCGGTACTTTGGTGGCATGGTGGATTAATATATCGCAAGCCATCAACACGGGGTAAGTCAATAACCCGGCGTTAACATTGTTCGGGTTTGCACGGATTTTGTCTTTAAACGAGGCGGCTCTTTCCAATTCACCTAGATACGCGTTCATATTCATATACAGATATAGTTCTGACACTTCAGGTACATCTGATTGAACATAAATGGTTGATTTATCAGGGTCTATACCTGCTGCTAAATATTCTACGACTACTTGTCTCACCGTTTGCTGAAGATTTTCAGGAGTGGGATGAGTAGTCAAAGAATGTAAATCAGCGATAAAAAAGAAACAATTATAATCGTTCTGCATTTTGACAAAATTCTGCAGCGCTCCATAATAATTTCCTAAATGTAATTTTCCGGTACTTCGGATTCCACTAACAACTGTTTCCATATGGATACGAAAATAATAAATTAATTTATCTTATCGGGACTTAGCTTCTTCCCAATATCTATTCATTTCAGCTAAACTTGTATCCATCAAAGATTTACCTTCTTTTTGGATTTGTTTTTCCAAGTAAACAAACCTGTCTATAAATTTTTTGTTTGTTTTTTCGAGTGCATTTTCCGGATTAATGCCTATGTGCCGTGCATAGTTTATCAGCGAAAATAAAAGATCGCCAAACTCTTCTTCCGCTTGCTCGGTGCGTATAGCTTCCTTTTGTTCTATATTAAAAGCTTCTTTAAACTCATTCATTTCTTCTTCTACTTTATTCCATACTTCTGTAGAATCATCCCAATCAAAGCCTACACCTCTTACTTTATCTTGTATCCGAAAAGCTTTGACTAAGGCTGGCAGGCTTTTGGGTACACCGGCTAATACCGAACGAGTCCCTTCTTTGAGTTTTAGAGCTTCCCAATTGCTTTTTACGGCTTCTTCGTTTTCAGCTTGTACATTTCCGTAGATGTGCGGATGGCGGGCAATAAGTTTATCACAGACTTCATTTAATACAGATACAATATCAAATCGGGCTTGCTCTTCAGCAATTTTCGCATAAAAAACCAAATGCAGCAGGACATCCCCCAATTCCTTTTTTATTTCGTCATAATCTTTGTCCAAAATGGCATCTGCCAACTCATATACTTCTTCCAAAGTTAAATGTCTGAGAGATTCCATAGTTTGCTCCTTATCCCAAGGACATTCTTTACGTAAAGTATGCAGGATATCTAATAATCGTCGAAAAGATTTTTCAGGGGTTTGTTGAACCTGAGGAATAGGAAATGCCATACAATTGTGCTTTAAAATTTAAACAGGTGGAAAATACAAAAATATATAGAATTACAATCGAACTCAGTTGAAAATCTATTCTAATTCTAATATCATTTCATCGGACTGTACAGTCCACAATTGGTGGTAAAGTCCTTTTTTTTCGATTAACGAGTCATGAGTCCCTTTTTCAGCTAAACTGCCTTGGTTTAATACAAAAATCTGATCAGCGTTTCGAATGGTAGAAAGCCTATGTGCGATAATGATTGTTGTTCGGTTTTGAGATATTTTGTACAGAGACCGTTGAATGGCTGATTCTGTTTCATTATCGACAGCAGAAGTAGCTTCATCTAAAATCAAAACGGGCGGATCCTTTAGGATAGCTCTCGCCAAAGAGATCCGTTGGCGTTGTCCTCCGGATAGTTTTAAACCCCGTTCCCCTACTATTGTGTCGTATTTTTGTGGAAGACCCAAAATAAAATCATGAGCTTCTGCTAATTTCGCGGCTTTTTTTATTTCTTCATCACTAGCTTCAAAACTACCATAACTGATGTTTTCGCGGACGGTACCATGGAATAAGAAAACATCTTGGCTGACAAATCCTGTTGCCTTAACCAGATCTTTCAACCGATAGCTGCGGATATCTTGCCCATCCAGCAAAATTCTACCTTTATTCACATCATATGTACGCATGAGTAGCTTTATCATGCTGCTTTTTCCAGCACCTGTGGGGCCTACAATTCCGGCGGTTTGTCCGGGAACAATGTCTAAACTCAAATGGTTTAAAACTTCTCCTCCGGTCCGATAGCTAAAACTAACGTTTTCAAGTTTGTATGCTCCTTTTATTTTTTCTTTTTTTAATCCTATAGTTCCATCCTTCAATATTTCTTTTGTTTGTAAGAGCTCCATTACTCTGCGAGTACTCGCCATCGCACGTTGATACAGATCAAAGGTTTCCCCTAACCTTGTTAATGGCCAAAGAAGACGTTGTGTAACGAAAACCAACACGCTGTAGAGACCGACTTCCATGGTACCGCTCAATGTTTTTAAACCTGCAAAAATTAAAATTCCAATAAAACCGGCGAGAATCAACATACGGATAAGAGGGACAAATGCTGCGCTTAACCGGATTACCCGTTGATTTGCTTTTTT
>JAJYRG010000040.1 GCA_021794195.1 Bacteroidota bacterium
CTGCTTACATTTTATTCTTCTGTTACATTTGTGTTTTCCATTTTAATCTCTTGTAGAAAAGGAAGGCATGTGATAATGGAAAGCAAAGCAGCTTTGATGTAAATATCAGGTATTATAAGCACAAAAAAATGTAAGACAGCTGTGTTTGTAGATTTGTTCAAAATATGTATCTTAGTTAAGAAGGAAAAAATAATAAACCGAGAGGTCGCATTTTTATTAAGTATAGGAATCTAAAAAGCTGTTTGTTTATTTATTAAAAACACGAGACTCACTGCTTTTGATAATATGGAAAATAAAGAGCTGCTTATTTCAGGGTTTTATGCAAAATAAAACAGTATGTATAAGAAAACGATAGATTATTATTTGAAAAGCACGTGGCAAGGTATAGCGAACAAATACAATGTTATAGCATCGCATTTTGGGATTACGCAGGCTATGGGGTATGTCCTGATAAATATTCATAAAGAAGGAACTTCTGTTTCTCAATTAGCGAACAGTACTGGAGTAAAACCAACGAGTCTTTCAAGGTTATTAAGGAATTTAGAGAGTTTAGGTTTGATTTTCCGAAAAACAAATCAGCAGGATAAGCGTTCTGTTAAAGTGTTTTTGACAGCTGTTGGGATAGAAAAGCGGGAAGTCGCCAAACAGATTGTCCGGGACTTTAATATGTACTTAGAAAATCATTTGGGTGTGCAGGAAACTGAAGCTCTGATGACCTCATTGCACAAGCTCGATATATTGATATCCGAGTATTCTCCTCAAATTAATGAAGAAGATTTTGTAAAAGTAAACGGAATAATTAAAGAAACAATAGCATGAAAACGGAGATAAAAAAAGTAGCTGTTTTAGGCTCGGGAGTGATGGGATCCCGCATCGCTTGTCATTTTGCAAATAGTGGTGCGGAAGTGTTGTTATTGGATATTGTACCCAAAGAGTTATTGCTGAGTGAAGAGAAGAAAGGCCTCACATTGGAAAACTCGAAAGTTAGAAATCGAATAGTTAATGCCTCTTTGGAGTCAGCGGTAAAGTCTAACCCTTCTCCATTGTACAGCAAGTCATATATCCGACGTATTACTACAGGAAATTTTGAGGATGACCTGCCAAAAATATCTGAAGTGGATTGGGTCATTGAAGCCGTTGTTGAAAATTTAGAGGTTAAAAATTCTGTGTTTACCAAGGTTGAAAAATATAGAAAGGAAGGCTCCTTAATTACTTCAAATACGTCTGGGATTCCTATAGAGTTAATGAGCGAAGGACGTTCCGAGGATTTTAAAAAATATTTTTGCGGCACACACTTCTTTAATCCACCTCGCTACCTGCCATTGTTAGAGGTTATTCCTTCTTCTCAAACTCAAAAAGACGTAATAGAGTTTATCATGGATTACGGGAGCCGCAGCTTGGGTAAAACTGTAGTTTTATGTAAAGATACGCCGGCCTTTATAGGCAACCGCATTGGTGTATATTCCATGCTGAGTGTAACTCATTTAATGAAAAAACTAGATTTGACAATTGAAGAGGTCGATAAATTTACAGGGGTTGCTATAGGCCGGCCAAAATCAGCAACTTTCCGAACAGCTGATGTAGTAGGACTGGATACCTTGGTGAATGTAGCAAAGGGCTTATCAAAAAATCTGCCGGAAGATGAAAGCCAGGAAGTTTTTTCTTTGCCAGACTTTGTGAGTGAAATGGTCGGGAAAAAGTGGTTGGGCGCGAAGACAAAGCAAGGTTTTTATAAAAAAGTGAAAAATGAGAAAGGCGAAAGTGTGATTCTTTCTTTAGATCTCGAAACAAAAGAATACACGCCTCAAAAGAAGGTGAAATCCGCCACCTTAGAACTCAGTAAAACAGTGGACAGCCTCCCCGAACGATTAAAAATGTTTGAACAGGGAAAAGATAAAGCAGGTGTTTTGTTCAGGGCAAGCCATTATCCGTTGTTTGAATATATTTCTAAAAGAGTACCGGAGATTGCCGATGATTTTTATCAGATAGATGCAGCTATGCGTGCCGGATTTGGATGGGAGTTAGGACCTTTCGAAATTTGGGATGTTCTGGGTGTAAAAGAGACTCTGTTGAAAATAGAAAGTGCAGAGAAGCGATTGCCCGGGCAGACTGGTAAAGTGGCTGCATGGGTCAAAGAAATGTTAGAAGCAGGTTGTGATAGTTTTTATAGAATTATAAAAGGCAAAAAGCATTTTTATGATAAAAAAACTAAAACTTATAAAGTTATTCCTGGCCAGGAAGATGTTATTCAACTCGAAGCACTGCGGATAGAAAATACAATATGGAAGAATGGAGCTGTAAGCATTATCGACTTAGGAGATGGGATTATTAATTGCGAGTTTCACACGAAAATGAATACCATTGGCGGTGATGTTATTCAAGGTATTCATCGAGCCATAGATTTAGCGGAAAAGAGCTATAAAGGAGTAGTAATTAGTAACGAAGGTAAGAATTTTTCAGCAGGTGCCAATATTGGTTTGATTTTTATGATGGCCGTAGAACAAGAATATGAAGAGCTTAACATGGCGGTAAAAATGTTTCAAGATACTTCTATGCGGATTCGATACGCCTCTGTTCCAGTTGTTGTTGCTCCCTTTCAAATGACTTTAGGTGGAGGATGTGAATTTGCTATGCATGCTGATTTTGTACAAATGCATGCAGAAACATATATGGGCTTGGTTGAGTTTGGTGTAGGTGTGATTCCCGGGGGAGGAGGTTCGAAAGAGTTTGCTTATAAAGCTTCTCAAGAATTTACAAAAGGACAGATAACCCAAAATATTTTGCGGGAGAAAATGATGACCATTGCCCAAGCGAAAGTTTCTACTTCAGCTATAGAAGCTGTAGAGTTAGGATATTTGCAGTCTGGGAAATACGGAATAACAATAAATAGGGATCGGCTTTTGGCAGATGCCAAAGCAAAAGCTGTAGAATTAGCAAGAAACTATTCACCACCCACCCCAATAAAGGATATAAAAGTGCTGGGAGACCAGGGTTTGGGATTGGTATATGTTGGGGCAAATTCAATGAAAAGTGGAGGTTACATTTCGGCTCACGATCAAAAAATATCAGAAAAATTAGGTTGGGTGATGTGCGGAGGAGATTTGTCAGAACCCACAGAAGTTTCAGAGCAGTATCTTCTAGATTTAGAGCGGAAGATATTTTTAGAATTATGTAGGGAGCGTAAAACTTTAGAACGTATTCAACATATGCTGACCCGTGGAAAACCTTTAAGAAATTAAGCGATTAGAGCTATTATGGAGCATATTATATAACAAGAAAGGTTTCCAAACGGGGAGAATGGAAACCTTTCACTAACCAATTATAAACCTAAATTATGATACCACAAATATAAGTGTATTATCTACACTAAGCAAGTGTTTTGATATAAATACTGAGCTTATGACATTTTGGTGATAAATAGGGGAAAAGAGTCAAAGATAAATAGTATTTTTATTTTCAAAAATTGAGAGGGGTATTTAAGTAAATATAGATTATTGATGGAGATATATGAATAAACACAATAGAAAATTACCATTTTATGCGAAGCTTGCTTATACCTTAGTGGCGATTATCGCGCTTGTGTATATAGCTATATTAAGTAAGCCCTTGTTAGCCCCTTTGGTTTTTGGGTTTTTGTTTGCTATTTTATTATACCCCGTTTCTCGATATCTAGAGAATAAGATTAATTTACCCCGTGGCTTGTCTTCTTTTCTCTCCATCTTGTTGTTTTTATCGTTTTTGACTTTATTGTTCTGGCTTTTGGGCTCTCGATTTGTTTCTCTGGCAGATGATTGGCCTTTATTTAAAGAGCAGATAATCGTTTCGGTACAGAGTCTTCAGGATTGGATTGTCGATACATTTCATGTGGATAAATCAAGTCAGAGTAATTACCTTACAGATGCAGCAAAGTCACTTTTGTCTTCTTCTACAATTGTCATTGGTACCACGATACGGTCGATAACGTCCTTATTGTTTTTTTTAATTTTCACTTTTATTTTCATTTTCTTTATTCTGTTTTACCGCAGGTTGATCGTTAATTTTTTGGCGATGGTTTTCCCCGATGGGCACCGTCCGATTGTGGAAAAGGTATTGCGCAGAATTTTATATATTATCCGCCGGTATGTTTTGGGGATTATCTTACAAATCATTTTTATTGGTTTTGTCACTTCAATTACCTTTTTAATAATAGGCATTAAATACCCCGTTTTGTTAGGTATTTTGACAGGCGTCTTAAACGTGATCCCTTATGTAGGAATATTTATGTCTGGATTAATCGCGTCTTTAGTTGTATTTGCGACAACCGGTACTTTTGTAAAAATATTCGCTGTAATTATAGCTCTCACCTTGATTCATTTGACGGATAGTAATGTCTTCCTGCCTTTAGTCGTGGGCTCTCAGGTACAAGTAAATGCTTTTATAACCGTATTGGCAATTTTTTCTGGAGAAATGATATGGGGAATTGCAGGAATGTTTTTGGCGATACCAGTAGCAGCTGTTTTAAAAGTAGTTTTTGATCATGTGCCCGACCTTAATCCTTGGGGATATCTGATGGGGGACGACAAAAAAAGGTAGATCGACTAAGACATTTTTTAATATAGATATACCGGAATCAGAGTGTTTTTATTTCTTTTTGTTCCAATTAGTCATCGTCAGTTCTGTACCTATATGAACAAAGCTTTTACAGATTTCGCAAGAATGGTTGATAAGTGCGGGCAATTCAGCTAACTCTTCATTTTCAAAGGGAGAGAGTACATAATCCACTTGCCTTCCTCTGGGGAAACTATTGCCGATACCAAATCGGATACGGGCATATTGCTGCGTTCCGATGGAGGACTCTATAGATTTAAGTCCATTATGTCCGGCATTAGAGCCTTTTGGCTTTAATCTGATGGTGCCAAAGGGTAGATCTAATTCATCAACCATAATGAGTAGGTTTTGAAGAGGGACTTTTAATTCTTGCATCCAGTAGTTGACAGCTTTTCCACTTCGGTTCATGTATGTCGTTGGCTTTATAACATGGACGTTTCTTCCTTTGAGCTTGAATTCTGAAAAATAAGCATGTCTGAGCGTCGAAAAAGTTCCTCCTGCTTGCTTTACAAATTCATCTGCTATCCTAAACCCTATATTGTGGCGGGTATCTTCATACTCGACACCTATATTTCCCAATCCTACAATTAAATAATTCATACAAACAAATATATGAAATAAGAGTATTAAATATAACTATCGAATTACTAAGGGTCCTTAAAAAGGAAATACCGTTGTCAATTTATTGCAACGGTATTTCCTCTATTTTGATAAAATATCAAATGGACAAAAAGTATATTTAATATTCAGGGAATATTAACTTTCTGCACCTTCTTCACTTCCGGATTCTTCTGTACTTTCTTCCCCTTCAGTTTCTTCACCTTCCTCCTCTAAAGGCTCGAATGCCCGGGAAGAGAGAACTGATACAATCGTATCGTCAGCATTATTTAATATTTTGCCATTTTCTATGTCAATTTCTTCCACACGTACAGAGTCACTTATTTTAAGCTTGTCTATTGCAACTTCTATTTCTTGAGGAATATCACCCGGAAGAGCTTTTACTTTAAGCTTTCTTAATTTTTGTACCAAGACACCTCCCATTCTTACACCGGGGGAAGTACCGGTAAGCTTAATAGGAATATCCATCTTAATTTGCTTGTCGTCACTTAATTCTAAAAAGTCAATGTGTAAGACTTGTTCTTTCAAAGGATGGAATTGAGCCTCTTGCACGATAGCTTTAGTTTTCTTTCCTTCGATATCTAAATCGATAAAAAGAACTTCCGGCGTATAAAGCACAGGTCTCAAATCAGCTGCGGATACCGAAAGGTGTACTTGTTCGTCTTTACCATACAGTACAGCCGGAACGCGGCCTTCGTACCTCAATTGTTTGGTATCTCTTTTCCCTACGTTCTGTCTGACAGAACCGCTAATAGCAATTGATTTCATGTTTTTAAAAATTTATTTGAGGTGCAAAAATACGCCAATTTTCTTAATATATAAAACTTATTCTTCTTTTTCCGTAAAGAAAGAGCAAGGAAGAAAATGAAGTGTATGACATAGAAGATTATTCATCAGCAAACCTTCCTGTTTTTGTTACTCTATTGTGAATAGCGCTGAGATGGATCCGTGTTCGTTTATGCTTTTAATAGCGTCTGCAAATAACTTAGCCGTAGAAAGGACTCTTATTTTAGTGCTTTCGGCAGCTTTCCCGGGATCCAAGGGAATTGTATCTGTTACAATCATTTCGCTTAGCGCCGAGTTTTCTATTGTTTCATACGCATTGCCTGATAAGACAGCATGTGTACATACTGCACGTACAGATTTAGCTCCATTTTCCATGATGAGATTTGAAGCTCTGGAAAGGGTGCCGGCAGTGTCACATATGTCGTCAATCAATACAATGTCTTGTCCCTCTACATCGCCGATAATAGACATAGATTCTATTTCGTTCGCTCGTTTTCGTCTTTTGTCACAAATGATTACTTCGGCATTAAAAAACTTGGCAAAAGTACGGGCGCGGTATGAACCTCCCATATCTGGGGAAGCTATAGTTAGTTTTTCTAAGTTTAAAGACTTGATATAGGGGGCAAAGATGATAGCCCCATCTAAATGATCCACGGGAATATCGAAAAAACCTTGAATTTGACCTGCATGCAAATCCATTGTCATGATGCGGTGAGCTCCTGCAGCGGTTAATAAGTTAGCGATCATTTTTGCCCCTATGGCTACTCTAGGTTTGTCTTTTCGATCTTGGCGGGCAAAACCGAAATAAGGGACTACAGCCGTAATATAATGAGCAGATGCACGTTTTGCCGCATCAATCATTAAAAGAAGTTCCAAAAGATTGTCCGAAGGTTGGTTTGTAGATTGTATAAGAAATACATCCTGCCCTCTGACGGATTCGGTGTAGAAGGGCTGTATTTCTCCATCACTAAACCGTGACAAAGTCTTTTGGCCTAAAGGTTTGCCATAAGATTCTGCAATTTTTTTTGCTAATTCCTCTGAACCGGAACCTGCAAATAATTTAATAGGGTTGTATTGCCAAGACATTTGAAAGATATATTTAGTTTTTATTTAAAAGAAATTTCAGACGGAAGTTTCCTAAAGGCTGGATAAGCTCTTGTTGTAGTATCAATGTGAAGCACGAAGTTCTATTCATTGCACTGCAAAGTTAAGTATTAGTTTGAAATAATAAAATATACTTGCAATTAGCTGCTACCCGCAGGGGATGGGAGTATTAAAATAAAAACTTGTTGTTTTAAAAGGCTATAAAACGCAAAAAAGAGGAGATTAAACCTCCTCTTTTGTTGCCCGACCTGGATTCGAACCAAGACTAAATGAACCAAAATCATTTGTACTACCCTTATACTATCGGGCAAAATAAACAATCGAAAATTTCATTATGACCACCCGATTAAAGGTGATTTCCGATTTCATGGGCAAATATAGAATGTTTTTTTGAACAAAACAACATTTAGCATATTAAAATACCTGTTTTTTCTTTTCCCGCTCAATGTCAAGAAGATAAAAAACAAAAAAACTGAAAAAGGTTTTAATTTTGTTAAATTTACCAAAATTGTTTTTAAGTAGTAATCAAATCTGTAATTTCGTCACAAATTAACTTGCGTTAGCTTAAAAAAATATCGTTGGCAAGTGTCAAAAGGATCTGACTTTGAAAAATATAGAATGTTAGCTTTACTATTCAGTGTTAGAGTTGGAAAAATACTTGACCTAACGAAAAATAAGTACATTAACTATGAATTATAATAGGATCAATAATCTTATTGGGTGGCTCTGTGCCATTATTGCGACTTTAACTTATGTTTTAACTGTTGAACACACGACGAGCTGGTGGGATACGGGAGAGTTTATCTCGTCTGCTTATAAGATGCAGATTGTACACCAACCCGGAGCTCCGCTGTTCTTGATGATTCAAAATATCTTTGGGAATCTAGCTTTGGGTAATAAAGAGCAAATTGCTTTTTGGATGAATATAGGTTCGGCTGTGTGCAGTGGTTTAACCATCCTTTTCTTGTTTTGGACCATCACGGCCTTAGTTAAAAAAACCTTCTATACGTCGAAAGCAGAAAAGATCCAACAAATCAGCATAGAAAAGACAATTCTTATTATGGGGTCTGGAGCGGTAGGAGCCTTGGCTTATACATATACCGATACTTTCTGGTTTTCGGCTGTGGAATCAGAAGTCTACGCCATGTCCTCGTTGTGTACAGCCGCGGTGTTTTGGGCTATTTTGAAGTGGGAAGTCCGAGCCGATGAGCCGGGATCAAATCGTTGGTTGCTGTTAATCGCGTATATTATGGGGCTTTCTATTGGTGTGCATTTGCTTAACCTTTTGGTTATCCCAGCCATTGCTTTGGTCGTATATTATAGAAGATCTGCTGAAGTCACCCTTGCAGGGGTCTGGAAATCTTTAGGTATAGGGATTGTGGTTTTGGCTCTGATTCTTTGGGGAATTATTCAATATACTATCAAAGGCGCTGCATATTTTGATTTGTTTTTCGTGAATAGTTTAGGCATGGGTTTTGGGACGGGAGTAATTGTTTTTGCAATCCTTGTCATAGGCTCTATCGTATATTTTATCTTTTATTCGATTAAAAAGCAAAAACCATTGCTGAATATGATTATGCTGAGTTTGACATTGATCTTATTTGGTTATAGTTCTTTTGCAATGATTTTGATTAGAGCGAAAGCCAATCCTACTCTAAACAACAGCGACCCGGATAATGCTTTTACTTTTTTAAGTTATTTGAATAGGGAGCAGTACGGAGATGACCCGCTTATTACAGGGAGATTCTTTGACTCTGAGGTCGTAGATATGTATGAGAAAGGAAAAACCTATCGAAAAGATGGAGATAGATACAGAGTTGCCCGGGTGAAGACGGAATATGAATACGATCGGGTTACCTTATTCCCCCGGGTATATAGTGATAAAGCTGATCACCCTCAGTTTTATAGAGAATTCTTAGGCTTAGGGCCCAATGAGAGTCCGACGATGGTAGATAACTTTAAGTTTTTCTTTGGTTATCAAGTCGGGCATATGTATTGGCGCTATTTAATGTGGAATTTTGTGGGTAGGCAAAATCAAAATCAGGGACACGGTTCTTATAAAGACGGGAATTGGATTAGTGGCATAAAACCTATAGACCAGGCCCGTTTAGGAGGGCAAAATTCTTTGCCTGATTCCCATAAAAATGATAATGGTCGAAACACTTATTATTTCTTGCCGTTTTTATTGGGGATTGCGGGACTCTTTTGGCAATTGAAACATACGAAAAGAGATACAGCCATAGTGGGTTTGTTGTTTTTCTTTACAGGACTGGCGATAGTTCTTTATCTTAATCAATCCCCCATGGAGCCGCGGGAGCGGGATTATGCCTATGCCGGGTCTTTTTATGCTTATTGTATTTGGGTAGGTATGGGTGTAATGTTTTTGTATGAATGGATTTCGAAGAAGGTAAAAGCACGGAATGCTGCCCTTATTGCGACAGCCATAAGCCTATTAGCTGGTCCTGTCTTATTGGCGACAGAAAATTGGGATGATCATGATCGATCTGAGAAGTTCTTGGCAAGAGATATGGCGAAAAACTATCTTAATTCCTGTGCACCAAATGCTATCTTATTCACATTTGGTGACAATGACACGTATCCTTTGTGGTATGCCCAGGAAGTGGAAGGGTTTAGAACCGATGTCCGGGTAGTTAACTTGAGTCTATTAGGGTCGGATTGGTATATGAAGCAAATGATGAAGAAAGTAAACGATGCGGATGCTTTGCCACTGAATATTGATCCGGACAAAATAAAAGATGGAGTCCGGGATGTGATTTATTATCAGGATAGAGGCATAGATCATCATGTGGACATAGAAGATTTGCTAAAGGTTATGCTTTCAGATAACCCAAGTAACCAGGCTCAATTGCAGACAGGTGATTTTGTGAATATTCTGCCTGCAAAGAAAATGCGGTTTAAAGTGGATAAAGAACAAGTGATTAAAAACAAGGTAGTACCTGCAGAATGGAACGACAGTATCGCGGATGTTATGGAGTGGGAGTACAATCAGAACCATGTAACAAGAGCTGAATTGTCTATTCTATCGCTATTAGCTAATAATGATTGGGAAAGGCCAATATATTTCACGATTACTACTCCTGAAACAAGCTATATTGGTCTTGATAAGTATTTAGTATCGGAAGGTTTTGCTTTGCGCTTAATGCCCGTGGATATGGGACTTGAAGAGGGAGAGCCGGCATCGATTATCAATACGGAAGCAAGCTATAAAAATATAATGAATAACTATTCATGGGGAAATATAGCGAATGCAGCTTATTTGGATCCCGATTCTTATCGTTACTTTTCAATGTTTTCTGGTTCTATTTTTGGTCAAACGGCTCAGGATTTGATTATTCAGGAAAAATTAGAAGAAGCCACAAATGTGGTAAATGAAGCAGTGGAAAATATGCCGAAGAAAATCTATGCAATGGGGGAAGCAATGAGTAACTCTATGCTGGCGGATGCGATGTATAAAGTAGGGGAAAAAGAAAAAGCACAGGAATTAGCTAAACGGAGCTTAGATTATATCGATCAAAACTTAGCTTATTACTTTGCTATTGCACAGGATAAAAATACAACCCCCGAACTTCGGGATACCCGTATGGGGCTTGCCGGAATTGTTAGGTTTAAAGCGGTAGCTGATGAAGCTGAGGATCCGGATTTACAAAAACAAGTGGAAAGCTTGTTGAATAGGTATAAAGAGTATTTAGAACAACCTTAATCAATAAAAAAGTCTGAATTTTCAAAATTCAGACTTTTTTGTTCCCAATAGAGATCTGCCCGTTTTTACACATGTGAATGTGGTTGATTCCATGGCGGGGGATGGGGGTAGAAGATATTTTTGATTGTACTTTAAAGAGAAAGGGATTTATTTTAATTTTTTTGCCTTTTGTTATTTAGTTTTATATATTTGCATCGCTTTAAAAATGCAATAAGGCCCGTTCGTCTAGGGGTTAGGACGCCAGATTTTCATTCTGGAAACAGGGGTTCGATTCCCCTACGGGCTACTAAACCGGACAAATGAAATTTATTTTCGTTTGTCCTGTTCTTTTTTTGGAGTAATCCGTTGTTTATCTGAAAGATATAGTTTGCGATTACGTTCATTCGGGTGGTTCGATAAGTTTTTCCGTCAAACTCCAATTTTTCGGGGAATATCGAACCAATTATGCTTCTCCTTGTGTTGATTTCGCCATCGCTGTACATTTTAGGAATATTTTCTATGTACTTCAAAGCCCTGTCCAAAGACTTATCTATATTGATTTTCTTGGCATCAGAACCGTCCTTGCTCAACTGTTCTTCCAGACTTTCAATTCGTGTCTTGCACTCATCTTTGATTTCGAGATATTCTTCATCATCAATAATTTCAGACAGCAGTTTGTTTCGTGCTACTGATAACCTTGCATTCAGTTTATCTATTTCCTGTGCAATCTGTTTCTTTTCGTCAAACGGATTTTTCACGAATTTCTTATAGTTGTCCAGCAACAGTTTTTTCACTATTTGAGAAGCACCGTTTAATGCAAACTGTCGCATACTCTTTTCAAAAATATCATTGGCTAATTCGGCTTTTTGACGGAAGCCACAGGAGGAAACGCAATGATAGTAGTAATAACGGCTTGTTCTTCCTTTGGAAGCACTTCCTGTCAAGTTGCGACCACATTCGGGACATACCAAGAAACCACGTAGGGGCAGGTTCTCGTCTGAAAGTATTTTGGTATTGGGACGTTCCACCCTTTTGTTTCCGTCCAATATCAGTTGTACCCTATCAAAAAGTTCTTTGGATATAAGCGGTTCGTGCTGACCCTGTACCAAATGTGCTTCCTCGTCCTTGAATTTGGCAATGAATATCTTACCATAGTACAGAGGATTACGTACGGCTACGTGGAAAGCACTTCGACTGATGGTTGTCTTGTGAAACGTATTCATATTCTGCCGTACTTGGTCACAGGCAAACACGCCTTTTGCTATTTCGTTGAAAGCCCAACGCATAGCTGATGCTTCAGGTTCTTTTGGAGCAATGTATTTTCTTCCGTCCTCTTTGCTTCTGTTAATATATCCGAAAGGAGCTCTACCCATTAAGCGTCCTTCTTTCCTTGCCCTACGCATACCGTAAAACGTATTTAATGCCCTGCGGTCATTCTCTACTTCGGGAGCGGACAGATATATCGCAAGCATCATCTTGTTTTCGGGAATAGAAAGGTCTAAAGGCTGTTCTACCGCTTGTGGTTCTATACCAAGTTTGTTAAGTGTGCTAATCATCTGATAGGCATCACCTGCATTACGGCTGAACCTGTCCCATTTGGTAAAGAGAACAAGATCAGTCTTTGAACTTCTCTTTTTAAGATTGTTCAGTAATCTTGTCCATTCGGGACGGTTAAAGGTCTTGGCAGAATGGTCTTCGTAAATAACCTGTCCGACAGCAATCTTATTGGTCGCACAGAACCTTTTCAGACGTTCCTCTTGGTCACGCTGTGAATATCCCTTGTCTGCCTGTTCATCTGTGGAAACACGTATATATAAATCGGCTCTTTTCATAGCTAATCTTTTTAAGTGGGTATTAAAGTTTTGTGGGATTAGCTAAAGTACAAAATAAATCATTCGGTATCAAAGCATTCACGGATAATTATCATTGTGAGATTGTAGAGAAACTCCATAATCAGTTCGGCTTTTTCCTGTTCCACATCAATACCAACCTCACGGAGAAGTTCCATTGCTTCTTCGATAGGTATTTTATCTATTTCTTTTCTCTCCTGCATCGCCTAACTTTTTTGTCCCAGCTAAATTAGTCGGGTAAGCAAGTCAGGCTTCCAATGTTGTAGTCAAAGGTTGCATTTGGCGTGCAGTTGCCAAATACTCGGGTTTTTGGTTTTATTTTGGGCGTGCCACCGATTGCATTTTCACAACGCTCCAAAACCCCAACGCAAAAATCCAATCGCTGTCGGGCTATCCGCTACAAGTCCTCGCTCCGTTGCACTTCGCTGTGGGCTTTCCGCTTCTATCCCTCACGCAAAAACGGACGGCAATAGAAATAATTGTTTAATTTTGTGAATGAAAAAGTCTGTTTTTTTTCATTAAACCGCAAAAGATAATTTCAATTTTTAAATGGTAAAACCCCAAAGAAAAAGTATAATATTTGTCCTAATCGTTACCGCCTTGGATACGACAGGATTAGGAATTATCTATCCCGTTTTACCACAACTTATAGAAGATTTAGCAAATACGGATATCAGTAAAGCGGCAACGTATGGAGGTTGGCTAACTTTTGCATATGCGTTAATGCAGTTCTTTTTTGCACCTGTTTTAGGAAATTTGAGCGATAGATATGGCAGGAGGTCGGTTTTGCTGGTTTCTTTATTAGGTTTTACGATTGATTACCTATTTCTCGCATTCGCACAAAATATAATTTGGCTTTTCATAGGTCGAATAATTGCAGGAATAACAGGAGCAAGTTATTCGGTTGCAGCGGCTTCAATCGCAGATATAAGCACCGATGAAAATAGAACGAAAAATTTTGGATATATAAACGCCGCTTACAGTTCGGGCTTAATCATCGGACCAGTAATCGGTGGATTGCTCGGGCAATTTGGCACACATATTCCTTTTATTGCGGCAGCTATTTTAAGTTTTGGAAATTTTGTTTTTGGCTATTTTGTATTTCCTGATACATTGGAAAAATCCGATAGAAGAAAATTTGAATTAAAACGTGCCAATCCTTTTGGAGCTTTTAAGCATTTAAGCAAGTTTCCAACAATAATGTCGCTTATTGTAGCAATGTTCTTAATGGCAATTGCAGGGCATAGTATGCCAAGTATTTGGGCATATTTTACTATTGAAAAATTTGATTGGAATGCGGGGTTAATAGGTTATTCATTAGCCTTTTTAGGCTTACTTTCAATTATCGTTCAATCTTGGTTTGTGGGAATATTAGCCAAAAGACTTGGCGATGATAAAATGACCATTTTTGGATTGTTATTCTCAATCATAGGATACTTACTTATCGCATTTTCAAATGTGGAATGGCTTCTTTTTCCGGCAATGGTTATCAATGTGATTGGAAGTGTACAGAGAACGGGATTTCAAAGTATCATTTCTTCCCAAGTATCAAAAAGCGAACAAGGGGAATTGCAAGGAGGTTTAAGCAGTCTTCTTGGTTTGGCTACCATTATTGCCCCACCATTATTGACAATGGTTTTTACATATTTCACAAAAGATAAAAATTCAGACATTTATTTTGCAGGAGTACCGTATTTGATTGCATTGTTTTTGACAATAATAAGTTTGATTATAATGCTTACAAATTACAAAAGCAGAAAAACTATCCCCAAAAAAGAATAAAAAGGTAGCAAAGGTAAGGCGACACCCACCGCACCACCCAACCAAAAGACTACGGCATAATGGCACGGCAAAGAAGGTTGCCCTGCCACCCTTCGGGACTTATTCCGTTTCCTTTTGGTTTTTCCGCTTGTCCGCCTTGATTGAATGGCTTTCTTTTTTTTCTGTTTTTTTGTTTTGGAAAATAATTTTAAGAGAGGGAGAAATATACCACCGCACCGCCATCAAAACAACGGCTTGTGTTTCTCGTTATAGATTTCCTTAATCAATTCCTCAAACTCCTGAAAATGGTATTCGATAATGTTATCCAGATACGCATAAATCGTCAGTTTGTCAATTCCCATAATATTTGTAAGCCTGTTAAATGTTTCGTGGTGTTCCTGCCGTACATAGACCGATTTACCTTTGCTTGCCGTAGTGTTCGGGATTTTAAAGAACTGTCCGCAGTAGTCCTCTTTGGTCAGTTTTTTTGGCTTTGAGGTCATTCTTTTGGTATTACTCGCAGTCGGTTTTGTATCTTCCGTTTTTACGGATTTTTCGTCTGCGGTAAAGTCGTCCCGATGTGTTACGGCTTTCTGTTCCTGTTGGGGATTTTTCTTGTCGTTACCGATAATCATTTCCATAAAATCCTGTTCTTCGGGTTGCTGTTTTTTGTTTTCTTCGTGTATCATATCTATCGTTTTTAATGTTATTTCAGATTAACTATATGGTTAGCTGAACAGTCAGTTGCATATATCACTGCACCTGTATATTTTCAATTAGCTGTTTCATTAGTTAAAAAGCCAATGGCTTGCCTGCAATCTCTCTAACCCATTGATTAACTCCGTAGCCAATCAGCCAATTAACCATACACAAAGGAAATAAAAGCAATCCCAACCCACATAAACGTGGCACTTTGTGGCACTATTTGGCGCTCAAAGTCACGTTTGTAAATAGCTGTATTTCAAATGGTATGAGCGAACTTTGTAATGGAAGCGGTCAGTTTTTTCGGCTAACCCCAATCCGTTTGCAAAACGGATTTTTCTGAACTCCTGTTCAGAGCAAGTTATCTTTTGAGGTACTCGAAATAAATTTCCGTACCTCAAAAGCACCTGCCCTTGCAGGGGCTGAAAACCGCTCCGAAGTCGCAGTTTTGTTTAACATTAGAAATGGATTTATTATGGAAGAAAAGAACAGTAAACAAATTAGGAAAACAGGGAGAAAACCAAAGAACGACCCTGCGGTCAATCGGTATTCCATTAACCTGAATGCAGAGGAAAATGCTAAATTTCTTGCCCTCTTTGACCAATCGGGAATGAACGTAAAGGCACATTTTATTACAGCCTGTATCTTTCAGAAGACGGTAAAGACCGTAAAAATTGATATGAATGCGGTAGAATACCACACAGGATTGACCAAATTTTTCGGTCAGTTTCGGGGAATAGCAACCAATTACAATCAGATTGTAAGATTATTGAACGCCAATTTTTCGGAGAAAAAAGCATCTGCATACCTCTATAAATTGGAAAAACAGACCGCAGAAATGAAAGAATTGTTGCTAAAGGTTTTAATTCTTACCGACAGATTTGAAAAGAAATATCTGAATAAAGAGTGAAATTATGATTGCAAAAATCGGAAAGGGAAGCAATATGTACGGAGCGATTTTGTACAATCAGCAGAAAGTGGACAGGGAAAACGGAGAGATTTTGTTGCTGAACAAGATACCCGACACAATGAATGGCAGGTATTCCGTAGCGTATTTCAATAAATGTTTTGAGCCTTATTTGTCGGCAAACATCAAAACGGAAAAGACAGTACGGCATATTTCATTGAACCCTGACCCGAAAGACAAGGTTAGCGATGAGCAGTTTACCGAAATGGCACAGGAGTATATGGAACGTATGTGCTACGGCAATCAGCCTTATATCGTTTTCAAACATACGGACATTGACCGAACGCATATCCATATCGTTTCGACTTGTGTAGGCATTGACGGAAAGAAAATTCCCGATGATTACGACCACCCACGTTCAATGGCTATCTGTCGGGATTTGGAGCAGAAATACAACCTGCATAAAGCCACCGAGCAGGAACAGAAACAAGCCGATAAGATTTTCAAAAAGGTAGAACAGCAGAAAGGCGACATTAAAAGTCAAATGGCTTCGGTAGTACGGCATCTGCCGAAATATTATCAGTACACAAGTCTTGGAACATACAACGCTTTGCTTTTGTTTTTTAATATTATGGCAGAAGAAGTTAAGGGCGAGCGGAACGGCAAGCCTGTGTACGGATTGGTTTATGTGGCATTGGACGAAAACGGAAACAAGGTAAGCAATCCGTTCAAAGCATCGTTATTCGGGAAAGATGCAGGGATTGCACAACTGCAAAAGCACTTTGAACAGTCCAAAGAGAAAATGAAAAGCAACCCTGCAAGATTAGTTTTAAAGAATACCGTTGAATTGGCTATGCACACGACAAACAACGAAAGGGAATTTAAAAAGCAACTTGCAGAACAGAGCATTTATACCGTTGTCAGACGGAACGACAGCGGACGGATTTACGGAATAACCTTTATTGACAACGGTAGCCGTACCGTTTGGAACGGTTCGCAGTTAGACAGAAACCTTTCAGCAAATGTATTCAACGATTGGTGGAACAACGGCAACAAACCCGAACTAAAAATACAGAACAACCCTGTTTCCAAAACGAACACAATGGACAACCTGCCAACGAAAGACCTTTTTGAGTTTATCCCACAGGGGCATTCGGCTAATTTCGATTCGGGATTGTTCAGCCTGTTACCTGATGCACAGGGCATAGATTACGAAGAAGAACAGTTTGCCAACCGAATGAAGAAGAAAAAGAAGAAAGGCAGGAGGTTGTAAGTACAACGGAAAATCTGTTTGAACAAAAAAAGTTAATCTACCTATTAGTAGATAGAAATTTATATCTTTGCTTTATGGAAACAAAAGAAAAAATAGTAACCGAAGCCATAACATTTATCACGACAAGAGGGACAAATGCTTTTAGTTACAAGGATATATCTAAAGAAATTGGCATTAAAACTTCTTCTATCCATTATTATTTTCCGACGAAAAATGATTTGATTCTAGCTGTTTTAGAACATGTTATTCAAAAAAATAAAGAAGACAGAAAGCGAAACAATTACAGCAATATGAAATCGGCTTTAAGAGGTTATATAGATGAACATATCTTAATAAGAGAGCAAAATAAAGTCTCAATAATTGCTGCATTAGCGGCAGATATAAACACTTTAGAGCCTCAAATCAAAGCGATATTGAACAACTATATAGAAGAAGAGATAGATTACTTAGCATACATTCTGAATAAAGGAGAAAAAGAAAACTTATTCGTTTATAAAGCAACTCCACGTATTCAAGCTTTAATGATATTGACAAATTTATTGGCTATTTCAAGAATATCGATGATAACGAAGGAAATATATTTTGAAGACGTAGCCCGACAAATATTAATTGATATAGAGAAAAAATGATGAAAAGAGTAGTTATTACAGGACTTGGAGCATTAACGCCCATTGGAAATAATGTAGGCGATTTTTGGCAGTCGCTTTTAAAAGGTGTTAGCGGAGCTAACTGCATTACAAAATTTGATACATCAAAATTCAAAACAAAATTTGCTTGTGAACTCAAAGGCTTTGACCCGTTAAACTATATTGAAAAAGCAGAAGCAAGAAAATACGATTTGTTTACGCAGTATGCTTTAATTTCCGTTGAAGAAGCCGTTAAAAATGCCAACATCAATTTTGAAACGTTGAACAAAAACCGTATTGGCGTTATTTGGGGGTCGGGCAATGGTGGTATCGGCACATTTCAACAGCAGGTAACTGAATTTGTACAAGGGGACGGAACGCCACGTTTTAGCCCTTTCTTCATCCCGAAGATGATAGTCGATATTGCTTCGGGCATTATCTCGATAAAATATGGACTTCGGGGCATAAATTTTACAACCGTTTCAGCTTGTGCAACTTCCAATACCGCAATCATTGACGCCTTTAATTATATCCGTTGGGGCAAAGCAGATATGATAATAACAGGCGGTTCGGAAGCACCAATCAATCAAAGTGCTGTTGGCGGTTTCAACGCTTCAAAAGCATTGTCAACTTTAAACGAAAATCCGCAAACGGCATCACGTCCTTTTGATACCAATAGAGACGGCTTTGTTATGGGCGAGGGAGCAGGTGCAATTATTTTGGAAAACTATGAACACGCTATAAAACGAAATGCTCCAATTATTGCCGAGATTGTTGGCGGTGGCATGGCTTCAGACGCATATCATTTAACAGGTACGCACCCAGAGGGAGAAGGGGCATATTTAGGTATGGTTTTAGCATTGGAAGACGCAAATATTTCCGCCAATGAAATAGATTATCTGAACACACACGCTACATCAACACCACAAGGCGATATGAGCGAATTAAAAGCAATAGCAAGACTTTTCGGCAGACAAGGCAAATTAAATATTAGTGCGACAAAATCAATGACAGGACATCTGTTAGGTGCTGCGGGGGCTATCGAAGCAATCGCTTGTATTAAAGCTGTTCAGAATAACATTGTTCCGCCAACAATCAATTCGGTAGATATTGAACCTGAATATAGGGATATATTTAACTTGACGTTACACCAATCACAACAACGGCAAGTGAATTTCGCAATGAGTAATACTTTTGGTTTTGGCGGACACATTGCCACAAGTATTTTTAAAAAATATGCTGAATAGAGAGTAGGTGCTAACTTCGGTTTGCTCGTGTTGGCGCTAAAATCGAAAGTTCAAGTTCCCCAAAATGTTCCTTCGTATAGAAGTTAAAAGTTGGCAATTATCGTAGAACAACCTACAGACAACACAAATATGTAACCGATAAATAATTACAAAATATGACCGACAGAGTAAACATCATCAATAACTACATCGATGGATACAACCAATTTGATATCAAAAAAATGGTTGCAGACCTTGACGATAATATTGTTTTTGAAAACATTCAAAATAATGAGATAAGTTTATCGCTGAAAGGGTTAACAGCGTTTAAACAACAGGCAGAAACAGCAAAAACATACTTTGCAAAGAGAACACAGACAGTTAAATCGTTTAGGCATTTCGACAACAGCACGGAAATTGAGATTGATTATACAGCTATTTTAGCAATGGACTTTCCGAACGGCTTAAAAAAAGGACAAGAGCTAAAGTTATCAGGGAAATCTGTGTTTGAATTTAAAAAAAACAAAGTAATTAAATTGATAGATATTAGCTGAAATGAAAGACAGAAAACAACAAATATGACTATACTAAACAATAAAAAGATTGCCATAATTGGTGCCGGGCCTGTTGGATTAACGATGGCGAGATTGTTACAGCAAAACGGCGTGGACGTTACAGTTTACGAGAGAGACAAAGACCGAGATGCAAGGATTTTTGGTGGGACAATTGATCTGCACAGGGATTCGGGACAGGAAGCAATGAAAAGAGCGGGATTGTTACAAACTTATTATGACTTAGCTTTACCAATGGGTGTAAATATTGCTGATGAAAAGGGTAATATTTTAACCACAAAAAATGTAAAGCCCGAAAATCGGTTTGACAATCCTGAAATAAACAGAAATGACTTAAGGACTATCCTATTAAATAGTTTACAAAATGACACGGTCATTTGGGATAGAAAACTTGTTACGCTTGAACCTGATAAGGAGAAGTGGACACTAACTTTTGAGGATAAACCGAGTGAAACAGCAGATCTGGTTATTATTGCCAATGGTGGAATGTCTAAAGTAAGAAAATTTATTACCGACACGGAAGTTGAAGAAACAGGTACTTTCAATATACAAGCCGATATTCATCAACCGGAGGTAAACTGTCCTGGATTTTTTCGGCTATGCAATGGAAACCGGCTAATGGCTGCTCATCAAGGTAATTTATTATTTGCGAATCCCAATAATAATGGTGCATTGCATTTTGGAATAAGTTTTAAAACACCTGATGAATGGAAAAACAAAACGCAGGAAGATTTTCAAGACAGAAATAGTGTCATTGATTTTCTCCTGAAAAAATTTTCCGATTGGGACGAACGCTACAAAGAACTGATTCGTTTGACATCATCTTTTGTAGGATTAGCGACACGAATATTTCCCTTAAATAAGTCTTGGAAAAGCAAGCGTCCATTACCCATAACGATGATTGGAGATGCCGCTCATTTGATGCCTCCTTTTGCAGGACAAGGCGTAAACAGCGGGTTGATAGATGCCTTTATATTGTCTGATAATCTGGCCGATAGGAAATTTAACAGCATTGAAGAGGCTATTGAAAATTATGAACAGCAAATGTTTGCTTATGGAAGAGAAGCACAGGAAGAATCAATAATAAACGAAACGGAAATGTTCAGCTCCGACTTTTCGTTCCAAAAACTAATGAATCTATAAAACAGAAAGGCGAGGAAATGAAAGAGAAAATAGTTAAAACAAACGAAATAAGACTTTTTACCGAAAGTTTTGGATGTGAAAAAAATCCGGCAATACTCTTGATTGCGTGAACAACGGTATCCATGTTGTATTGGGATGCTGAATTTTGCCAGAAATTATCTGAAAAGGGATTTTTTGTTATTCGCTACGACAATAGGGACGTAGGAAAATCTACTAATTACGAACCGAGTTCAACCCCCTATGATATTGTTGACTTAACCCATGATGCTATTTCAATTTTGGACGGCTATAAAATAGCTAAAGCCAATTTTGTGGGGATTTCACTGGGCGGACTGATTTCTCAAATAGCATCAATAAAATATGCCGACAGGGTAAGTTCAATAACACTAATCTCATCAGGTCCTTGGGGCGACTCAGACTCCACAATTCCTGAAATGGATACGCGTATTTTAGATTTTCACGGAAAAGCTGAAACCGTAGATTGGACAAATGAAGACAGTGTGGCAAATTATTTAATTCAAGGTGCTGAATTGATGAGCGACAGGAAACAATTTGACAAACAAAGAAGTGAAAAACTGATTAGATCCGAATTTAAAAGAGCTAATAACTATATAAGTATGTTCAATCATGCGGCACTGCAAGGTGGTGAAGAATACTGGAACAGATTGAGCGAAATCAATCAACCAACCTTAATTGTACACGGAACGGACGATAAAATATGGCATTTTAAGAATTCAGCAGTTTTACTTGAAAAGATAAACGGCTCAAAACTAATAACGCTTGATGGAACCGGACACGAACTACATTTCGAAGATTGGAATAAAATTATTGATGGAATAACGCAACATATAACAAATAACAAAAGAATGAACGAATAAGGATATTATGTATTTTCACATCAACGGTTTAGAGATTGAAGCTAATATAAATATGTTCTTTGAATAACATCTTTTGGTGTTTTTAATAATCATACTACGTAATATTCTTTTATAAAAGGAAATATTGTAAACAAACTAAATACGAAATGGTATCTTCATTAAATCATATTATCTCAGAGGTACAGCGAAAAGAAAATGCCATTTCACTGTCTGCACCTAATATAATTGATGAAGCGCACCAAATGACTATATATCTAAAAGAGTACTTATGGTCAATAAGAGAGGATATTATAAAGCAGGGTTTTAAAAACCATTGGGAGGAAATCAATTTCTTTCGCAACATTAAGCCATACATCCTCTCCAAACTCATTTACCACAATAAGATATTTCGTATTCAGACGGCTTGTCCTGTTGATGGGGGGAAAATGTACGCAAGTTATTTTGCAGAACAATTACAGGAATTACAACGAGAATATAGGGAGCATATCTACAATTCAGATTTTTACAGGTATTATCGCTCAGGAAGAACCGACCGTGATGAAACTTACTTTAGGTTAGGCAACATCAATTTCCACGATGGTCTTAATAGTTTTGTCTTTGAAATCGACCCGCTTTTTTCAACCTATTATGATAACAAAGTAGCTCGGATAATAGCAAACGAGCTACTCTATACCTACATACGCCAAAAAATTAACGATGATGAAATAGCAGATTCACTTTCTGCAAGGGATATTTCATCCGATGGTATTCTTTGGACGGATAGCAAAAATGCCTTGATAGAACTGATTTATGCGCTGTATGCGAATGGTTCTCTTTCCTACGGTAAAATAGGAATACGAAAAATCAGTTTGGTATTGGAAAAGCTGTTTCAGATTACTTTAGGGGATTTGCATAATGCTTTCCACCGAATGAAATATCGTGCCAATTCCCGAACCGCATTTTTAGACCAACTGAAATCTTCTTTGGAAGAATATATGGACAAAGATTTATAGGAGGTATCAAAAACAAACAAAAAGGGAAGCAAAAATAACTGATAACGATAACTGCGCACGCATAATGGCTTCGCCACCCTTCGGGACTTATAGTGCTTCGTTATCTTATATCCGTTGGCAGAATGGCTTTCTTTTTTTTCTGTTTTTTCTTTTGGAGTGAAATTTAAGAATTATTCTTTACTTTACCGGATGTGGGGTTATCTCCGGCATCAATTCGTCCATAATATTCCCTTAGCGTTTCACTCACAATTATCTCTGCAATAAGGTTTATCTGACGGTCTTCCTTTTCTTTCTCCAATTGTTCATAAAAATTGTCAATATTTTCAAGGCTTTGTTCTGATGTTTTGTCTTTATTCATAGTGTATCATTTTAGGTATGAATTTACAGTAAATAAGACGGAGCTAAATGCCTGAAATAAAACCTTAATCAAAATATAACTTTGACAAAATATAGATTTTGTGCCGAACTTATATAAATTAATAGTACATTTACCGTAAAAAAGATTTTGGCAGAAGCATTAGAAAAATATATTAATCGTTATTTCAAGGGAAATGAGAGGGTTCCCAAGCAGAAACTTGTTGGTTCAATCAAAAAAGATTTTCCCAAATGGTCTGACAATACTATTAATATGTATCTATCCAAGCTGAAAAAAGAGGGAGTTATCAATTCTCCGTCCAGAGGAATTTATGAATTGGATAGTCATACGCCTTTTCAGCCTAATATTTCAACTACGCTAAAAAGAATATTCAATAAAATAAAGAAAGAATTTCCCTATATCACTTTTTGTGTTTGGGATAGCGTATGGTTAAGCGATTTTATGCGTCATCAGCCATTTAAACATTATATCGTCGTGGAAGTAGAAAAAGACGCCTGTAAGGCGGTATTTAATTTTCTTAATGAAACGATGAAAAATGTTTTTCTAAATCCTGATGAAGAAATATTTGACCATTACATCAGTAGGCTTGACGAGGTTGTTATTATAAAAAATATGGTTTCTGAAGCTCCTTTAGCAGAGATACAAAAAATTATAGTACCAACATTGGAAAAATTTTTGGTGGATATGCTGATTGACACCGAACTTTTTTCCGCACAGCAAAATGAAAAGGAATTTATTATGCGGAGTGTAATTGAGAAATATACTTTAAATGAGCTAAAGATGCGGAGGTATGCCGTCCGAAGAAACAGAGAAGATGAAATTGAAAAACTGATAAACATAAGTTTGGCAAAATAAATTTATTTATGCCAATATTATACAATCTATGATAGACACAATATCATATACAATAGAATGGGTTATCGACTTGCGAAATAAGTTGGGAAAACGTATCGATCCGAAACTGATTGAAAAAGTAATATATGCTTTGACTTTTTTGGAACAACTGCGATTGAACAATCTGAATTTCATTTTTAAAGGTGGAACAGCTCTACTTTTAGCAACGGAAACACCTAAACGATTTTCGATAGATATTGACATCATTACCGAAGAACCAGAGGATAAAATCAAGGAGGTTTTAGAAAAGATAAGCCAATTGGAAATGTTTATCCGTTGGGAAGATGACAATAACCGAAAACATACTCCTGATGCACCCATCGGACATTTCAAGATGTTTTACAAAAGCGTAATAGATGGGCACGAAGAACCAATATTATTGGATTTGTTATATACGCCCAATCCTTATCCTGAAACAAAAGAATATTCCATAAAACATAGTTGGTTGGCGACATCGGGCAAAGATACTACGGTTGTATTGCCCACATTCGAGGCTATTTTGGGAGATAAGCTGACCGCCTTTGCTCCCAAAACCACGGGTATATTGTATTCAAAAAACAGACCTGTCGAAATTATCAAACAGTTGTACGATATAGGTTTCTTATTTGATCGAATAACGAACCTCAATGTAGTAAAAGATAGCTATACAAGAGTGGTAAGTGAAGAAATAGGCTATCGAAAATTAAACATAATTGCTGATGAGGTACTGAAAGACACCTGGCAGGCTTGCTATACCTTAGCGGAACGAAATATGAAATCTGACGAGTTCAAACACTTGCAATTAGGCATTAAGAACTTTACAAACTTTACTATTGACCGTTTTTCAATCGAAGAAGCCATCACAGCATCCGCTAAAGTTGCCTATCTGACTTCATTACTAAATAATGAAAATCAGGAAATAGAACGGTTTAAAAACCCGTTGGAAATCAAAGACTGGTTGATTGAAAACCAAGCCTACAATAAATTAAACAAGTTAAAAAAGACCAATCCGGAAGCGTTTTTCTATTGGTATAAGAGTATGGAATAAGCATATATTATTAAGAGATAAAGTGTTATATTGTAGGACGTAAACAGGAATTGACAAGAAATCATTTTAAAGGAATTAGACTTTATACATAAAAAAACAAAAAAAGATTAACCTCTTTATGAAGAGATACACTAACAATAAAACACCGTAATTATGGCTATAAAACTTGACACAAGCACCATTGTTATTGAAAATATAATTGTTCATAGCATTCCACGACATAAAAAAGGAGATTTCTCTATTGAACCAGAGTACAGTGAACAAGAAAGTTCTCTCCCTGACGGATTGAGAGTGTTTTTCAAAGACAAAGTTATTCAGTCTTTACAAAGCAATAAAGAGTTAAGGGTTTGTTATGACATAGAAAGTGTATCTCCTGTATCGACCTATATTAATCAAATTATAAGTTCAAATGGAGCAGATTTTGTCGAGCAATCAAAACTAATGACAAAGTACCTGTTTGAAATTCAAGATGGACAAAATGCTTCGGGAATATTAGTCGTGATTTTTGGAAAAATCAACACCCAAAATGCTTGTATTATCATCAAACTGGAAAGAGATGAAGGAGCTCAGTTAGAATTGGACCCTAAAACAAAATCTTTCAACATTAAAGATGTAAAGGATTTAATGCTTACTCGAAAAACTAAAATATATAAGGTAGGACTGTAATCTTCCCTAAAATTAGCTACGATTATTAATGTAGTTTTTATATTTTAGGTACAATGAAAAAAAGTAAGTTCAGCGAGTCACAGATCATCAAGATTCTGTCGCAACAAGAGTCCGGGTTA
>JAJYRG010000041.1 GCA_021794195.1 Bacteroidota bacterium
AAAGCCAGTAATGAGACAGGTACTTTTGGTTTTTTGAATCTATACGGCCTGCAGTCTACGCTGCCTACCTGCTCATGCAGCCTCCATCGTCCCTTTTTGCGCCTGAAACAGGTATGGACACCTTTACCTTCTCACCGATGTATCCAACATAGGGCTTTATATATTCCCGTGGGAGCCGGATACCCCTTGGGATGAGTTTATATACTTCGGGAACAGGTTTTCTTTTTAAGCTATTTTCCGACCCAGAACAAGTATAAACATAGAGTTATTTTCAATGATTTCTTCTTTTTTAAGCAGGCATTTAATTAGGTTTAGATTAGGGGGTGATTTAGCCGGGATTATCCCTGAATAACTCCAGTTTTCGAAGAATAAAACTTTCTTAAAGATTGGCAAGGAAGCCAATCGATTTGCTATAAAACGTGTTGGTAAGGTGAATAATTCAGTTTTTAATAATGGTTTTATAAGAAGTAAGATATAGAGTGAAAACAGCTGAAAATTAAAAAATAAAGAAGCAGAATAAGAGTTGTCTGCTTCTTTATTTTAATTTAAGCGAAGGCTCTATCTCCTTTTTTGTAAGGGTAGTTGCCATCAAATTTTCCTGGAATTTTAACGTAGCGTAATGCCTTGGTCATTCCTACTTCTGAAGTAAAGAAACCTGTCAATGTAAGCTGCTTTAGCATGGTGAAAAAATGGCTTTTTTCATCTTCTTCTTTATTACTTTCATGCTCTTTTGCTTCTTTGTCTAACATATTGACAAATTCTAGCTTTTCTTCTGCAGATAAATCTTGGAAGTTCTTATCAAATTCTTTTTTACTGCGGGCGTCCACACCGTTCAGCCCCTCCACAAACACTTTTTGATCCTCTTCAGTATAGGTATCCCTCACCATTACTGGAATAAACTCTCCTACTCCAGCTTCTTTTGCCCCAGGAGTGTCTGTCTCTGGTAAAATTGCTTCTGCCAGATCACCTAAAAAATCTGTGTTTTCTGCTTCGAAAAGTGATTCTACAGTTTTCGTAGCGGGTCTTGTGCAACCTTCCAAAAACAAATTTGCACCTATTACCGACCCTCCCACAAGCATTGCTACGCGTTGTATAGCTTCTCTCCTATTCATAATGTTATTTTTTATTATAACTTATATTCTATTTCCCATCCCGGTCTGTAATCTCTTTTTACAAACTGGTTAACTTCTTCGAAGTTTGTCACTTTCATTTGATTATTATCCCAAACGAGTTTTAAGTTTCTTCCCGGATAATTTCCGTCAACTCTTAAATCTGCGCCCCGAATAGCCAAGTTAGCCATTAATAGAGCTTCTGTCAAAGGACCTGATATTTCGAAAGGCGCTGACATTTCCATATTTCCGTAACCGGCAATACAACCTTCTACCCACTGTGCATAGTGACCGTTAGCGCCGCCTTTTACTCTCTCATATTTCTGGGGAACATCCGGATACTCTTTGTTTGTAGGTAATAATCTTGGATTTGCAGCATAAGTATCTGCTAACATTTTTCCTTTTGTTCCTACGAACAGGATACCATTTCCACCATCTCCAAACATTTCATTGGGTTCCAATTCATCGGGTCTTTGCGGTTGAATTCCTCCATCCATCCAATGGATTTTAACATCTCCTGTTGTTTTATCAGTTTTGGGAAAGGTTAATGTAGCATGACTTGATGGTGGGCAGCTTTCTGGGAAATAGCCCCGTTTGAATTCATCTACATAGACAGTTCCTACACTTGCTTGTACGTCTTTTACATATTGCAGCCCGTATATACTAAAAGGAGCTTCCATATTGTGACAGCCCATATCTCCCAGCGCACCAGTACCATAGGCCCACCAACCTCTCCAGTTGAACGGCACTAAATTGTCAATATAATCAACATGTGGAGCTGTACCTAACCACTTATCCCAATCTAAGGTGGAAGGCACAGATGCTTTTTGTTGAGGCCAAGCTATACCCTGTGGCCAAACAGGCCGGTCTGTCCAGCTATATACCTCCACTAAATCGCCAATTAACCCTGCATCTACCCACTCGCGCATTTGACGGACACCATCACCCGAAGCCCCTTGATTTCCCATTTGTGTAACCACTTTGTATTTTTTTGCTGCGTCAGTTAATACCCGCGCCTCCCATATATCGTGTGTAAGTGGTTTTTGTACGTATACATGTTTTCCCAACTCCATAGCCGCTAAAGCTTGAATGGCGTGGTTATGATCTGGAGAAGATACAGATACGGCATCAATGTGTTTGTGTTCTTTGTCAAGCATTTCCCTGAAGTCGGTATAGAACTTCGCTTTAGGGAATTTTTTTACTGTATCTGCAGCTCTTTTTGTATCTACATCACAGAGATAAGCTATGTTTGCTTTCCCACTGTCATAAAAGCTTGTAATATCTGAAGCCCCTTTGCCCCCTACTCCTATACCGGCTATCTGTAGTTTATCACTAGGAGCAATAAAACCTTTTCCGCCCAAAACATGTCTTGGAACTATGCTTAAACCTACAGCTGCAAGGGCTGAAGTCTTTAAAAACTCTCTTCTCGAAGATTTATTTTTATTCATGTTTAAAAATTTATACTGTTATAAATTACCTTTTTTCAACTCGGAGACTGCAAAATCTGCAGCCCGCGCAGTTAATGCCATATATGTTAAAGAAGGGTTCACACAAGATGCAGAAGTCATAGCAGCCCCGTCCGTCACGAAAACGTTAGGTGCATCCCAGACCTGATTATGTTTATTTAATACAGAGTTTGAAGGATCGGTACCCATTCTTGCGGTTCCCATTTCGTGGATACCCATTCCCATTGAGTACCCCCAATCATAGGTATAAACATCTTTAACACCTATAGACTCTAACATTTCTTTCATTTCTTCCTGCATATCGCTGCGCATCTTTTTCTCATTCTCTTTTATTTCAGCATCTATAGCTAATACAGGTAATCCCCACTTATCTTTTTTATCCTTATCTAAGGTGATTTTATTTTCGTGATAAGGCAATATTTCACCAAAAGCTGTAAAACCAATGGTCCAATCTCCCGGTTCCAGCATAGCATCTTTCCAATCTCCACCGACACTCATTTCAGCTACTTCTCCAGACCATCTGCCTCGGCTTGATGCCCCTTGGTAGCCAAATCCACGTATATAATCTCTTTTTTCACTGTCATCTTTCACATTTACAAAGCGGGGAACATACAAGCCTGTAGGTCTTCTCCCGTAAATATATTTATCTTCATAGCCTTCAATGCGCCCACTTGCGCCACAACGGAAATGATGATCCATCAAGTTGTGTCCTAATTGACCACTGCTACTGCCCAATCCTCCTTCCCATACATCTGTAGCTGTGTTCATCAAAACCCATGTTGAATTTAAAGCGGAAGCATTTACAAAAATAATCTTTGCATAAAATTCATAAGTTTTATTTGTTTCTGCATCCACAATCTCTACTCCTGTAGCTCGTTTTTTATCTTTATCATAGATTAAGTTTTTAACTATAGAATGGGGACGTAATGTTAAGTTACCAGTCGCTACCGCTGCCGGCAAAGTGGAGGATTGTGTACTAAAATAAGCTCCGAAATTACAGCCTAACCAACATTGATTTTGAAATTGGCAGTTTGTTCTTTCATGATGGGGTCGGGTTATATTTGCCACTCGTCCCATAATAAAATGTCTGCGCCCGTTATATTCTTTTTTTAAGCGCTCAGCAAAATCTTTTTCCACAACTGTCATAGGCATAGGCGGCATAAAATCACCATCCGGCAATACCGATAACCCGTCCCTATTGCCCGAAATACCGGCAAACTTTTCGGCATAAGAATACCAGGGCGCTATATCGGCATAACGAATGGGCCAGTCTGTGGCAATTCCGTCTTTAGCGTTCGCTTCGAAATCCAAATCACCAAGACGATAACTTTGCCTGCCCCAAGTGAGGGAGCGCCCTCCTACATGATAACCTCTATACCAGTCAAACCTCTTAACTTCAGTATAAGGACTTTCCTTTTCATTAACCCACCAGTCTAAATTCTTTTCATTAAGAGGGTAATCTCTTTTCAAGACAGGATAATCCTTTTCCATTTGTCTGGTCCGTCCACCTCTATGAGGATACTCCCAAACATCTTTATCTGCATGATAATCCTTTATGTGTTCTACATTTTTCCCTCTTTCTAACATGATAGTTTTCAGTCCTTTTTCCGTGAGCTCTTTAGCTGCCCAACCTCCACTGATACCGGAACCAATAACTATTGCGTCATAAACGTTATTTTCAACCATATTATACCGTTATTATTTTCGTTTAATTATTTATAACTCTTGATTTGCAGTTTCTATTTTTTCATTTTTAAAAAACAACATATAGAATAAAAATACTATAGCCGCTATAATGGCCGGAACAATCCAGAGATTGTTCCAAAATAAAGCAATACTACTGTCTTTCACAGGGGAATAATAATCATCCACATAGCCGGCAACCCAAAAGCCGATAAGCTGCCCTACTCCATAGGTAGCTAAGGTAATCAAACCCTGTGCGGCACTTTTATTCTCAACTCCAGCTTTTTTATCCGTATAAATTTGACCAGCGACAAAAAAGAAATCGAAGCAAATTCCATGTAGTGCAATCCCGATGATAAGCATGAAAGTTAATTCGCCAGCGTCTCCGTAAGCAAATAATAAATAACGTACTACCCAAGCCAGCATGCCTACCAAAATAGTTTTTTTGAATCCGAACCTCGCGAAAAAAACCGGGAGCAAAAGCAAGCATAAAGCTTCGGAAATTTGTCCTATAGTCATTTTTCCTGTTGGGTTTTCTAAACCGATCTCTGCAAGAAATGGATTTGCATATTGATAGTAAAATGCTAATGGAATACAGATCAACACTGAAGAGATAAAGAAAATAAGATAGTTTTTATCTTTGAGCATAGAGATTGCATCCAATCCCAACATTTTAGAAATACTAGCTTTTTCATTTTTATTCACACGGATGGGAGGCGTCTTCGGCAAAATAAAACTAAACAATCCTAAAATTAAGGAAGCTCCTGCACCTAAAAAGAAAGTGTTTTGCAAAAGGCCGTCCTGTATCCCTTGACTAGAATCCCATTTAAAAAGATAGCTTATCGACAAACCGGCCACAATCCAGCCTATAGTTCCGAATACTCGTATATTTGAGAATTCCTTTTCCGGATTTTTCATTTGTCTAAAAGAAACAGAGTTAACTAGAGATAGCGTAGGCATGTATAAAATCATATAGCCCAGCACATAAGGGTAAAACTCTGTAAATCCAGTACTGGTAGCCATTTGATACATCAAGAAGGCTCCAATTAAATGTAAAATACCTAATATGCGCTCCGCGTTAAAATAACGATCCGCAATCATCCCGATAATAAAAGGGGCAATGATGGCTCCCCAAGACTGAGTAGAGAAAACATTTGCTATTTGTAAGCCAGAGGCCCCCAGGTTACTACCTAAAAAAGTACCTAACGTAACAAACCATGCTCCCCAAACAAAGAATTCGAGGAACATCATAAATGAAAGTTTAAACCGAATGGAATTACTCATGAATAGTGTGATTTATAAAACATGGATTAAAGCTATAAATAATTTTTTGTTATCCCTAATGGATATAGTAAAAAATAGTTTACGGAAAATTAAATGAAAAAAATCAAAAATCGTCTACGTTTCTGTAAGCTTTTACCAACGCCTCTTCGCCTTTTTTGCCCGATTGGGACATGCCGTGCTCCATACCTACAACTCCTGTATATCCTTTTTGATGCAGCCATTTAAAAATATTTTTATAATTAATCTCTCCCGTCGTAGGCTCTTGCCGCCCCGGATTGTCCCCCACCTGCACGTACACAATCTCATCCCAGCAATGCTCCAGCATGGGAATGAGATTCCCCTCATTTTTTTGCATATGGTAAGTGTCATATAATATTTTGCATGAAGGACTGCCGACACCTTTACATATCATATAGGCCTGATCCGTATAACGCAAGAAAAGATCAGGAGTATCGCTCAAAGCTTCTAACACCATGGTTATGCCGTGAGGCTCAAAAATAGCAGCCCCTCTTTTTAAGGCTTCAATGACATTACCCGTCTGAACACCGATAGGAAGATTCCGCTCGTAGTCCCCGGGCACAACTGTTACCCATTTTGCATTCACACGTTTGGCGATCTCAACAGATTCCCTGCACCCTTTTAAAAAGATATCTATGTGCTCCTGCTTATTCACTGCCAGGGTATTTGCACCGTTCCCTCCCTTGTCCACTACAAACACCCCCATACGCATGTCTAATTTCTCGAGCAGCTGACCTATTTCCTTCTGTTCATCTACGCTTCTATTGTACATTCCGTTGTCTTCAATACTGCGGAACCCCAGATCATGCATGTACCGGATCTCATCTAAAAAATTCTTTCCTGCACTGGCAGAAAACATTCCCTGATGGGGAGCATAATCCAGCTGAAAGGTTTTACCTTTTTCGGCAAAACCACTGCCATCCGTTAAACTTGAAGATAAAAAAGGAACGCCGGCTAAAACAGAAGCGCTTTTAATAAAATCAGATCGTTTCATAAAATTTATTGTGTTTTGGCTAAAATATATTTGCTAAACCCTGAACTTTGAAGCTCTTTAAGTTCGTTATTTTCCTCATACAAAAGAAATAATTCGACATTTTTTAATTGTGAAATAAACTTTCCGCTCTCTTTTGGTGTCATTAACATGCATATACTACTTAAAGCATCTGCAGATATGGCTTTCGGCGCTATGATAGTTGCACTGATTGTCTTATTTTTAATAGGATATCCAGTTCGGGGATCGATATGATGCGTATAGGTTTTGCCCTTGTATTTTCTATATTGTTCATACGAACCGGAGGTAGCCACAGCCTCATTTTCCAATTCAATAATTGTTTGTCCGTCTGCAGAGCTGGGCTTGTTGATGGCTATCCGCAACTTTTCGCCGTTTGGTTTTCTACCTTTGACAAAAACCTCTCCACCTACTTCAACCACAAAATTAGATATTCCCATTTTTTGGAGGAAAGTGGCTATATAATCTGCGGTATAGCCTGGAGCTATCCCATCTAAATCCAGTTGCACGTGAGGGGATAATTTATATAGGGTATCCCCTTTAATATTTATTTTATCCATACCCACAAAATTCAGCACACTGTCAATTTCATGAGCTTTGGGAAAGTGCGTCTGCTTATCTGTACTAAAACCCCAAACTTGAGTCAAAGGTTGCACAGTAATATCAAATAAGCCTTCGGACATTTCATTAGCTTTAAAAGAAGCTTTTACTACTTCTTTCATGTGTTTATCCATTATAACGGAATTGTTTTTAGAATTATTAAACCTATTTATTAAAGTCCCTTTTCGGTACAAGGACATAGATCTATCAACACTATCAAAAAGGCTGTCTATCTTAGCTTTATGGACAGCTTTGTCCCTATGGAAATATGAGATACTATATGTAGTGCCCTGGGCTCTGCCCCGGATAGTATATTGTTCCAGCTCACTGTCCTGAGCTGAAACAATATTGCTTACACCTATTAAAAAACAGAATACCTTAACGAACCGCAAAACTTATATATAGAGGGATGTGTTTTTTCCGGGAACAGGCGCAGGGTACAGTCCGTCCTTTCCGGGAAGGGTTTTGGGCACCCCGTCCCATGCCAGTTTATCCGGTAATATAGAAACTTCAGACTCCAGTGCTTTTTCCCACGTGATCACTTTCCCGGTATAACAGGCCGAACGCCCTATAATCCCCGTCAGAGTACTGTAGGCTCCATATTCGGCATTCTCAAATTTATACTCCCCCTTTGCAATAGCCGCAAATAAGTCCGTGTGCTCCTGCTGGTACGGGTTAGGATTATTCTCAGTATCATGCGTGTAAATCTCCTTCCCCTTCGCATCCCATAAAAGCCCGCGGTTATCTGCTGAAAGGTAGACACGGCCTTTTGTCCCCTGAAAGGTTTCATCTACGCGGTTGTGTATCCCCTCAAAATGTGCACACTGGCTCATCATTACTGAACCGTCGTCATATGTGAGCTCTAAAGAAAAATTGTCATATATTTCCCCGTACTCTCTCCCTATCCTGTGCGCACGGCTGCCCACCCCCTGTATGGAAACAGGGTATTTGCCTTTGATCCAATTGGCCACATCTAACTGGTGGACGTGCTGCTCAACGATATGATCGCCGCACAGCCAGTTGAAATAATACCAGTTGCGCATCTGGTACTCCATCTCATTCTGCTCGGGCTCCCTTGGCCTTACCCACACCCCGCCGCTGTTCCAGTATACCTGACCGGATACTATATCGCCCACAGCACCGTCTTTAACCCTGTTTATGGTCTCTATATAATTGGGCTGGTACCTCCGCTGCAGCCCAACAACAACATTGAGCTTTTTGCGCTTTGCCTCTTTTGCGCTTTCCAAAACTTTCCGGACCCCCGGCACATCTACTGCCACCGGCTTTTCCATAAACACGTGCCTGCCCTCCTTTACCGCCTCTTCAAAATGGATGGGCCTGAAGCCGGGAGGCGTAACCAGCAGCACCACATCGGCATCCCTGATGGCCCCCTTGTACCCGTCAAAACCTACATAACGACGGCTTTCGGGCACATCTATTTTATCCCCGAACTTATCCTTAAGGGTTTGGTGCGCATTATTTAAATTGTCCTCAAAAGCATCGGCAAGAGCCACCAATTTAATGTCCTGCTCGGAACCAAATGCGTTGAACGCGGCCCCGATACCCCGGGACCCACAGCCAACCAAAGCTATTTTGATGGTGTCGGAACCCTGGGCATATACATGGCGGGGAAGAGAACTGCTTAATATAGCCCCTCCTACTACCGCCGCACTGGATTTTAGAAAATCACGTCTGTGAATGTTATTCTTCATTATCTTGTTATAATTTTAATTTTAATAATCTTTAATCGGCTCTTGGCTGTAATAAGCTGAAATCTCTTCGTCAGAAGGAGGGTTCAACGGCCGAACAAGCCTGATACCAACAAAAGGGGCCTCGGGAAACCACCAGTTCGATTTAGGAATCTGAGGATCCATCTGCTTCCAGGAAGGTTCCGAGTACCGACGCCTCGCTGATGTCAAATCCTCGGCAGAATCTTTAAAAGATCCTCCACGAACAACATGAGGGTATAATTCTTTTGGTTCGGCCACGGGGTTACTCGCTGTTTCTCCTGTAAAATTCTGGTAAAAATCTTCTATATATTGATCATAAGTCCATTCGGCTACATTGCCTAAAATATCATATAGCCCAAATGGATTAGGTTTTTTTTCACCAACAGGTGAGGTTTGATTATCAGAATTTTCTTCATACCACGCATATTCTTCTAAGTTATCTGGGTTATCTCCAAAAAAATAGTCGGTTTGGCTATCGGCTCTACTGGCATATTCCCATTCTGCTTCAGTAGGTAAACGGTAAAATACTCCTGTATATTCATACAACCATTTGCAAAACTGAATAGCGTTGTATTGAGTCATCCCTACCGCCGGAAATCCTTTTTTGCCCATACCAAAGGTCATGTCCAAATAAGGTTTCGTGGGGCGGGTAACTGCATCTACATTATCAGGGACAGTATTTTCAGTACTATGTTCAATTTCATAATCTTTATAGACAAAAGGTTCATATAAATCCCAGGTCACTTCATATGTACTCATATAGAAAGAATCAATCTTTACCTGATGAGCAGGTTTCTCGTCTTCATACGAAGATTTATCATTTCCCATCAGAAACTCTCCTCCTGGAATAGGTTCCATTGTAAAAGAAAGGTCCAACGTTTCTATTTTTTGTTCATAGCTCGTAAAGTCTTGAGCATAAACGTGATAATTAGTAAAGTATGCTCCTATAAGAAGCAAAAAGAAATAGGATTTATTTAGTGCTAATAGTTTGTACACAATAAGAAATAATTAAGTTCGAGTAAATGTAACAACTAATTTTGCTTTACAAAAGGAAGGCAACAGATTCGTTACAAAGTGCAAATAAGCCGAACAATATTAATTTTTATAGTTTTGTGGTGGATTTTTTATTTTAAAATTGAATAACTCTACTCGATTAATATTAGCAGTTTTAGGTGCAATAAGCATAAATATCGACATACTCTTTGCACAAGATGTTGATTCAGACTCCTTATCACAAGGAAATGAAAAAATTTTCTTGATTGAAGTAGATGTTGAAAATGGAGGAATTTTAGCTGCCTCAGATATTAAATCCAGTACTTTTCAAAATGCATATTACAATGGTTTAAATCTCCGAATCGGTTGGAAAGCTAAAAACCCACATAAAAGTTATGATATTTTGTTTAATAACCCCATCTATGGAGTGGGTTTTTATTCGAGCACTTTTAATAATTCTATCGTCGGCAAACCTTTTGCTTTATACGGATATATGCAAACCCCTTTCTTTACAGAAAAAACAAAAAAAATAAAGTTCGATTACCGAATTGGCTTAGGGTTATCCGGTAACTTTAATCCTTATAACACAGAACAAAATCCATTAAACTTAGTTATTGGTTCTAAAAACAATGTCTTTATAGATTTTGGTATTTCTGCGAAATATGCATTTACCTCAAAATTGAAAGGTGGTGTGGGGCTCTCTTTTCATCACTTCTCCAACGGTGCTCTCCGGTTACCCAACAAAGGTATCAACCTGATGCCTGTCACTGCTTCCCTAACTTATCAATTCGATCCGAACAATCCGTTACCGAAAAAACTACCAGACTCATCTCTTCCTACTCACTGGCTTTTTCACCTTAATTATGGCTTTGGATTTAAGCAAATTTATGAAGAATGGAAACATAATTACTTCAAATCTACATTGAGTTTTTACGCCAGTCGTTATGCAGATTATAAATGGAGGATCGGAGGAGGTATTGATTTGTTTTACTCCAGTTCGGGAAACAGCGAAGTAATTGCACAAGAAAAATCGGGAAAGCTAAGTTCAAAGTTATCCGGCGGCCCGGTGATTTATATAGCTCATGTACTTAACCCCCGTTTGGTGTTAAATGGAAATATTGGTTATTATGTCCATAATCAAAGGTTCAATGGAGAAATAAGGCGTACTTTTTTACGGGCAGGGATTCGTTATTATGTGTACAAGAATATTAATGCAGGGGTTTCTATTAAAGCCCATTTGGGAAAAGCCGATTTTATAGAGTGGTCCACAGGTTATACTTTTGGAAAACGATTATTTGAATAGCATAGATTTCGTCAATACCTTGTTTATTGAAATATAAGTAGGATAATAAACATTTTTCTTCCCTATACGAAATGAAGGCTTTATTTTTAACGTGAGAGGAAGTTCTTCTTTAGCCCCAAAAACATCTTTTAATATATTTTCAAAAGTATTTTTCTCTGACATATCAAATAGATTAGATGTAAAGCGCATAGGAACGACTACATCTTTATTGGGTTCTATATATACATTTTCATCGATTGTACCTTCAAATAATTGCTTATCGGCTATTTCAATTTTATATTTAAATTGATTGATGTGTGTACTGTTTTTTGTGTCATTAGAGATTTGTAAATTCACTATACCTTGGATCGGCAGGTCTTTTTGCAAAATCGCCATGCCAATAATGGGCAGCGCACCCGCTTTTAAATCTTCTCCTTCTATAATTTCATTTAAAGAAAGCCCGGCAATGGATAAACGATCAACTGAATTGATAGAATAATTTGACTCTTTTAAAGCTTTCAGCTGCTTTTTGCCGCCAATGCCACAGGCCCCTAAAGCGAATACACTGAATATAACAAGAAAACATAATACGCCTCTATTCATCGCAAAGAATATTTTTCACTCTTAAATAATATTTTTTCTTTCTAATTCGGATTGCATTTCCACCTGCAATTCCAATGCTTTTTCTCTGGCTTTTTCAGCAAAATCTTTTCCTTTCGAAGCGTAGATGATGGATCGGGTGCTATTTACTAACAGCCCACAATCTTTTGTCATACCATACTTGCATACTTCTGATAAAGAACCGCCTTGTGCACCTACTCCGGGAACTAACAAGAAGTGATCCGGGGCATGTTTCCGGATAAGGCTTAAATTTTCTCCCCGCGTTGCTCCTGCTACGTACATCATATTCTCTTTTGTTCCGCCCCACTTATCAGCCGATCTCAAAACCGTTTCAAAAAGGTGTTCTCTTTTATTAGTTTCAAGAAATTGAAAATCAAAACTCCCTTCATTAGAAGTTAAAGCTAATAAAATCACCCATTTATTTTTAAACTCAAGAAATGGAACAACGGAATCTTTACCCATATAAGGAGCTACCGTCAACGCATCAAACTCTAAACCTGCACTTTCTTTTTCAAAAAAGGTTTTGGCATATCGACTTGCCGTATTACCAATATCTCCTCTTTTCGCATCTGCTATCTGCAAGCAGTTAGCAGGAAGTATTCTATTTGTTTTGCGCAGGCTTTTCCAACCTTTCTCACCATAACATTCGTAGAAAGCAATGTTAGGTTTATAGGCTACACACAGATCTTCAGTAGCTTCGATAATAGCTTTGTTAAAGCTATAAATAGGATCTTCTTCCGAAAGTAAATGAGGAGGTAACTTCTCTAAATCCGGATCCAGTCCCACACATAAAAAACTTTTCTTTTCTTTAATTTGTTGAATTAAAAAACTACGTGTCATAATTATTGATTTGTCAAGTCAGTAATAAAATTCACTACCTCTTTACGGGAATAATCTGCCATCCCTTCGTGTCTGGCCGCAACATTTCCTTCTTTATCCAATATAATGGTAGTAGGTACTGCCCCCCCTAACCATTGTCCCGGAATTCTTTCGTAAGGGTAATATATAGGCAAATCTAACTTTTCATCTTCCATAAACTTGAGCGATTTTTTTCTTTCCCCTTCTATCTCCACCATTATAAATTCGATGTTATCATTTCCATCCATCTTATCATACAGTTTTTGGATAGAAGGCATTTCTGCTCTGCATGGTGGACACCAGGTTGCCCAAAAATTTATAAAGACTACTTTTCCTTTTAATTCATCTGTACGAACCGGGTTTTCTTCTCCATGTTTGATAAAGGAAGCTACAATATTAGAATTTGCATCTGTTTTGGGCTGCTCTAAATTAGGTTTAAAAAGACCTATTTTCATTAAACCCTGTTGGAGCAACATCCGGGTTTTAGGAAATAAAACAATAAAAATCAAAAGAGCATATATTGCATAATTAAGAATTTTCTTTCGGGTGTTTTTTTTATTTCCACCTGTTTTCTTCTCTTCTATTTCTGTCATTCCAATGTTTTTAATAACGCAGATCAGCTATCATACCTTTCTAAATTTCTTAATAATACTTCAAAATCTTTGGGGTATGGAGCTTCAAATAAATGATTTTCCCCTTGTATCTGGATCCTTAACGCTTTTGCATGTAATGCGAAACGTTTTATCAAAGGCTGTTCTTCTTTGCCTTTACTTAAGCTATAACCTTTTTTCTTAATTTCTGATAAGTAGAGAGGTTTTCCGCCGTAAGCAATGTCGCCAACTATAGCAGCTAATTGAGAAGCCAGATGGATTCGTATCTGATGCATTTTTCCAGTAATAGGTTTACATTCAATAAGTGTATAATGTTGAAAATAATGTAGACTATTAAAGTATGTCAGCGCATCCTTACCTCGTGTTTTATCTATTTTTACATTTTTATTGCCTAAGTTCAGGATGGGTAAATCAATCTTTAATTTTTCAAAACGATGATTTCCTTCTATTACTGCATGATATGTTTTGTCAACTTCTCTTTTTTCGAAGGCTATAGCGACTTCTCTATATATTTCAGGCGTTTTAGCATACACTAATACCCCTGAAGTCTCTTTATCTAAACGATGGCAAACTTGAATATCACCATATTTTTCCTTTGCTATACGGAGCATGTTGAAATCATCTCCTTGCCTGTCGTCTAAAGTAGAGATGAAAGGAGGCTTGTTTACTACTAAAAGATGAGTGTCTTCATATAAAATTATGTCTTCCCACTTTGGCATTTTAATAGGAAACCGTCTCGTGTTCTTCATTTTACAAAATTAAGAATAAACATTCTCTTTATATGTAACTAATGTATGATAAAAAAACAGATCTTTTATGCAGGAGGTTAACGCATTTAGTTATCTAATTTCCCTTCTTAAATAAGAAGTCTATTTTCTTTTTTATCTTTAACCTTTAAAATAAATAGCTATGTCTGTCAATAAAGAAATAAAAAAAGTAACTGCTTCTCAAATCCGTAAAATGAAATTGGATGGCGAAAAAATAAGTGTACTTACCGCTTACGACTATACTATGGCAAGAATATTGGATGCCAGTGGTGTGGATATCCTATTAGTGGGGGATTCTGCAGGAAATGTATTTGCAGGCTACGAAACCACTCTTCCTATGACACTTGACCACATGATTTATCATACAGCTTCTGTAGCACGGGGTACAAAACGGGCAATGGTATTGGCAGACTTGCCTTTCGGAGAATATCAAGGCAAAGCAGATGACGCATATAAAGCAGCTGTCAGAATGATGAAAGAATCTAATGCTCAAGCTGTAAAATTAGAAGGAGGAACAGAAATCATCGATAATATCCGTCTTATTGTAAATGCAGGAATTCCGGTATGTGGACATTTGGGATTGACTCCGCAATCTATTAATCAGCTGGGTGGTTTTGGGCTTCGGGCAAAAGAAACTAAAGAGTCAGAAAAACTAAAATCAGACGCTAAAGCTCTTCAGGAAGCAGGCTGCTTTGCGATAGTTTTAGAAAAAGTGCCTGCCAAATTAGCGGCTGAAGTTTCTGATGAATTAGACATCCCAATTATAGGTATCGGAGCAGGTAATGGTTGTGATGGACAAGTGCTGGTTGTAAACGATATGTTGGGTATGACTAAGGATTTCAAACCCAAATTTCTGAGGCAGTATTTACAACTTTATGATGAAATCTCCGGCGCAGCAAAAGAATATATTAAAGATGTGAAATCCGGAAATTACCCTTCCGAAAAGGAGCAATATTAAAACCCGATGAAATTTATCCTCATAACGGTTTTGCTATTTGGAGTTGTTTATTTTTTATTTAATTCCATAAAGCAAAGAACAGCTGTATTTTTAAGCCAGCCGCATACGCGTTATTCAGGCTTCAATTACCTACAAGTAAATCATTCAAATGTTCTGAAAGAATTAAAATCCGGGTTTTATGCCTTTGCTACAGGAGTGCTACTCGGAGTTCTTATTCTATTGCTGATGCGAAAAGTCGTTATATTATTGCTTTTATTACCCATCAGCTTATATTTTATTCTCCAACTTTTCGTAGTACTTAACCATATTCGATATACTGAAAATATACAGTTTTGGTATAATTTAGAAGTAGGAGATATCATTTTCAAAATAAAAAAGAATAGAGCTATCAAGTTTAACATATATAGGGATGTGAGGGCTGTACATAAAAGAGAGTCGATACAAACGAGTAAAGGGATTTCGCCGTATTTGTATGAACTCTTATTAAAAGGAAGAACAGTCACTTTTTCTTATCTTCACGATAATGAAGGTAGTCGAATATTATTCCAAACCCTTGAAGATAATTTTGACATTCAAGAAAATAAGAAGTTTAATACATTTATTTAACTCCTTAATCCATTTCCTCATCTTCGCCTTTTGCAGACAAATCTTCTTTTTCCTCTTGCAGTATTTTCCAAATTAAATCCTTTAAATATGCAATATTTTCCCCGGACACGGCAGAAATAAATGCATAAGGTATATCCGGAGGCAGTATTTCTTTCATTTCTGCTTGAAGCTCAGCGTCCAAAAGATCCGCTTTGGTGATCGCTAAAAGCTTAGGTTTAAGCATAAGTTCGGGATTATGCTCATTTAATTCTTTTGTCAAAATACCATACTCTTCTTTTATACTTCTTTCAGTATCAGCCGGAATCATAAAGAGAAGTACAGAGTTACGTTCTATGTGCCGTAAAAAGCGAAGTCCCAACCCTTTACCTTTTGAGGCCCCTTCTATTATTCCTGGGATATCAGCCATCACGAAAGATTTGCTGTCTCTATAGGAGACTATTCCTAAATTTGGCACCAAAGTAGTGAAAGGATAGTCGGCGATTTCAGGTTTGGCCGCGGATACAGCGGATAAGAGGGTGGATTTTCCAGCATTGGGAAACCCGACTAAGCCTACATCGGCTAAAATCTTTAATTCTAAGACCACCCATTTTTCCTGACCGGGTATTCCCGGCTGCGCATAACGTGGAGCCTGTCTGACAGACGAACGAAAATGCCAATTTCCTAAACCACCTTTACCTCCTTCGGATACTATTTTAGTTTCTCCGTCTTCTGTTATTTCAAAAAGAATTTCATCCGTATCTGCGTCTTTCACGACAGTCCCCAAAGGCACTTCCAATAGTATATCTTTTCCGTCAGCTCCTGCTTTTAGGGTTTTTCCGCCTTGCTCTCCATTTTCGGCGATGACATGTTTGCGGTATCGCAGATGTAAAAGCGTCCAGTATTGGGCAGATCCTTTCAAAATAATATGTCCGCCTCTCCCGCCATCACCACCCTGGGGACCTCCTTTTGTCGTTTTCCTATCCCTATGCATATAAGAAGAACCAGCTCCGCCTTTTCCAGAACGGCAGCAAATCTTTACATGATCGACAAAATTGGAATCCCCTCTTTTCATTAGACAGATCTTACTTTACTAAGGGATCGATAACCTTCACTAAATCTGAAAATATAACATCGATATCTCCGATCCCATTTATTTTGGATAATTTATCTTGCTTCTCGTAATAGGGTAAAACATGGATAGTTTTAGAAAAATATTCTTCTATTCTCTTTTTTAGTTTATCTGCAGCATCATCTGCCCTACCTGTTTTCTTTTGTCTCAGCGCTATTCTTTGGGTCAGTTCTTCTTCAGTAACATCCAATGCTACAACAATTGAAATTTGTTCTCCTATCTCATTCATGAAGCTATCTAAAGCTTCTGCTTGAGCTACAGTACGCGGAAAACCATCGAAAATAAACCCTGAACCATTCGGATGCTTTTGTACTTCCTCTCTGAGCATAGCTATAGTAATTTCGTCAGGAACTAGATTGCCAGAGGCGATAATTTCATTTACCTTTTTCCCCAAGTCAGTTTGATTACCAATATGGGCTCTGAATAAATCCCCCGTAGAAATATGAACGAGATTATATTTTTTAATTAATTTTTCGGATTGGGTTCCTTTTCCGGCTCCCGGAGGGCCAAATATAACAAGGTTAAGCATAAATAGAACTTCTTAGTGTAAAAAAATAATAGCCTAATCCGCTCTCGAATTAGGCTACTTCGCTGTGCGCTCAAAGGGAGTCGAACCCCTAACCTTCTGATCCGTAGTCAGATGCTCTATCCAGTTAAGCTATGAGCGCTTCCCTTTAAAAACAGAAACAAACTGTTTTTTTCTTTGCTGTGGCAAATATAGGTAAAATGCTTTTGGAAGCAAATGTTTTTCCGATTTATTTTTTTATTCTTCCAGATTAGAGCTTTATATGTATTTTTAACCAAACAAATAATCTGGCTAAATCAAATTAAGAGTTGTATGAGAAAAAATAAAAATATTAAAAGTAAAAAAATAAGAATTGGAGATATCAGTATTTCTTATTTCAGCAGCTCACCCCTATCAAAAAACCGGAAAACAATTTTATTTTTACATGGATTCCCCTTCAATAAAAATTCTTGGAGAAATCAAGTAGGGTCACTTAGCAGTGTTGCAAACTGTATCGCTATAGATATTCGTGGACATGGAAACACGACTTCCGGACACGGCTTTTTCTCTATCGATGTTTTTGCCAAGGATCTAATTGTATTTATCGAAAAACTGGAACTTCAAAGTGTGGTCTTATGCGGAATATCTATGGGAGGCTACATAGCATTACGGAGTTATGAAATTAAACCGGAACTTTTTCAAGCTTTAATTTTATGTGACACGCACGCTAATGCAGATACAAATACACAAAAACAAAATAGATTTGACACCATCCAATCTATATTGCACCACGGTAAAAGACCATTTTCTATAGGTTTTATCACTAAACTATTTACTCCTGAAAGTATAGAAAACAATATTCCGGAAATTGAAATGATCCGTAGTAGTATCCGACGAAATGGCACTACCTCTATTTGCTCCACTTTATTGGCTTTAGCAAGCCGTACCGATACTTATAATATATTGAAAGAGATTCAAGCCCCTTGTTTGCTGATCCGTGGAAAAGAAGATCGTATCACTCCTTATAAAGCCATGAACGATATGCATACCCAACTTCCGAACTCAACATTTAAAGAGATAGAAGATGCCGGACATTTACCCAATTTAGAGAGGCCAAAATTATTTAACAACTTGATGTATGATTTTCTAAAGACATTTTAACTGAAGAAAAGAAGATCGTGAAATTTATTATCTTATTATAACCTGCGTCAATCTATAGGGTATAAAACAATAAAGAGCTGCTATAAGAATATTTGAATATTAACTTTCTTTTATCTTCAATGATCACTTTTCTTATCAGAAAAACGAAATAGATTGCTGTTTTTAGCTAAAAAAAATAGGGTTTTTTATGTATTTTTAGTATTATTGTATATAAGGATATAAAAAAATAAAGCTATGGTCAAATCTATTTTCACCCGGATATTATTAGCGGTAGATGATACAAAATGCTCGGAAAAAGCAATTACCTATGCAAAAGATATAGTGAATAGGTTACAACCGCATTTGGCCATTATCACTGTAGTCCCTCCTACCTCTCCATCTACATATGGTTCAGATCCTATATTGGGACAACAGCCTGTAGTCGTTCCCGAAATTTCTGGAATACAGTTAGAAGGTGCTCTCGAATATTTGAAAGAGGTTTCTAAAAATTTTGAAACAAGCGCAAAAGACGTTACTCTATTTAATAAAATAGGTTCAGTGAGAGATGAAATACTTACCACAGCTGAAGAATGGGGTTGTGATCTGATCGTTATGGGAAGCAATGGACGAACAGGTTTTAATCATCTACTCTCAGGAAGCGTTTCAGAATCTGTCATCCGCAAAGCAAAATGTCCGGTTTTAGTTATCCCTGGAAACTGTGATTGATAAAATAAATACACGTTCCATTTAAATACTCCTTTCTTATTTGTAAAATCGAGCAACAAACATTGTATCCGCCTTATTTTCATACCCTTTGATGAGCTCTTTTCTATCTAGAGACATATTAAATTCGGTACAGATATAGTCGGCTATACTTTCATTTTCAGCGTTAAATATCGAGCAGGTTACATACATCAAGCATCCTCCTTTTTTTAAATGGGGCAAAGCATTTTTTACAATATTTTTTTGCAATGTGGTATACTCATAGATGTCTTCTTTTTTGAACTGAAGTTTCATTTCAGGTGTACGGCTCCAGGTTCCTGATCCTGAACAAGGAACATCTAATAGAAGCCCGTCGAATGTAACATTTTCGGGAAAAGAAACCCCTTTATTCAGATCCAAAGTATGAGTATGAAAATCGGCAGAAATCCCAGCCTCTGAAAACCTTTTTCTTAAATTTTTAAGTATAGAGCTTCGGCTGTCGCTGAGATATAGTTTTAAATTTGGGTAAGCATCCAACAACATTAATGATTTTCCGCCTGACCCTGCGCAAGCGTCCCACCATACCTCGTTATTTGATAATTTTGGAAAAAAGCTAAAAGTCTGCTGCGAAGATAGATCTTGTACTTCCCAATTTCCTTTCATCTCTCTGAAATGACTAATAGACGTACGGTTATCTAACACAAAAGTATTAGGTTCTTTAAAGGAATATGCAATTGAATGTTTATCAAAAAACATCTGAATTTCTCCTACCTTAGTTTGTTTCGCTCTAAGGTATAAGTTGGGCTGAACTAATTGCTTCTCTAAAAATTTCTTCTTGTCTATTTCTTCTGAAAATTTTAAATCAACAGGAAAAACAGATTCAAAAGAATAAGTAGAATCTCTATTTAAGATGTTGATTTTTTCCGAAATGGGTTTTTCTATAGTAGAATATAGTTCAGGGCTATATTTTTCTACCAGAACACTTTCTTTTTCGCAGAGGTATTCTGCGAGTATCACTCTATCTGTAAAAGTATGCTCTTTGGCAAAGTCTCCTATTCTAAAATAATTATAACAATAACGGGAAACTATTTTACGATCACGGGAACCCATTTTTGGGTTCTCTTTAAAATAGTTTTTCAGAAAACGTGCAAAAGGCTGATTATAAGAGTAAGCATGTATTGCCTTTTCACTATTTCGAAGATATGCGGGCAGATACTGTTCGGAGATATTCATTTATGCAGGCTACTCTTATCGTTTATTGAAAAGATCCGTTTTTAAAAGTTTTATAACTTACAGATCTATTTTCATAACCCCAGCTTTGATTAAAATCAAATGAATAATCACTGTACAAACCTTTAAAATCACTTTTTGTTATTTTCTCTTCTATATTGTCGCCATGTTTTTTCAACAGACTGCCAAAATATATAGCAGAGTCATAACCTTTGTATGCTGTTTCCGAAGGTTCTACACTATATTCTTTTTTGTAGGCGGAAGCAAATTTTCTAGCCGCAGTACTATTCTCATTAAGATGGCTTTCACTTGTAATAATGGGGTTGTAAGCTGAGAAATAATCATAGGAACGAAAATTCATTTTCGCCCACAGCGGATGTCCATAAAGTTGAATGTTTTTATCCTCTTCAAGGTACTCACTTTCCAATGTATTCATCAATATAGAAATAACAAAATCGTCATTGGAACCGCAGATAACGTGGTTTACAGATTCATCTTCTAATGATTCGGTAAGATCCTCTATTTTATTTACAGTTTTTATAAATAGCTTGTTTTCAGATTCCAATTTTGATTTTACTTGAGAGATATATTGTTTGCTTTTACTATCGCCTACATCCAGCAGTATAATAACATCGTCTGTTTTTGCCCTCTCCTCAATCTTTTTTGCCAAAGCATTTGCATGGCTATTTATAGAAGGAGTAAGCGTGACTAAGTTAGGTAACATAAACTCAGAGGGTAAACTGGCGGCCAGAGGGCTAATCTGTAATGTTTTTTTATTTCCAAAACTCCTCCCAAAAGCTTTTATTTCATTAGGGAAAACAGGTCCAATTACAAGAGACGCTTCAACAACCCCTTCTGATTGTGCTAAGGTTTGATTCTGAATATCATCATCTTTTGTATCCAGCACATCTAATAGAAAACGGTTTCCTTTATCTGCTAACTCTTGTAAACCTATATGTAAGCCTTGATAAAAATCTAAGGCAAGGGCAGACCGTCTGATATCCTCTTTGCCAATACTTTCTACGCGGATCTTTTGCAATTGAAAAGGAAGTAGCAAAGCTATTTTATTATCAATTACCTCTTCCTCCTCTTCTACTACTTCCTTCTCTTCTTCTATTTCTTTCTCTTCTTCCTCTACCTTTTCATAATCTGGCGATTTCAATACGGTAGAAGTCTTTTTTTTCGTACCACAAGAAGTAACAACAAGAAGCGATACACAAAAAAGGAACAGGAGGATTTTATTCCCATTCAATGGTTGCGGGTGGTTTCGAACTGATATCATACACTACTCTATTGACTCCTTTAACATTATTAATAATTTCATTAGATATTTTGGACAACAAATCATATGGCAAAGTAACCCAGTCAGCGGTCATCCCATCGTTAGAGTTTACTGCGCGCAAAGCGACTACATGCTCATATGTACGCCCTCCTTCCATCACTCCGACAGACTGTATGGGTAAAAATATAGCTCCAGCCTGCCATACTTTATCATACCAGCCCGACTCTTTGAGATTTTGGATATATATGTGATCTGCTTCTTGCAAAATCCATGCCTTTTCTGCTGTAATCTCTCCTAAGATACGAATAGCTAAGCCCGGGCCTGGAAATGGATGTCTCTGTAAAATAAGATTGTCTATTTGCAAAGCTTCTCCTACTTTTCTCACCTCGTCTTTAAACAAAGCTTTCAAAGGCTCCACTACTTTTAATTTCATAAAATCTGGTAATCCTCCTACATTATGGTGTGATTTTACGGCTACTGAAGAATCTTTTACAGACACGGACTCTATTATGTCCGGGTAAATCGTTCCCTGTCCTAACCATTTAACCTCCGTGCCTGGAGGTAATTCTTGAGCTATTTCTTTTGAAGCTTTGTCAAATACATCAATAAAAGAAGCTCCGATGATTTTTCGCTTCTGTTCCGGATCAGATATGTTTTTCAGACGATCAAAAAAGAAGTCTTTTTCTCGATAGCCCTTTATATTCAAGCCCATACTTTTGTAAGACTCCAATACTTCTTCATATTCATTTTTTCGAAGCAACCCATGATCTACAAATACACAATGTAGCCGTTCTCCAATAGCGCGGTGTAGGAGAACCGCTGATACCGTAGAGTCTACTCCTCCAGATAGAGCCATTACTACATGTTCTTTGCCTAAGGTGTCAACAAGATTTTGCACCGTATTTTTAACAAAAGAGTCGGGTGTCCAATTTTGTTTACAAGCACAGATATCTACTACAAAATTTTTAATAATCTGTTTGCCTTGTTCCGTATACGCAACTTCAGGATGAAATTGAAGTCCAAAAAAGTTTTTATACTGATACGCGGCTATATTTAATTCCTCAGTAGAAGCAATGTTTTTAAAGTTCTCCGGCAAAGAAGACAAGGTTTCTGCCATAGACAACCAAACTTGCGAACCTACATTAATTCCAGCAAACAAAGGGTTAATAGGATCTATCTTTTTGATCGGGTCTTTTCTATGAGCAGGCGCATCATTGTAATTAAGGGTAGCTCCTTTTTGGGAAGCTATATATCCTGCGCTATAGCCTATGCTCAAAACAGGAGTGTCTTCGGGTAAAGAATCAAAATCTATCGCAGGAGCCTCCTTATCTGCCATTGTATAAGAACTTCCGGAAAGAATAATCCCCGGGATATGGTCACTCCATTTTGGTAATTTATTGTAGGGATAAATCTCACAATAAACATTTTGCTCCCGAATTCTACGTGCAATCAATTGAGTATATTGCGAACCGAAATCTATGATGATAATTTTTTTTGGCATGTGCAAATTTAATCAATAGCCTTCAGATTTCATGTTTTTTGAGAAATAATTTTAAAGAGTTCAGGTACAACCTATCTATTTAAGAGAGCAAGCTCTTCACTTGAGTACATCTTTGCTCCTTCTAAGTATTTATATATAAGCTGTTTCGTCTGTGAATCCTCTATTTTATAAAGATTATGCATGACGAAATCTTTATCTTCTTCTATATTTGATGAATAGCCTAATAATTTTGGAGCATAATATTGTATGCATAATCGAATATACCGAAGTTCAGGATCCTTTGGGTGTTTACTTATTAATTCTTCTAAAGCATTTTTACCGACTTTAAACTGATGGATTTTTTTAAAAGGATTCGAAATATGCTTAGCCATAAAGATTTGATAAGCAGCTAAATATCCTTTCTCAACAGGAGAGTCAGCTGTTTCTTCAAGGATCTCAAGATTATTTACACAGATTTCTTTGTTCTGAACGCCTTGTTTAAATTCAACTCTTATTTTTTGCAGATTAGAATTTTGCCCTTTCCCTAAAGAATACGCACATCCAAGAATAAAAAATATCAGCCATCGCATAGGTTTATTCTTTTTTTAATTCATACAGTTAAAATACAAATAATACCTAAAGAAAAGAAATTTATCTATTCCCCATCAGTTAAAACAATATAGGGCTGTTTTTTTACTCTTTTTGTAACTGATTTTTACCCGGCAATAAAATAATCATATAAAAAATTTATCACTTCTTTACTAAACAGCATGTTTTCATTCGAATCATAATCCGCTTCACAACCATTTGTAATGACTACAAAACCAAATTTATTTTCGGGTTCAAAGTACATGTTACTATAAAGACCATAGGCGTCACCTGTGTGGCCAACCATATTTTCAGTAGGAATTATCGTAGTGTTATGAGTTAAAGCTAAACCATAACCACCATATACTGTATTTATTACGGGATCTTGCATTATTTTTGCACTTTCAACAGAAATGACTTTAGTGCCCTCCCAGCTACCATAGTTCATATGCATCAGCATATATCTCGTCAAATCGTTGGTGGATATTTTCATTCCGCCAGTGGGTGAAAAAACCGGAGTGGATCTGCCTAATTCATAATCATTAAGATACTTTTGAGGAGAATTATAAGCGTCAGGCTGTACAATGAATTTACTTTTACTTTTATCATAAGAATATAATTTAGCAAAACGGTTCTGTTTTAATCCATCTACATTATAGCCTGCTTTTAACTTCAAAGGTTCAAGAATTCTTTTTTGTATTTCTTTATCAAATCGATTTCCGGTTATACGCTCGATGACTGCACCAGCCATATTAAAGTTTAGATTACAATATTCATATTGGCTTCCAGGTTTGTAATCGTTATAACATGCCTCCCATTCTTCATTTTTTCGGGGATCAATAACGTCTAAGGTAAAATATCCATTTTTATCATTAATACTTGAAGAATGAGATAAGATCATTCCCAAAGTAATTACATCATCCGGATAATGTGGGTTCCGTACTTTGAAGCCAATTAAATCACTAAAATCATCTTCCAAAGATAGTTTACCTTCTTCTATTAACTGCATCAGTGCAGTCGCAGTAAAAGATTTGGAAATGGAAGCTATTCGAAAAATATGATCGGTAGTCATTTTTTCTGCTTTGTTTAAATCCGAATATCCCAATGCATGTTTATAAATGATCTTATTATCTTTCACTACAGCTACTGTCAGCCCAATAGCTTTATGCTTGTGAGCGATCTCTTCAAGCTGTGTATGAATGTTTTTATTCTGCCCAAAGCTATACATAGGAATATATATTAAAAGAAGTAATAACAACGATATATTTTTTCGCATAGGCTGTTGCTTTTCGATATTCATGAGCTTTTAGTTTTATAGACTTGAGAACTACCTTCCGTATTCAGATAAGCCATCATTTAATAACGTGTTATAAAAAGTAGTTGTCAACCTTCATCTGATAATTCTTTAATCGGTTCTACGGTGAGTTTTCTAAACTCTACTTTTGCTCCTTCTGCCTGCACGGCTATTTGCCCTTTCCGGGTAGTTGCATCATAGCCGTGATTAACCAGATCTCCGTTTACCCAGACTTTTATTTCATTATCCAAACATTCTATAACCATATAATTCCACTCGCCTAAAGGTTTTTCAGAGTTATCAGTCAATTTCCGAATTCTTCTTTCCTGGCCTTCATTGCCACCCCAGTTCTCTTTTGTCCCCTTTCTTCTTTTCTCCATATTCTCTACTTTTATATCTTCTCGGATGCACCAAAA
>JAJYRG010000042.1:0-16105 GCA_021794195.1 Bacteroidota bacterium
GTGTAAGCTTTTGATACGATGAAGAAGTTCATTTTCAGCAGGCCCACGTACTTCTAAATGCGGCAATATTTGTTGCACGGGAACCAGGTTAACGCCAAGCTTCTGTTCCACTCCAAACTCTCTCAACCATGTCTTTAGCTGTTCACCGGAACTCAAATACACAATTGGTCCCAAGCCTACCCATCCATGTGCCGCCGCACACATAGGGCAATGTTCGCCCGTAGTATACATAGTGGTCTCATTACATTCTTCCATCGATAGATTATCCGCCGCCCAATACGCTAATTTTATTTCAGGGTGTGCCAAGCGGTTTTTTTCATTGATTCGGTTCCTGGCTTCGGCCAATACTTCTCCTTCTTTGCTCACCAAGAGAGAACCAAATGCCTCATCTCCAGATCTTACCGCCTCTTCTGCTAAGGATAAGCATCTTTTTAGGTATTTTATATCTTCATTTTTTATCATTATTATCTTTTTAAAAATCCTTAACTTAATTATACAAAAGCCCGGCTTATTTAAAAGATAAGCCGGGCTCTCATCAATCAACATACTTCGAAATCGATTATTCCTCTACATTCATTGTAAAAGAATTTGTTTGATTTTCTTCAGTCTCTACACTGATAGTTTGTTCTTCTTGCACTGTCAATTCATTTTGTGCTTTTAATTTTTCTCCTAATATAGGAGCTATAACCAAGCCTATTAGGCAAGTTAATTTAATTAGAATGTTCATAGAAGGCCCGGAAGTATCTTTAAAAGGATCACCCACTGTATCACCTGTTACGGCTGCTATATGTGATTCTGATCCTTTTTTTATCATCGTACCCTCTACTTCAACACCCGCTTCGATAGATTTTTTTGCATTATCCCAGGCACCCCCTGCATTATTTTGAAAAATAGCCCAAAGCACACCGGACACCGTTACTCCTGCCATGTAAGCTCCCAAGGATTCTGCCCCCATTACAAAACCAATGATTAAGGGTGTAATGATTGTTAAGGCTCCCGGAAGAACCATTTCTTTCAAAGCAGCTTGAGTAGAAATATCTACACATTTTTTATAATCCGGTTTTCCCGTTCCTTCTAAAATCCCGGGAATCTCGCGAAACTGTCTGCGTACTTCATTCACCATTTCCATAGCCGCTTTACCTACCGATTTTATCGCCAAAGCAGAAAACACTACAGGAATCATTCCTCCCAAAAACAATGCAGCAAGCACATCCGCCTTAAAAATATTAATCCCGTCTATACCTGTAAAGGTAACATATGCCGCAAAGAGTGCCAAAGCTGTAAGCGCTGCAGATGCTATCGCAAAGCCTTTACCTACTGCCGCTGTAGTGTTTCCTACAGAATCTAATATATCTGTTCTCTCTCTCACTTCCTCAGGGAGATCACTCATCTCTGCAATCCCTCCCGCATTGTCTGCGATAGGTCCAAAAGCGTCAATAGCCAATTGCATGGCTGTAGTTGCCATCATGGCTGAAGCAGCAATCGACACCCCATAAAACCCAGCCAATGTATAGGAACTCCATATCGCCAATGCGAATAAAATAACGGACGAAAAAGTAGAGATCATACCTACAGATAACCCTGCGATAATATTTGTGGCTGCTCCTGTAGATGAATTTTTAACAATATCTAAAACCGGTTTTTTATTTGAACCTGTATAGTATTCTGTAAAAGTAGAAATCAAACCTCCTACAGCCAGCCCTACCAAAGTAGAGTAAAAAACCCGCATAGTCGTAATCTCTTTTACTCCCTCTCCAAAGAAATTCATAGAAAGTGTTTCGGGCAGCATGTAAGGGATTAAAAAGAAACTCGCAATAACGGTAAGAACAATAGCCGTCCAATTCCCTTTGTTTAATGCACTTTGAACTTCTTTTTCACCAGCGTTATTGTTTGATATTTTCACCAGGAAGGTGCCTATAATCGAAGCAATGATCCCTACTCCCGCTATTACCAATGGTAATAAAATAGGGCCTAGCCCATTAAAATTATCCGTAAAAGGTGTGCCACTGGCCTCACTCATATCTTTAATGATATAATTTCCCAACACCATAGAGGCGAGCACTGTAGCCACATAAGAACCGAATAAGTCTGCTCCCATTCCTGCCACATCTCCCACATTATCCCCTACGTTATCCGCAATTGTTGCTGGGTTTCTCGGATCATCTTCCGGAATCCCTGCTTCAACTTTTCCCACGAGATCCGCGCCCACATCTGCCGCTTTTGTATAAATTCCCCCTCCTACTCTGGCAAAAAGAGCTATACTTTCCGCTCCTAAAGAGAAACCCGCTAAAGCTTCTAATACCACAGTCATTTCATAATAAAAATCTCCTCCATCGCTGATAAACATATTTAAGAATATCAAAAAGAAAATACTGAGTCCGAGAACAGCCAACCCTGCAACTCCCAGCCCCATCACTGTTCCCCCCGAAAAAGAAATTTTTAAAGCTTGAGGTAAACTGCTTCTCGCTGCCTGAGTGGTACGCACATTCGATTGCGTAGCGACCCGCATGCCAATATTTCCAGCCAAAGCAGAAAAAACAGCACCAAATACGAATGCTATCACGATAATCCAAGAAGTTGTTTCCACTAATTGAGAAATAGCAAACAAAGCTATTGCCGCAACCACTACAAATATCAAAAGAATTCTATACTCTGCTCTCAAAAATGCCATCGCTCCTTCTTGAATGCTCCTTGAAAGCGAAAGCATACGCTCATTTCCTGTGTTCTGCTTATTAATCCAGTTGGATTTTACCAACATAAATAAAAGTCCTAATACCGCTAAAACAGCAGGAAGGAAAATAAATATCTGTTCCATAAATCGAGTTATAAATGTTTTATGTTTAAAGTGGTGTTAAAACTATGAAAAAAATACGTAAATAAAGATAAAAAGCACAGTATCCTTTCAGCGATTTTATTAATCTATATTTTAATAATTTTTATAAAAAAAATTATTACCGGCTTTCAACCCAAATATGAATTAAATATTTTCGATTTACGAACACATATTTGTCAATGTGTAGATTATCACATATTTTTACCCCTCTTCATTAAAATTCAAAAAAGTATGGATCAAAAAAATAAGATAAGAATAGGAATCATAGGTTATGGGAACTTAGGAAAAGGGGTAGAGTTAGCGCTAAAACAAAATCTGGACATGGAGCTTATTGCCATTTTCACGAGACGGGATCCGGAGTCTATAGACAGTTCCGGGAAAGTGGAAGCCTATTCCGAAATAGAAAAATACAAAAACAAAATTGATGTTATGATTCTCTGCGGAGGTTCAGCTACAGACCTTCCCGAACAGGTATTACATGTTTCCAAACATTTCCACACTGTTGATAGTTTTGATACACATGCTAAAATTCCGGAGTATTTTGAGCAAGTTGATCAGTCGGCAAAGGGGAACAACCATCTCTGTCTTATTTCCACAGGCTGGGATCCCGGTCTATTTTCTTTAGCTCGTCTTTTAGGTCAATCTGTTCTTCCCGAAGGTAAAGATTATACTTTCTGGGGTAAAGGGTTAAGTCAAGGGCATTCAGATGCCGTTCGAAAAGTAAAAGGGGTGAAAAATGGGGTACAATACACACTGCCCAGTTCTCAAGCCATAGAAAAGGTCCGATCCGGAATACAGCCTGAACTTTCAACATCTGAAAAACATATCCGTGAGTGCTATGTGGTCGCCGAGGCGAATGCCGACACCAAAGCCATAGAACGAGAAATTAAAAACATGCCGCACTATTTCGAACCCTACCATACAGAAGTACATTTTATTACTGAAGAGGAACTACAAAAAAACCATGCAAAAATGCCCCATGGAGGCCTCGTATTCCGCACTGGGAAATCCCATGCAGGATCTAAACAAAAAATAGAATTTGGTTTAGAATTAGAGAGTAACCCTGAATTTACTTCGAGCGTATTGGTCGCATACGCAAGAGCGGTAAGCAAAATGGCAAAAGAAGGACAAACAGGAGCCCGTAGCGTATTTGACATACCTTTAGGCTATTTATCTCCAAAATCAGCGTACGATCTCCGAAAAGAGCTTTTATAAATTACAACAAGCTATCTCAAAACGACTTTTTGTTGCATCCAGCAAGAAATGCAGCGTTTGAGATAGTCTCTTACTTTATAAATTCATTTTTCTTGACTTTCCGTAAATCGGGTAAAAAAATTGCAAACACACCAAAAAGAGGTAAAAAAGAGCATAGAAAATAAATATACTCAATGGAAGTATGGTCAGCCCGCCAGCCTAATAAAGCCGAGCCTATTCCGCCCATAGCAAAAGCAAAACCATAAAAAAAGCCGGACACCATGCCTAAGTTTTTAGGCAATAACTCCTGAGCATATACTAAAATAGCCGGAAAAGCAGATGATAAAATCAACCCTACGCACACTATCAAAACAGCTGTTGCCTCCACATTGACATACGGTAGGGCCAGAGCAAAAGGAGCTGCTCCAAGAACTGAAAACACAATCACGTATTTTCGTCCAAATTTATCCCCAAAAAAACCACCCAAAAGAGTGCCCACCGCTACCGAAATAAGGAAATAAAACAAATAAACCTGAGCTTGATTTTCAGACAAACCAAATTTATGCATCGTATAGAAATGAAAATAATTACCAATACTCGCGGTATAAAAATATTTGGAAATAATTAAAATCAACAATATGCCAATCGCCATCCACCTTCTCTTTTCACTGAGTTGAGGAATAAAAACAACTTCCTTATTTTTATTCTTCTTTTTACGGGAAAGCATCTGAGCATACCATTGGCCGACATAGATAAAAACCCCTTTAGCCAAAAGAGCAAAGGCCGCAAAGTAAATTAGATTCCGTTGTCCGTAAGGCAAAACTATCATTACCACCAGAAGCGGAGCAATAGCCGTCCCCATACTCCCCCCTATCTGAAATATAGATTGTGCTAAACTCCTCCGGCCACCTGAGGCCAAAAATGCGATCCTTGAGGATTCAGGATGAAAAATAGAAGAACCAATTCCGACAAGAAATACAGCTGTTAAAATACTTGTATAACTCCACGCAAAACCTAAAAGCAACACCCCGAAAAATGTAAAAGCCATGCCGGATATCTGCGAGTAAGGATGAGGATGTTTGTCCGTATAATTTCCCACAAGGGGCTGAAAAACAGAGGCTGCAATCTGATAAACTAAGGTGATAAAACCAATTTGGCCGTAGGATAACCCATGTTCCTCCTTTAAAAGAGGATATGCTGCAGGAATAATCGCTTGCAGCATATCATTTAAAAAATGCCCTATGGAAACAGTAAATAAAATAGCATATACTGTCCTTTGTGTAGGATTCCTGCTCAAAATATTCATGTACTATTCCATGTTCAACAAGTAATTTTTGAATTTTTCAAAATCAACTGACATAGTTGTTGTAGTTTTATCTTTTTTCCCCATAGAGTCTACACCAGATGGAGTTTCAATTTTTTTAAATAATTCTTCGGAATAAGCTTCCGGAAATTTACAAGGATGAGCAGTAGATAAGAACACGGATGCATATTCACCGGGGTGCTCTGCTTTATACTTCTTAGCGGCCAAATACGCCACTGCAGTATGTGGACACAGGACGTAATTATACTTTTCATACACTTCTGCTATTGCTTTTTTCGTCTGTACATCACTAAAGGTATATGCAGAAATATGTTTTTTTACTTTTAAAAAATCCTTGTCAAACATGTCCATGATGCGCACCCAATTGCTTGGATTGCCCACGTCCATGGCATTAGACAAGGTCTGTACGGAAGCTTTGGAATGGTATTTTCCCGTCTTTAAGAACTCTGTTACAGTATCATTAGCATTATTCGCAGCCACAAAATGCTGTACCGGCAATCCCATTTTACTAGCTAAGATACCGGCGCCGATATTGCCAAAGTTACCACTGGGTACAGTATACACAACTTTGCTTACCCCTTGAGCTTTTAATTGTGCATATGCATAGAAGTAATAAAACATTTGAGGAATAAGACGGGCTATATTAATGGAATTTGCAGAGGTCAACCTCAGCTTTGTATTCAATTCCTCATCGACGAAAGCTTGTTTTACTAAGGCTTGACAATCGTCAAAAGTACCTTCCACTTCAATGGCCCGAATATTTTCCCCATTTGTCGTCAATTGCAATTCTTGTATTTCAGAAACCTTTCCTTTTGGATAGAGAATAGTTACCCGTGTTCCTTCTACACCCAAAAAACCCAAAGCCACTGCTCCCCCTGTATCTCCGGAAGTCGCCACTAAGACTTCTAAAGTCTTTTCATTTTTTTCTGTAAAGTAGCCCATTACCCGGCTCATAAACCGCGCGCCGAAATCTTTAAAAGCAAATGAAGGACCATGAAAAAGCTCCAACACGGCCATATCCGACGTAAGAAAATGTAAAGGAGCATCAAAATTGGCTGCATCTTGTATTATTCTTTTTAAATCCTCTGATGGGATAGCCCCTTCAAGAAGGACCGAAGCTACTTCGAAAGCTATTTCCGGCAAAGAATATTGTTGAATATTCTGAATGAACAGCGGATCTATTTTAGGAATATTAACCGGCATATATAATCCCTTATCCTGGGGCAATGCATTAAATACCGCTTCTTTAAATTCTACTTGATTCTCTGGATTATTTGTACTGTATAATTTCATTATTTATGGATGTTAACTCTTCATTATAAACGTTTTGGACCTTCAGTATTCACTTTGCTTACATAGGCAAAAAAGTCTATATCTTGCTCTTGCAAATGCTTTTGAATGGCTGAAGAGATCTTTTCTGCAGTTTCCATTTTTGTACTCATTGCCACCACCGAAGGGCCGGATCCCGAAATACCAAAGCTCATCGCTCCTTCAGAGAGGGCTATCTTTTTCATTTCTTCAAACTGAGGAATTAATATAGCTCTTGTAGGCTCTATCAATACATCTTTCATGCTTCGGGTAATAAGCGCATAATCTTCCCTATACAATCCGGCTACCAGACCGGCAATATTTCCCCATTGCACTACTGCATCTTTTAGCTTCACCTTCTCTTTTATCAATTGCCGTGCATCTCGGGTAGGCACATCTACCTGTGGGAAAATTATACTTGCATGTAACTTTTCGGGAGTGGGCAATTGAATCAGATCAGGTTTTATGGCTTCACCGCGTATCAATGTAATACCTCCGAACAGTGCCGGCCCTACGTTATCAGCATGCGGATGACCGCAAGCCAATCTTTCCCCTTCTATGCAATAAGGTAAAAGCTCCGGTTTAGTGAGGGGTTTTCCCAATATCTCGTTCGTAGCATATAGCCCTCCTACCGTACTCGCTGCACTCGAACCCAAGCCTGAACCTATAGGCATATGTTTATGCAGTTCAATTTCCAAACCTACTTTATCCGACAGTCCTAAGTCTTTCAACAACATTTCTGCACAAGCAGACACCGTATTTTTATTTGGATCTTTGGGCAAGCGACCTTCATCTCCAGTAATATTCAAGAGACGGACTCCGGGCTTTTCTGATCGACGCATTATGATTTCATCTCCGGGTTCATGGACAGCAAAACCCAGCACATCGAATCCACAGATCATATTGGCTACAGTCGCAGGTGCAAATACACGAACCTCTTCTTCAAAACGGGAGACATCTATTGTTTTATTTGTTTCTTTCATTTTCTATAATTTTATCGAGCGCCTACATTTACCAAATCTGCAAAAACACCTGCCGCAGTCACTTCTGCTCCAGCGCCCGGCCCTTTTACGACAAGAGGTGTGTCTTTATATCTTTTGGTAGTAAACGAAATAATATTATCACTGCCTGATAAAGCGTAAAAAGGATGAGATTGATCTACATATTGGATGGATATTTTCACCTTTCCATTTTCAAGACTCCCTATATAACGTATTACTTTATTTTCAGCTTCCGCTTTATTCTTCATATTTTCAAAGTAATCAGCTTCCTCCAATAAAGATGTATAAAAAGTTTCCACAGAGTCTGCTTTTAAACAGCTTTCTGGCAAAATAGCACCCAGATCAACATCCGATTCTTCTAAAGGATAACCTGCATCCCGGCCTAAAATCAACATTTTTCGCATAAAATCAACTCCCCCTAAGTCGTCTCTGGGATCGGGCTCTGTAAAACCAGATTCCTGTGCTTTTTTTACCACATCGTGAAACGACACTTCTCCTTGAAAATTATTAAAAATATAAGAAATGGTTCCCGAAAGTATCGCTTCAATTTTTACTATTTCATCTCCACTTAGCATTAGGTCTTTCAGCACACGGATGATAGGAAGGCCGGCGCCGGCATTCGTCTCATAATAAAACTCAACTCCGTGTTCTTTTGCTGTATCTTTAAGCAACTTATAATTCTTATATGAAGCAGAATTAGCTATTTTATTACAAGTAACGATAGATATGTTGTTTCTGAAAATATCTACATAATACGTAGTCGGCACTGGGCTCGCTGTATTATCTACAAAAACACAATTAGGCAAATTCATCTCGCCCATTTTTTGAACAAAAGCAGACAAATCCGAAGGACGCCCTTTTTCATTAAGTTCGCCCTCCCAGCTTCCTATATCTATGCCTACCTCATCTATTCGCATTTTTTTTGTATTGGCCAGGCCGACTAACTTGATGTCTATATTATTCTGTTCTAATAAAAACTCATATTGATTTTCGATCTGAGCCAGCAAGGTCTTTCCTATATTCCCTAAGCCTACAACAAAAACATTCAGCGTTTTGGTTAGTTCAGCGAAAAAAGCATCGTGCACTGTATTCAATGCTTTGGCTAAATCTTTCTTAGCGATGATTACTGAAATATTATATTCGGAAGATCCTTGTGCTATAGCTCTGACATTCACACCGTTTCTTCCCAGAGCCCGGAATAACTTTCCAGACACACCGGTCGTACGTTTCATATTCTCTCCTACAATAGCCAACACAGACAAATCCCCTTCTAATTCCGGAGGGTAAAGCTTATTTGCTGTCAGTTCCAATTCGAATTCTTTTTCGATCAACTTCATAGCTTTCTCAGCATCCTCCGGACTAATGGCAAAAGTAATACTGTGTTCTGAGGATGATTGTGTAATGAGAATAACATTGATATGGGCCTTTGCTAAAAGGGCAAACAAACGGCCTGAAAACCCGGTCTCTCCGATCATTCCCGATCCACTTAAGTTAATAAGGCTGATCTCAGAAATAGATGAGATTCCTTTAATGGGAAGATCAGAGTGTCCGCTCGTATGCTGAATACAGGTGCCCGCAGTTTCCGGTTCAAAAGTATTTTTTATATGAATAGGAATTTTCTTGGTAAAAGCCGGGATCATCGTAGGCGGGTAAATCACTTTAGCCCCAAAATAAGACAGCTCCATCGCTTCCGTATAAGAAAGATCTTTCAAAGGAAAAGCTTTTTTAACAATCCGTGGATCAGCCGTGTGGATACCGTTTACATCTGTCCAGATTTCAATAACTTTTGCTTCTAATATAGAAGCGAATAATGCCGCCGTATAGTCTGAGCCTCCCCTCCCCAATGTAGTAGTACGCCCGGCATCATTAGAACCTATAAAACCTGTGACAAACAGAACTTTATGGCCATAAGATTGTTTTAAAGAAGAAATAAGGGTTTCCGTTGCTCGTTGATCCACAGAAGCGTTACCAAAGTTTGAATCTGTTTTAATTACATTTCGAGCATCAATGTACATAGAGTTTTCAAAATAGGTCTCTGCAATTTTAGACAGCATATACGCACAGCATCGCTCTCCATAGCTTAAAATCAAATCTTTGCTTTGTGGGCTCAGTTCTTTCAATGTTTCTACAGAGGAAAACAAATCTTCAAGTTCATTAAATAATAATTTCAACTTGGTGAGTACTGGATTTTGTTTCTTTACAGGTAGTAAATTTTTAACAATATCAAAGTGCTTTGTTTGTAAAAACCCTAAAGATTCTTCGTTAGAAATACCTTGCGCTGAATTTTCGGCCATCTGCATCAACAAATTGGTTACGCCTTCCATTGCTGAAAAAACCACTAATGGTTTTTCCCCTCTTTCATAAGAAGCTTTTACGATATTCAATACGGCTTTTATACTGTCCTTTGTTCCTACCGAAGTACCTCCAAACTTTAAAACTTTCATATTTTTTTAATAATTCGTTTATATAATTTTTGTTTATGTGCATAAATAAAAAAAACCTTCCTCGATGTGAGGAAGGTTTAGTATAATGTTTAATTATTAACACAACATATTTCTTCCTCTGAGTCAGTCGACCCCGGAAATAATAATTGTAATAATAATTGTCCCTACGTTCATTGTTTTAGATATTTCTGTAAAATAAAGCATATTATTTTAATTATTCAAATTTTTAGGCAAAAAAAGAAGAATGTTGTTAATTATTCCGTTTTTTTATTCAATTTTTTCAAGGAAGGATAATACATTCCCAAGAATAAGCATTTCATTTTCAGCAGGTACAACAGTGTCTCCGTTCTTATATCATATTATATAACACCTTTGATGGAAATTTATTCCTCTTTTATTTTAGAAAGACATTTTTATGAAACATCCCAAAAACGCAATATATTCCCTATTTCAAAGTATTTTTTAGTATCTTTTGCCGTAAGGATCCGTATTATTTTTCAAACATTAAAACACTGAATTTTATTATTTTTAATAAGTATTTATCTGCATTTTAAATTTTATCCGGGAGTTTACAATAAAAATGATTTATTATCTTCGCATAATTCAAATTTTTTAACTCACATTCATGCTATTTACCGTATTATTAGGATTCATTGTTGCTATTTTGCCAGCTTTTTTAAGAAAGGTTGTCAAAACAAGATGGCTCGTCCTGTTAGCAATTGTTCCTTCACTGATATTCATATATTATCTTTTCCAATTACCAGCTATAGCAAGCGGATCTGTATTGAAGCAAAGTACTGACTGGGTTCCAAGCTTAGGAGTCAATCTCAGCTTGAGACTGGATGGATTATCCCTCTTATTTACTCTACTGATAAGCGGTATAGGAATAGGTATTTTTGTTTATGCTTATGAATATTTGAAAAAACATCGGTATATAGACAGGTTTTTCACTTATCTATTGCTTTTTATGTCTGCTATGCTGGGTTTAGTATTGTCAGACAACCTATTGTTACTCTTTATTTTTTGGGAGTTAACAAGCCTTAGTTCTTTCTTTCTCATCGGCTTTAACAATGAATCGGAAGGTTCCAGAAAAAGCGCCTTAATATCATTTACTACCACAGGTATGGGTGGTTTTTTTCTATTGGCAGCATTTGTTTTGATAGGTGATATAGCGGGCACTTATAATTTAAGTGAGTTAATTGACCAAGGCAATATCTATTATGAACATCCGTATTACCCCCTGATTATTGCGTTCTTTTTATTAGGAGCTTTCACTAAGTCTGCTCAGTTTCCCTTTCATTTTTGGTTACCGGGGGCGATGAAAGCCCCTACGCCGGTGTCTGCCTATCTGCACTCGGCCACTATGGTAAAAGCAGGCATTTTTTTGATTGCGCGTTTTACGCCTATTCTTGGCGGGCAAACGATGTGGACAGCCCCCCTTTTAATTGTCGGCGGTTTCACGATGCTCTATGCTGTTGTCAACTCTCTCTACAGGACAGACTTAAAAAGTATTCTAGCCTATTCTACCATTTCTGCGTTAGGTGTTCTTACATTTTTATTAGGAGTAGGTACTAAAACCGGGTTTATAGCCGCTATTGCCTTTATTATTGCTCATGCGCTATATAAAGCCAGTTTATTTTTAGTAACCGGTATTATAGATTTGAAATTAGGAACCCGCGATATTTCTGTCCTCGGCGGATTAGGTAAAACAATTCCCATCGTAGCATTTTCCGCTGTCTTGGCTGCGTTATCCAGTGCTGGATTACCGGGCTCATTTGGATTTATCAGTAAAGACCTTATTTATGAAGCCACATTAGGCTCTACCATATTCCAGCCCGAATCAACAGGACACTACCTTTTAATAGGCTTAGCAGTGCTTACCAATATAGGGTTGGTCATTGCAGGTTTTCTGGCTGGAATACGCCCTTTCACAGGTACGCCGTCAACTAAAATAAAGCTTCCCTCAAAAATATACATTAATTACAAATTATGGGTTCCGCCTTTTATACTGGCCACAATATCTTTTGTCTTAGGTATGCTCCCTCACTTGCCCAGCCATAAAATAGTAGACCCGGCAGTGACAAGTATCCACAATAGCATAACATCTGCCGATTTAGCTTTGTGGCACGGTTGGAGTGTTGTTCTCGCACTGAGCCTCGTTACTTTAGCAGCCGGCAGTGCTCTTTATTTTATGATTAAGCCTAGCCATGACAAAGAACAGTATTTTGCAAAATGGCAAGTAGCATCGCCGCAAAATATTTTTGCAGGGATCACGGATGTTTTCAAAACCATGTCTATGTCTATCACTAACTTCATGCACAATGGCTTTTTACGGTCCTATACTTTTAAGATTATACTTTTTGCAGAAATATTATTCGTCTATTTACTTTGGCAAGATGGGCCTATATATATAGATTATTCTCAACTCAGTTCTATTAGTATTTATGAAGTTATTACTATTATTATCCTATGCGGAGCTTTGCTCTTGTTGCTGCTTTCAAAATCAAGATTGACGGCCGTAGTGGCTACAAGCGTAGTAGGGTACACAATCTGTTTAATCTTTGTATTTTACTCTGCGCCCGATTTAGCGATGACCCAATTTTCCATAGATACATTAACCGTGGTTCTGTTTGTTTTCGTATTATTCAAACTTCCTCCTTTTCTTAGCTTTAAAAATTTGAAAACACGGGTTAGGGATTCAATTATAGCCATTGGTTTTGGGGTTATTATTTCTTTAATTACCCTCAAAGTGATGCAGCAACCTTTCTCTTCTGAAATCAAAGATTTTTACGCCAACTATGCCTATACCTTAGCTAAAGGTAAAAATGTGGTGAATGTCATTTTAGTAGATTTCAGGGGAATGGATACCATGTTTGAAATTGTAGTGTTGAGCATTGCAGGACTGGGTGTGTATAGTTTATTAAAACTGCGATTAAAATCATCTGAAAAAGAATAAAAAATCCAATGAGTAGTATCATTCTAAAAACAGCCGTACGGTATTTATTACCTATTTTATTGCTTTTTTCTATCTTTTTACTTTTGCGGGGACACCACCTTCCGGGAGGAGGTTTTGTAGGAGGCTTGGTGGCCTCCATCGCATTTGTATTACATAGTTTTGCGCATGGAACTGAAAATACACTTAAGTTGCTTAAATATAATCCTATACGTTTTATAGCCATGGGCTTATTATTAGCGGCATGTAGCATGTTCATTCCTATACTTTGGGGGTATCCTCCAATGACTGCCCTTTGGGTTGACCGAATGATTCCGGTAGTAGGTTCGATAGGAACCGCTTTGTTTTTCGACATAGGTGTATATATAGTAGTAGTAGGTGCAGTACTCAATATTCTATTCACTATCTCTTTACACTCACATTAATCATATATGGAATTAGTATTAGTTGTTTTAATTGGTATTTTGTACGCCACCGGAATATTTCTGATATTAAGAAGAAGTATGGTAAAGTTACTGTTAGGGATCGCTCTATTAGGTAATGGTACAAACATATTGATCTTCTTATTGGGAAATATCGTTAAAGGCAGCCCTCCAATTATAGGAGAAAATGTTAATATTCTGCGTGAAATCTACGCAGATCCGGTACCTCAGGCGCTTATCTTAACAGCAATTGTTATTAGTTTTGGTTTGACCGCTTTTGCTATAGTTTTGCTGCACAGAGTGTATGCATTTTTAGATTCAGACGATTTAGATGATTTAAACACTCCTGACGAAGATATATGATCGACAACCACATATTAGCCACTGTTCTTATACAGTTGTTTACAGCGATACTTCAGCTGGTTTTTTGGCAAAAAACATTAACTCAGCGCATACTTAGTGTTTTGGGCAGTACATTAGCCGTATGTTTTTCTATTGAGCTTTTTTCAAAAGTATTCACGGGCGAAACTTTAGTAATGAATGCTGCCGGCTGGCAAGCCCCCTTTGGGATCGTTTTTGTGGCCGATTTATTCAGCAGCACTTTAGTAGTTTTGACGAGCTTAGCCGGCTTGGCTATTTCCCTTTTTTCTTGTGTAGGCATTAGCAAACCGCGCTTGGATTATGGATATTTTCCAGTCTTCCATTTTCTTATTATGGGTTTAACAGGAGCATTTCTGACAGGAGATATCTTCAATCTATACGTGTGGTTTGAAGTTATTATTATTGCATCGTTTGTATTGATGACCCTTGGGGGCAGAAAAACACAATTAGAAGGTTCGGTAAAATACATGGCGCTGAATATATTGGCCAGTACATTTTTTCTAACGGGTATCGCTTTATTATATGGATTAACCGGAACCTTAAATATGGCAGACCTGGCTGTAAAAATCCGTGAAATCGATAATCCTTATCTTATTGAGTTTGCAGCTATATTTTTTCTTCTGGGATTTGGGACAAAATCAGCTATTTTCCCCCTTTATTATTGGTTGCCTTCTTCTTATCATACCCCTCCTTCTGCAGTGGCCGCTACTTTTGGAGGATTATTAACTAAAGTGGGGGTGTATGCTATGTTTAGGGTCTTTACTTTAATTATTCCGCCCTCTCAATTCATGCAAAACATCCTTCTGTTTCTAGCAGCTTTAACGGTCTTAACGGGTATATTCGGAATGGTTAATAAACGGAATATCCGGAAGCTTTTTTCTTATCTAATAATATGCCACATAGGTTTTATGATCGGAGGGTTAGCGCTGTTTACCAAAACCGCTTTTTTAGGAGGGATAACCTATCTTATCCACGACATTATTGTAAAAACCAACTTGTTTTTAGTAGCCGGATTAATGAGTTTTATGCGGGGTTCGGCGAATTATGACAATCTTGGCGGACTTTATAAAGACTATCCCAAAATATCACTCATAATCGCTGTCGTTCTCTTTTCGTTAGTCGGAGTCCCTCCGCTATCAGGGTTCTGGCCAAAAATATATCTTTTCGGTGCGAGTCTTGATGCGAATGCTTATTTATTTTTTTGTGCGCTTATTTTAGGCAGTTTTTTCACCTTATCTGTCGTAATAAAGCTTTGGAGTGAAGCCTTTTGGAAAGAACCTAAAAATCGGGAAAAACTTGTGGATAAATTTACAGTTTTACCTTCCAAAAAGAAAGTATTTCTTATTTTGCCTATAGGCTTATTAGCAGGGATAAGTCTCATGATTGGTTTAAATATTGAATTTGTCATTCAAGTAGCCGATCGGATATCCGATGAGTTATTAGATAGCTCAAGCTATATTCAAACAGTATTAAAATAAAAGCCACGAATATGATGAAAAACTTTTTAATGAACCTTCTTCTCGCTTTCCTTTGGTTAACACTGACAGGTTCACTTTCGTATAGTAATTTCATTTTTGGTTACGTGGCCGGCTTCTTAATCCTTTGGATTCTCAACCGCAATGAAACCGGAAAAGGATATTTCCTGAAAGTTCCGAAAATAATAAGTTTTTTATTCTTCTTCTTAAAGGAAATGATAGTGGCTAATGCGCAAGTAGCCTATGATGTAATTACCCCAAAATACTTTTTTAGACCGGGCATAATAAAGTATAAAATGCATGCAAAGACTGATTTAGAAGTCAATCTATTATCTGCTGCCATTGCATTGACACCCGGAACCATCGCTGTAGATGTTAGCGACGACAAGCAATCTATTTTCATACACGTGATGTATTTAAAGGATAAAGAAAGTTTTGTATCCTATTTAGAAAATGTATTAGAAAAAAAATTATTGGAGGCAATGAGATGATATTGTATAAGTTTATAGATTATTTTGTATTTCCGATTTTATCTATCTCTATATTATTGGTTTTTATCCGTCTTTTCAAGGGGCCGAGAATAGTAGATCGTGTAGTAGCTCTGGATTTAATCATCACCATGGGTATTGCTATAATGACAGCATATAGTATACGTACAGAGCAAGAGTTTTTTTTAGATGTCGCTGTCATCTTAGCTTTAATTGCTTTTTTAGGAACAATAGCCTTTTCTTTTTATCTCGTGAAAACTAAAAACTCAAATCAATCATGAC
>JAJYRG010000042.1:16205-25122 GCA_021794195.1 Bacteroidota bacterium
AAAAACCAAAACATACAAAGTATAGATATAAATTGCGACATGGGCGAAGGAGGTGGCTATGATGCAGAGATCATGCCTTTAATATCTTCTTGTAACATTGCCTGCGGTGGACATTATGGTGATAAAAAAAGCATGGAAGAAAGTGTACGTTTAGCCCTTACACACAAAGTAAACTTAGGTGTCCATCCGTCTTATCCAGATAAAGAAAACTTCGGTAGAAAAACCATAACAATATCTATAAAACAATTACAAGACAACATATATACACAGATAAGTACGTTTATTCGGATAGCAAAGGGTACAGGGGCAACCTTACACCATGTAAAAGCGCATGGTGCGTTATACCATGATTTGAACATGGATCGCAAAAAGGCAGAAGCTTTTCTCGAGGTTCTTCAAGAGTTTGATAAAAGCATTCTTTTATGGGTTTCACCTCAATCTATACTTAAAGAATGTGCCGAAAAGCAAAATAGACCCATAAAAGTGGAAGGTTTTGCCGACAGAAACTATGAAGCGGATTTTTCTTTGGTTTCGCGAAAGAAAGAAAATGCACTCATTACGAAAAAAGAACAAGTTTTAGCCCATATTTTACCGATGATAAAAAAAAATTGTATCCATTTACCTAATGGAGAAAAACTGCACGCGCAGATAGATACTTTATGTTTGCACAGCGATACCCAAAATAGTCTAGCCATTTTAAAATATCTAAATGCCGAACTTCCAAAAAACAAAATCCAGATTTTATAAGACATGCGAAAAAAAGAATTCACTATCGAAGTTTTTAGTGATCGATCTTTATTAATCACTTGGGAAGAGAGAATAGAAGAAAATTTATTGGATTTTATTTTAATGGTGAAGGCGGAATTAAAAAAACAATATCCCTATAACAATGTGGAAATTGTAAATACTTATCATTCCCTTTTGGTTACCTATCATTTGAATGTCTCGTTACATAAAGAATCTTCCCTTGTGGAAGACTGTATAACGAGAGCTATAAACAAACCTATTTCACAGAAATCTTTCGTATATCGCTTACCTGTTTGCTATGATAAAAAATTTGCATGGGATATGACTGAGCTGTCTGAAACCAGCCAACTGTCTGAAAAAAAAATTATTGAACTACATTCAAAAAAAATATATACACTGTATTTTATTGGTTTCCTCCCCGGTTTTATGTACTTAGGTGGATTGGACGAAAGGCTTTATATACCGAGAAAAGAAAATCCGAGAAAGAGTGTAGAAGCCGGGGCTGTAGGGATTGGTGGAGAGCAAACCGGGATCTACCCCAATGATTCGCCGGGCGGCTGGCAGCTGATAGGAAATTGTCCTATTCCGATTTTCTCCATACATAAAGATCCTCCTATCCCTTTTGTAGCGGGAGATCGCATACAGTTTTATCCTATATCATTGGAAAAGCATGAAGCGTTGAAAGCTAAAGCAAAAGAAGGGAGTTATACCTTTGAAAAAGAGAAATATGTACGTTGAGATTTTAAAACCAGGGCTGTCAACAAGTATCCAAGATAAAGGCCGATTAGGATATGCAAAATATGGCATTCCTTTTAGCGGAACTATGGATAGATATTCGGCTACTTTTGCAAATGCCTTAGTGCAAAACCGGGAAGAAGACGCCCTGATGGAAATCACTCTATTAGGCCCGAAGTTATACTTTCCTTTTACGACCAAAATAGCTATTTCAGGACTGTCGGCTCAAATATTTTTGAATGATGTTCCTATCCCTTTAAACCAAGCTATTTCCGTTCCGGAAAAAAGTGTTCTTGAAATTAAACGGGTAACAAAAGGTAGATACGCATACCTCGCCGTAGCCGGAGGTTTCCTCAATAAAAAAATACTAAAAAGCAGAAGCCAGTATAAAAACATAAGTAAATACTCCTCCTTACAAAAAAAAGATAAAATCCCTTTAAAGTTATACAAAGAAGGTGTTTTTATTGACGATTCGAATACCAAAGTCCGTTATGCCTTTGAAAAATATGGAGACATTCCCATTGAAGTTATGCCCGGCCCAGAATTCAAGTATTTGACAAAAAAAGATCAACAAGCTCTTTTGAATAGTTCATTTACGGTTTCCCCTGACTCTAACCGAATGGCTTATATCTTTGAAGAGAGAATAATCGCAAAAACCAAACCTATATTAACCAGCCCTGTTTTACCGGGTACAGTTCAGCTTACTCCCGGCGGAAAATTGATAACCCTAATGCGCGATGCGCAAGTAACCGGTGGGTATCCCCGTGTTTTGCAAGTACAAAGCGACAGTATTAATGCATTAGCACAAAAAAAAGCACATGAAAAGGTTCGTTTTATTTCTACGATCTGAATCTTTTCCCTTATCCTTATGGAGAAAACGAAGATCAAAAGTTCCAATTATAAAAAGACAAAAACTTGTTTAGTTAAAACATTTACATATATTTGTGCTCGAATACATAAATAAATAATTTTCGATTATGAAAGTATAATTTTTTCAACCATTTATTTTAATAAAAAAATGACACAATTAAACAACACTATCGTTTATCCTACAGGATCCTTCAACATTTCAACCTTATCCCATTTAGGTTGCAATTCTATGGTGATGGAAATGTGTTGTATGTGTATGGGCTGCCGCCCTTAATATTCTTTTAAAGATTCTTCGCGAATCTTATTCAACTCAGTTTATTTCAATTTAATTAACTCAGCTTGATGCAGTCAGTCTGACGTATTTCATTTATTCGGTTTCTTATACGACGAACCCTTTTTATTCGCGGATTCCGCTTTATATCAAGACAAGCAGGTGAATTCCAATGAATAACATAAGCCCGTCTATATCACACCGAAACAACTACTCTAAAGTGGTAATGGAATTCGTAAATCCAAATATTACATATTAAGAGTTAAAAAAATGTCAAATATATATAAAATATTATTTAGCATAGCTTTACTGTTATGGGCGGGGATAAGCTCTGCTCAATCTATCCAGGTCAATGGAACGATTCAAAGTAAATCAGAAGGAAAACCTATTGCGGGCGTAAGCATTGTCGAAAAAGGAACGACCAATGGAACTACCTCCGATAAGGAGGGGGAGTTTAGTCTTGAAGTAAAAGAAAACACAGTCCTTAAGATTTCTGATTTAGGTTACAAACCGCAAGAGATAAATATTACCCGACCGGTTTCAAATCTAATCATTCATTTGGAAGAATCTATCAAAGCTTTAGACGAGCTCGTCGTTACGGCTCTCAATATTTCTAAAGAAAAAAAATCCTTAGGTTACTCTGTGCAAGAACTCCATTCTGAGGATATTAATAAAACCAAAGAATCTAATTTAGTCAACGCGCTTGCCGGGAAAGTAGCAGGAGTAAGAGTAACTAATTCACAGGGAGGGATGGGGTCTTCCCGTATTGTCATCCGGGGTGAAACTTCAATTTCGGGAAACAATCAACCTCTATTCATTATCGACGGGATACCTGTGGACAATACACAGCACTTAGGTAGTGTGGGAGATGGAAGAAATCCGGAAAGATCCCGGGATTTTTCTAATGCCATAGCGGATCTAAATCCAGATGATATTGCTTCAATCTCCGTTTTAAAAGGCCCGAATGCAGCAGCTTTATATGGTTCCAGAGCCGCCGGAGGAGTCGTCTTAATTCAAACAAAAGACGGAAGAGATACGGAAGGTCTGGGAGTGACTTTTAACTCAAACAGCACTTTCAGTAATTTGCTCACTCTCCCGGATTATCAAAATGTTTTCGGTCAAGGGACAAACGGAAGATTTGAATACGTAGATGGTGAAGGAGGAGGAATAAATGATGCAGTGGATGAAAGTTGGGGACCGAAGATGGAAGGACAATTGATTCCTCAGTTTTATTCTAATGGAGAACCTGTTCCTTTTGTCCCACACCCCAATAACGTTCGGGATTTTTTCAATACAGGTTATAAATTAGACAATGGTGTTTCATTCTCACAATCTAAAGAAAACTACCACTTCCGGTTTTCTTTCAATAATATGAACCAGCATGGCGTCATTCCCAATACAGAACAAGAAAAAAACTCCTTTTCTCTGAAAGCTGGATATGATATTTTACCTAATTTATCATTGGATGTCTTGGCGAATTATATACGGCGCGACGCTCCTAATCTACCTGGAGCCGGCGGTTTGAGAGAAACCAGCACTATGCTACAATTTGCCTGGTTTGGTCGGCAGGTTAGCATAGATAAACTTTATGACTTATATAAACAAGGCGATCCCACAAACTGGAATAACCTTTATTACAGTAATATATACGCAAATACATATAACAACACGGTATCTCAAGAACGTAACCGGCTAATAGGGAGTATTAATCTGAAATATGACATAACAGATAAATTATCCGCTACTTTCCGGACCGGAAACGATTATTATACCGACAAGCGGAAAATGAGAGTCGCTTTCGGAACAAAGGGTGTGCCTTATGGATCGTATGGCGAAAACATCTATGCCGTCCATGAAAACAACACCAGCCTGGATGTAAACTATACCCAAGATCTTAATCAAGATTTTAATTTGGACTTTATGGTTGGGGGAAACAGCCGAACGAATATCACGGAAGACAATGATCAAAGTGCTCCCAGACTGGCCGTTCCGGATGTATATACGTTAAGCAATTCGCGGGTACCTTTAATTTCAGAAAACTATTACACTCAGTTAAAAGCATATAGTTTATATTCTTCTGCACAAGTAGGCTTCAAAAATTACGCTTACTTAAATTTAACTGCCAGAAATGATTGGTCATCCTCTCTTCCAAAAGAACACCAATCTTATTTCTACCCTTCGTTCAACGGAAGTTTTATTCTGAGTGAGGCTTTTAACCTGACAAACAATCAAATTAACCTCATTAAATTACGAGGTGGGTGGTCAAAAGTGGGAAAAGCCACCAGTGCTTATCAATTAATTAACACATACGCTTTTACCACTCCCTTTGGAGAAAATCCTCAATTGCACGCTAACTCTACAAACTTTAATGCGGATTTAAGGCCTGAAGAAACCACTTCAGTAGAAGCCGGTTTTGAGCTTGGCTTTTTTAAAAACCGGATTCATTTCGATGCAAGTTTTTATGATATGAACAGTTATAATCAGATACTCGCTGTAGAAATCAGTCCTTCTACGGGGTATCAAAAAAAACTTATCAACGGCGGAAAAATAAATAATAAAGGGTTTGAAGCTACCTTAGGACTCGCTCCTATACGTGAAAAGGATTTCTCTTGGGATTTGATCTTAAATTATTCTACTAACCGCAGTAAACTGATCAATTTAGATAAAGAAAACAGCATAAGCAGCTATACCTTAGGCTCCGTTGCTACGGTACAAACGTTAGCGGCAAAGGGCCTTCCTTACGGCGCTTTATTCGGTACTACGTATTTAAGAAATGAAGAAGGACAAATCCTTGTCAACAGCGATGGGCTGCCGGCAAACAATCCAGACAAACAGCATTTAGGTAAATATACACCCAGCTGGATGGGAAGCATAGATAATAATTTCGCTTTCCGCAACATCCAACTCAATTTCTTGGTAGACGCAAGCTTTGGGGGTTCCATCTATTCCCGAACCAATCGCACAGGCAGCTATACAGGTGTATTAGCGTCTACCCTACCGGGAAGAAGTATTGAACATGGGGGAATATCTTATTATTACCCAGATAACGATCGCTCTCAGAATGCCCTACCACTCACTTCAGAAAACAAAACAACCCCCGGAGGGGAAAATGTATATGATGACGGGATGATCTTTGAGGGGGTGTATAGAAATGGAGAGAAAAATGAGACTATAATCCCTGCAGAATCTTATTACAAAGCGCTGAGTAATATTGATGAGGTTTTCACCTATGACGCCTCTTATGTAAAACTGAGAGAAGTGAAGTTGGGATACACTTTTGATACTACAACAACAAAATGGCTGCAAAATGCTACTATCTCTGTGGTAGGTAGAAATCTTTGGATCATCCATAAAAAGGCGCCAAATATTGATCCCGAAACCGCCTTTAATACAGATAATGGCGGTCAAGGGTTAGAAGATCTGGGGCTACCTTCCAATAGAAGCTTTGGTATAAATATCAACTTAAAATTTTAATCATGAAATCACTATATACATACTTACTATCGTTAATCGGAGGAATTTTCATCATTTCCATTATTTCTTGCCAAAAAGAATTAACGAAAATAAACAAAAACCCGAATGCAGTAGAAAATCCAGAACCCGGATACTTACTGTCAGGAGCAATAAAAACCACCAGCGATACATATTGGACAGTAAGCGGTTCAAACCCTTCCAATTTATTTGTCCAATACTGGGCGGCACTGCATTACACTGACGAAGACAGGTATATTTTCTCCAGTAACAGTTTTCAGGGTTTTTGGACTACTCTTTATTCAAAAAGTATTGTAAATTTGGACAAGATCATCTCTTTGGCTCAAGAGCAAGAACATGTTAATTTTGAAGGCGTGGCACTGATATTACGTTCATGGAATTACAGTTTATTGACAGATGCATTCGGAAATATTCCTTATTCTGAGGCTTCTCAGATAAACAAAATATCAGCTCCCAAATATGACACGCAAAAAGAGGTGTATGAAGGGTTACTAAATGATCTGGAAAGAGCAGAGAAACTTTTGGATTCAAACGGAAAACCTATTGACGGCGATCTTATTTATAATGGAGATATCCGATTATGGAAAAAACTGGCTAACTCCTTCCGCTTGAGAATAGCGCTGCGAATCGCTGATCAAGAACCGGAAAAGGCAAAATCTGTCGTGAACGAAATTAATTCTACAGAAGAAAACTTTATCAATTCTAATGGTGAAAATGCACAATTAACTTACCTCAGCTCGCCCAATGACAACCCGCTGACGGATATGTTTCTCACACGGGATGATTACCGCATCAGCCAAACCATTGTCGATAAATTAACGGCTTTAAAAGATCCGCGGTTAGCCATCTATGCCGATCCTACAAAGGATCCTGATTCTGAAGATTATATAGGAGTGCCCAATGGTCTTCTTAATGGAGATGCAAGTGATTTGGGTGCGTCTAAAACATCAAAACCGGGCACTTATTTTTTAGCCCCTGATGGTTCTGCTATTATTTTAAGTTATGCAGAAGTTTTATTTAACCGTGCGGAAGCAGCTGCGCGAGGTTTCACTCATGAAACCCCAAGTGATTTATATGCACAAGCTATCACAGCTTCTCTAAAACAATACGGGATAGAACAAAATGAAATCAATGACTATTTAGCTCAGCCCGGATTAGAGTATGTAGAAAACAACTTCAGGAAGTCTATAGGTGAACAAAAATGGATTGCTTTATTTGGACAAGGTTTGGAAGCCTTTGTAGAATGGCGAAGGCTGGATTATCCAAAATTACAACCTGCGGTAGCTGGAGTATTGGAAGGTAAAATGCCACGGCGATTCACCTATCCCGGTACCGAGCAATCTTTAAATCAGGAAAGTTATCAAAAGTCTATAAAGCAACAAGGAGAAGACTTGTTGACCACTCAACTATGGTTTGATTTAAAATAAATGAAAATAAAAATGAAAAAAGATTTGATAAAAACAGCCCTCTCTTCCATGGGAACAATTGTAATGATTTTTATACTCTCTCAGTGTGGGAGCCATGATCAAGAACTAAAAAATGGGATATGGCGTGCCGAACTCCAACGAGAAGATGGGAATCATATATTTTTTAATTTTAATGTAACCGACAGTTCCGATCAGAAAATTATTAATATTTACAATGCAGAAGAAAGCTTGCAGGTGGACAGCATTATCCAACTTGGGGATTCGATCTTTATTCACATGCCATTTTTCGGATCACATTTTGAAGCAAAGATACTTCACAAAGAAGAGCTGAAAGGTGAGTGGATAATAGATTATGGCAGCCGGACCGAGCGTATGCCTTTTCGCGCCATACAAGGAGACAGTAGCCGGTTCAGAGCTTACACTAAACCCAAGCATAATATAAGTGGGAGCTGGGAAGCTATCTTTAAAAATGAAAATAAAGACACAAAAGCCATTGGCCTGTTCGACCAAAAAGACAATTTAATAACCGGAACTTTTCTTACGCCTACAGGCGATTACCGCTATCTGCAAGGAGTGGTGAGCGGAGATTCTTTAAAAATGTCTGGATTTGATGGATGTCATGCTTTATTATTTACAGCTAAAATTGACAGCAATGAGCACATAAGCGATGGATGGATATATTCTGTCAACCGGGAAGCCCGCAAATGGCAGGCTGAAAAAAAAGAATATGAAAGCCTTCCGGACACATATGCCACTAAAAACATTCCACAGGGCAGTGTAAAAGCAGATTTTACCTTGAAAGATATGCGTACTTTAACAGATATTTCTATCACAGATGAAATTTATAAAGGAAAAGTGGTGGTACTGCAAATCCTCGGATCCTGGTGCCCCAACTGCTTAGATGAAACTCCTTTCATGACCAATTACTATGATGAAAATCGTGAAAAAGGAGTGGAATTTATTGGAATAGATTTTGAAAGAACAGATGATTTTGAGAAATCAAAAAAAGCATTAAACTCTTTCTTTCAGAGATTCGAAATTAATTACCCTATTGTATTTTCCGGAGTGGCAAGTTCAGATCCAGAATTGACTGAAAAAGTATTTCCGGATTTACCTGTTAAAATCAGCGCTTTCCCTTCCACTATCTTTATCGATAAAGAAGGTTTTATAAGAAAAGTACACAGTGGGTTCAATGGACCGGCAACAGGTAAATATCACGAGCAATATAAAGAAGAGTTTCATGAAATTGTAGAATCATTGCTGGCCGAATAAGAGAAACAGCTTTTTAAGCTAAACACAATATAGATTTTATATGAATAAAGCCGTCTCAAGATATTTTGAGACGGCTTTATTGATGTAGAACAACCCTATGGAA
>JAJYRG010000043.1 GCA_021794195.1 Bacteroidota bacterium
ATTCTATTGAAGTTCCTTTTTTATGCGGATGAAGCTTTATGGTAACAATAGAAGGTTCTTCGTTTTCTCCAAAGTACCATTCCTGTTCAATTTTTTTATTTTCTTCGAAGGCTAAGTTTTTTCCTACGATATTGCCATCCCAAAGGGAAAACTCTGTCCCCGCCTCTGCATCCATTTGAGCTACTGATCCTGTCCAAAGCATGATAGTGGTTTCAGTGGTAAGGGCCAAATAAACCTCTTGAGGAGATGCAGGGACAATAAAATACTTTTTATAATCTTTATACATTCTTTCAAATTAAAGGTGAACCCTAACCTCCAAATTTTTGGTAAGTTATTTCCTCCCACATTTTTTGTAATTGTTGCGTTTTGGCACCTGGTTTTGCTCCGTAAACGATATCATCAATGGCAATAACGGGGGTGATGTTTTTTGTTGTGCTTGTAATAAAGGCTTCTGAAGCATTTTTCATATCTTCTAAAGTAACTTCGCGACATTCAACTTTAAATTTAACTTTTGCCATATTCAGGATATGTTTTCGCGTTATTCCTTGTAATACATCTTTTTCAGATGTGATTAATGTCCCTTCTTTTGTAATGAAGAAAATATTTGCCCGAGGACACTCAGAAAGGAAACCGTTTTGTGTATATACTACGTCGTCAGCTCCTGCAGCATGGGCCTTTTTTAAGGCTTTAATTCCCATCACATAATCAATAGTTTTTGCATGGCTAAATGCACGATGATAATCATAGGTGATTAATTTAATTCCTTGAGATTCTCGCTCAGAGTCTCTTTCCAGAGCATGCTGAGAAATAATTAAATTAGGTTCAATGATGCTATAGCCATCCGGACTGTACCCGCCGGTAAGAAGGAGTTTTATGCCTGAATTGGGGATATTATTGACCGACATTAATTCACGAATCTGTTCCTTGAGCTCCGATTTTGAATAAGATACGGGGAGATCCATTAAGTTGGCCGATTGGAAAAAACGGATCAAGTTGTCGTCCCAAAATAATGGATGATGGTTTATAGTTTTGAAATAGTCGAAGATCCCGTATCCACGTACAATGGCTAAATCCTCGACACCTAAAACAGCTTCGGAAGCTGGTGTTTTTATTCCGTTTATAACGACATATAAAGATTTCATATTCTTTTCATTTATTTTTAATTAGATGATTTTATAACTTTATATCTTTTTAAGATAGGCAATACCTTTTCAACGGGCAATGCCTGTATTGTTCCTCTGTAGCCTTTAACATCTTCACCAGCAAATAAAGAGTTGATAATAGCTTCTTCGGTAGCTTCAATGGCTGCCATAAATAAAGAAGACATGTGATCGTTATGTAAAGTGGGCGGGTTTAAAACATGTTTTTTACTATTAAACGGCACACGTACGTCTTCATGTGTAGAAAAAGCTAAAAAATAATCTCCACTTCCATTTGATGCAATGCCTCCTGTTTTTCCAAGCCCTAAAAATGAGCGTTTACTTAACCGCTTTAAGTTTCTGTCACTTAAGGGAGCGTCTGTAGCAATAATAACCATACATGATCCGTCAACATCGTTTAAAATGTTGCTTCGAAAAGGATATTTGCCAAGTTCTTCTCCTACAGGTGCACCATCAATTTGAAGCATTCCTCCGAAATTGGTTTGTACCAATACCCCCACCGTATATCCTCCCAGAGATTTGGGAAGTTTACGGGAGGATGTTCCGATCCCGCCTTTATACCCAAAGCAAACAGTGCCTGTTCCAGCACCTACATTACCCTCTGGCACCTTTCCTTCTTTAGCTTTTTGCAAAGCCTGGATAGCATGTTCTTCTTGTATGTGCATACCCCGAATATCATTCAGAAAGCCATCATTAGTTTCCCCTACAAGAGCATTAACCGAACGTACATTCTCATTTCCCGGTTGCTCGAGTGTATAATCAATCAATGCTTTCATTGCCGTTGCCACGCTGAGTGTATTTGTCAATAGAATGGGGGTTTCTATATTTCCTAACTCTTCCAGTTGTGTAGTGCCTGCCATTTTCCCAAAACCATTCGCTGCAAAAAATCCTGCAGGAACTTTATCTTGAAAGATATTTCCGCTATGAGGTAGGATTGCTGTCACTCCGGTATGTATAGAATCTCCTTCTTGAACTGTATAATGCCCCACTTTCACACCTGAAACATCCGTTATCGCATTATTCACACCGGGAGAAAAGACACCTATCTCAACTCCATAGTCTCGAAGTCTTTTGGAATCTTGTGCCATTGTATTAATGACACAGGAAAACAAAGATCCTATAATAATACCTATGCTCTTCAGATTAATTCTTTTCATTTCCTTGTAAAAAATTAAAGATATGGAAAATATAAAAATTAAATGGATGATTTTTATAATATGTGGGAAAGGGCTATTCATAATCATTTATATAATTAAAAGAGTAATAAAAGCTTGCTCGAAATTTCTCCGCATGGTTTTTGATCTTTCATTTAAAAGAAAGCATTTAACCGACACCTGAAAATTTATGGAATTTTGGATTTATTTTTAGGAAAAAGGAGGATATCATGAATCTGGTTAAAAAAGCAACATTATGGGGCGACGCCCATTATACCCGTTGGATAACGGGTTTGCGTGTTTTGTTAGGGATTATCATCTTAGCGAAAGGAATTAGTTTTGTCAATGATAGAGAGGCTGTCGCTGCGTTGATTGAGCGCACGAATTTTCAATTATCGATTTGGATGTCTGTTCATTATATAATTTTTGCACATATCGTCGGCGGTCTTTTTATAATTTTGGGGTTTAAAACTCGATTAGCGGCTGTTTTTCAATTGCCTATTTTATTAGGAGCCGTTTTTTTTGTTCATATCTCCACTGAATTTAGCTTTTTAAACTCAGAATTTTGGTTTTCATTATTTGTATTGATCTTATTGCTCGTATTTATAGTTTTCGGTTCGGGTCAATATTCGTTAGACAATATGATGAATAAACCGGGCTATGAAAGAGAAATATGATTAATGGCACTTTGTGATTGAAGTCAGTGTGGCACGTTCCTGTTTTGAAAGATGTTATGATTCATAAGATCACCAAATCTTCTACTATGACACGTCCCACATGTTCGTTTACTCTCCCAATAATCTGTTTGCGCATTAATGAGAGTTCATGCTTAACTACTGCTGATTCTACTTTAATATAAAGCTTTTTGTTATTTATGTATATTTTTTGCGTACGGTTTGCGATGGGACGCCCTATAATATCCGGCCAAGCGTTGACAATAGAAGATTCATTATATTTTTGGCGTAAGCGCAAAGTATCTAACCATTTTTCAATGGCGCTTTTCATATTTAAATCTTCTTTATTATTCATGATCTGTTAAGTTAACATACTTTTCCTTCATCTACTTCAAAAAGGCGAATAGGTTTATTTATTTTTTCAAAGATTGTCTTCGTCCGTTGGGCGTCGGTATCTGTAATGAAAATCTGACCAAAAGTTCCATTAGACACCATAGCCATGAGTTTTTCCACTCTCCTTTCATCCAATTTATCAAAAATATCATCTAACAACAATAAAGGCTGAAATCCTTTTTTTGCTTTTAAAAAGCTATACTGCGCAAGTTTAAGAGCTATCAGAAAAGATTTTTGTTGCCCTTGAGAACCAAATTTTTTGAGCGGCATTCCTTTGTGAATTTCGAAGACCAAATCATCTCTGTGGATCCCCTGTGTCGTGCGGGCAAAAGCCAAATCTTTATCCCTATTTTCTTTTAGTATTTGCAAAAAATCATCCTCTAATAAAGGAGAGCGATAACTTAAACGTACTTTTTCTGCTCCTGCAGTCAAATAATCATAATGCTCGTTAAACTCCGGTAGAAAAGTATTTAAAAATTCCTTTCGTCTTTCGAAAACATTGAACCCAACTTCTACTAATTGTTGATCTAAAATGGATAATAATGAATTATCCATAAAACCTTGTTCGGAAGCGTTTTTTAAAAAAGCATTTCGCTGTTGCAATACTTTATTATAAATGATCAGTTGGTCTAAATATGAATTATCTGTTTGAGAAATAACATTATCCATAAATCTTCTGCGTTCTTCACTTCCTCCCATCACGATGACGGTGTCATTAGGCGTGATCATCACTATGGGGTAAAGCCCGATATGATCGGCTAATCGAGTATACTTTTTCTTATTTCGTTCAAATATTTTTTTTTGATTGCGTTTTAAACTACATGAGATTTTGTCTACTTGGTTGTTTTTTTTAAAATCACCCTGCACTATAAACCAGTTCTCTCCAATTTTTATTTGTTGAGAGTCAATAGGGTTAAAATAAGATTTGCAAAGAGACAAGTAGTGTATAGCATCTATAATATTCGTCTTTCCTGCTCCGTTTTTTCCTGTAATGGCATTGGCTTGAGGTGCGAATTCCAAATCTGCTTCGAGGTAATTCTTGAAGTTTAAAACCCTAAGCTGTTTTAACCACATAAGCTCTTAAAATTATCGGATTTAATCTTGTTACGAAAAGTTTAACTGAGCTCTTCAAATTCGACGTATTCTCCCGCTTCGGGATTACGGTGGTCCGAGTCCTCTTTAGGAGGAATATAGTCCACGTTCACTTTTCCTTTTTTGTCTTTTTTGGAATGATTTGATTCTCTGTTTTGGTAATGAAATCCGCGTTGAAAAGTGCGATACTCTCTTCCTTTAGGATTTTGCATTACTTTTTCAGCCATTTTACGCAAAGCAATGGGCAGTAGAAACCGTAATAACAGTCTAATGGCATAAAAAGCAACAATAAAAATAAATAGAAATTTTAAAAACCCCATAAATTTATCCGATCATTCAACAAACTCAAAAATACATAAAAATCATGAAAACTATCGAAACTCTGGAGCTTAGAAAAGTAAATTAACAAGATTTATACATTCGGAGAGATTTCGTTTTTGATGGCTCTGAATAATTCATCCTGTTTCTGTGTACCGATAACATATATTAGTCCATTTTTCTCTGTTATCCAAACCGCATCATTTCCTTCTGCATAAAAGCGAATATGACCGTTTTTGTGAAGGTTATACACCGGATTATTAAAGAAAAATTTGCTGTAAGGTTTTTTCTCTACTTTTTGAATATTGGATAAATTTATTTTTACCAATCGGGAAGACCATAATCCGCTGATGGTGATATGCTGTTTTTTGACGAGGGTTCTAAATTGTATCATGTACATCATTACGACTGTAATAACCAATATCAGGCAGCCTACACCAAAAAATATTTGCTGGGAAATAAGATCATTTTCAGAGGTGATATAAAATGCGATAAAGCAAAATAGAGCTAATATTAATCGTACACTTATCCATGCTTTATCGCGTCCTAAGTATTGGTTTTCTTCAAAAAGAACTGTATTATCCATGATTATCTCTTCAATACGAATTTACATACTTTTTTAGTATTTTCCTCTATTTTATAGCGATTATCTAAGCGCACACCAATTATCCATATAATCTCGCCATTTTTATTTACTAAAACTTCTATTTCTTCTTTTTCAAAACGGGAGAATTTTTTATCAATAAAAAAATCACTCAGTTTTTTTTGTCCGTTCATACCTAATGGGTGAAAAGCATCGCCCTCTTGCCATTTTCGAAGAGACAAAGGAAACTGCAGTTTTTCAGCATCTACCATAGCTATATCTGGATGATTGTTAAAATTTGAGTCATCGATGATACTCCATTGCAAGTTGTAGTTTTCCCTTTTAAGTGTTCCTTCCGACTTCTTTAAGAGAAATATAGTATCTTTTTTTGCAGGTGTTTTTTTTCGAAGAAAGAGCTTTTGCCGATCCAATAACAATTCATAGAAAGCCGATTCAAAAATTAATCCGGGCTGAGCTTTTTGTTGATCTAATAAATTCTGCAAAACACCTTTTGAAAAACCATAGGGTTTGAAAAGCTGAAACAATACAGCTAAATTTGAAGTATATTTACTTAAAATACTTTTATCGATACATATCCATTTTTTCTCTTCACGAAAAAAACATTTTCTTTCATTTTCCAAAAGCTGTTCAAAAACATTTTTTTCTTCCCGGAAATACGAAATGTTTTTACGCATGGTATCTTCAAAGTTGGAAGAAATTTCACGCATAACAGGAACAAGATTTAACCGTATTTTGTTGCGCAAATAATCTGTAGAGAAATTACTTTGATCATCCCTATAAGGGATATCATATTTTTTTAATGAAGTTAAAACTTCGTCTGCCTGCAAAAACAAAAGAGGCCGGATATACTTATTGCTTTTAGGACGTATGCCATGTAACCCCCGTATTCCGGTGCCCCGAAAAAGATTGACAAACAAAGTTTCGATTTGGTCGTCATGATGCTGGGCAATCGCAATTGCATCGAAGTTATTTTCTTCAGCAAGGTAATCAAACCATGAATAACGCAGCTCTCGGGCTGCCATTTGTATAGAAATCCCATTTTTTTTAGCAAACTCTGCGGTATCAAAATGGTTGACAAAAAAATCTATGTTGTTTTCCTTGCAAAATTTTCGCACCAAAATTTCGTCCTGATCAGATGCAGTGCCCCTTAACCCGAAGTTACAATGTGCAATTGCGAATTGATAAGAAGTCTGAGAAAATAAACTAGCCATTAACATAGAGTCACGTCCTCCACTAACTGCCAGAAGAACGCGATCTCTTTCTGTAAGCAATTGATTGTCTTTGATATATCTTTGGAATCGTGTTAACAAACTCATATATCAAATGTATGGAAATATTCACACACTCGAATAAATCGTACTGGAAATTAAAAATTGAGATGTTTTGGGTTTGTAGCATAGATAAATTATTATTTTTGTGTCGTGAGATCGTTTATATTTTTCGTCCTATTGATTTGCAGTGTGTTTTTTGCTCTGGGGCAGCAAACAAGCCGCCTTAACCTTGTTTCTTCAAGTGGAGGCCGTTTATCAAAAGATGGAAATGCTATGTTTTACCGTCCGGTGTATGAGCACAATCAGAATACACTATCTGCAGATAGTGGATATATTTATGAAGATGAGAATCAGCAGCAGTTCTTTGAAGCTTATGGCAATGTTATCATCACACAGCCTTCAGGAACCGTTATATACTCCGATGAATTACATTACGATGCAGCTAAAGAATTTGCGATCTTAACGAATAACGTAAAAATGGTGGATGATAATTCTGTATTGACTACACATTACCTGACTTATGATATGCGTCGAAAACAGGGAACTTATACTACGGGTGGACGTATTATCAATCAAGTAGATACCATTACTTCTCAAAATGCCTACTATTTTGAAAATACCCAGGATGCGTATTTTCGAAATAAAGTGGTGGTTCGAACGCCGGATGTACAGATATATACTGATACTATGCGTTATAATTCGGATTTACGCGAAACTTATTTTTATGGACCTACAGATTTAAAGGGAAATGACGGAGGAAATTTATATACTGAAAAAGGACGTTATAATACCGAAACAGGCATTGCTCATTTTTCTTTAAACAACCTTTATACGGAAGAAACCCGTTTTTTAAAAAGTGATAGTCTTTACTATGATCGTCAAAGTGGAATCGGTGAAGCCTATCGAAATGTGGTATTTGTCGATACAGCTGATAGCTTTTTTGCTTATGGCGAATATGGCAAGTATAATCAGAAAGATGAATCCATTACTATGACTGATAAGCCCTTAGTCGTTTCGGTGGTGAAAGATTCGGTGCAAGAAAATAATGTCCATGTGTCAGATACATTGCAAATGTCAGATACAATACCACAAGACAGTAACGAAATCCAAGAAAAGCCAATATCCGACGAAGAGGAAAAAGCTCTGGCAGATTCTGTATCACAAAATAAAGTGCAAACCGATAGTCTCGCTCCACCAAAAATGCAAGAAAGGATAGATTCTATTTATTTGACTGCAGATACATTGTATTCCAAAATGATTTATCTAAAAGATTATAAGGCCCTAAACCTTAATCTTGATCGGGGTGGAGGAGACTTAGATATAGATGAGGAAGAAGATTATGGCGATGATGATTTCTTTGATGATGATGAAGGTGAGATAAAAGCAGAATTTGAAGTTGAGAAAGAAGAACCTGAGGATACAGAGCCCGAAGAGGAAAATAAAAGCGAAGAAAAAAAGGATGGAGGAGAGGAAGAGCTAAGGGAAGAAAACATAGAACTGAAAATTCAAAAGGATGAAAGGGACATACAAGACACAAGCCGGCACAAAGTAATTGAAAAAATTACAAAAATAGAGCTTCCATCGGATACTATTAAGACTGATTCTACAACTATAGAAAAGAGTGTGGTAGAGGATGAAGCTTTGCGGGAACGCGTGGAGATGCCTTCCACAGCTAAAACAGACAGCTTAATGAGTTCTGTTTTATTAAGTTTACAAACTCCAGATAGCTCAGCAGATGTCTCTCAAAGTCCGTCCGATACTCTAAAAACACGTATACTAAAAGCGTATCATAATGTACGTCTTTATAAATCTGATTTGCAGGCTGTTGCGGATTCTGCTTATTATGGAGAAGCCGATTCCATGTTTCGGTTTTTCGGTGAACCCATGATATGGGCGGAGGGTTCCCAAATATCTGCAGATACTATTTACATGCAGGTGAAAAATGAACAGCTCGATAATGCTTTATTATTGCAAAATGCTTTTATGGTCAACGCTGTGTTAGACACTGTTAAGTTTAATCAACTTAAGGGTCGAAAAATGACAGCTTTCTTTGCTAATAATCAGATGGACTTGCTATATGTAGACGGAAATGCTGAAAATTTAATTTTCTCAGCAGATGATAAAGCGGGGATTATCACAGAAATGTTCCACGATAGAAGCGGTCGGATCAAAATAAAAATGCAAGGAAATGAAATTCTTCGCTATACTTCAATACGAAAAATAGACCAAAAAGTATATCCTATTAAAATGGTCAACCAAGACAATGAAATCCTCCCAGGGTTTATCTGGAAGCCTCAAGATAGGCCTAAGTCTAAAGATGATCTTTTAAATAGAAGTAGGAAAAAAGAAATTTCGGAAGAGGTTCCGAATACCTCATCCGAAACACAGCAAGAAGGAAAGGAAAAGTCTGATGACGACGAGGATACTCGAGGATTAGAAGATATTGAAATAGAGGCTTTGGACGATACATCCAAGGAAAATATGCATAATGAAGGAGCCTCAGAAGAAACCGAAGAGGATATAGAAAACAAAGAAAATTATAATACAGAAAGAGATAGGTTGAAGTAATCAGGATAATTGTCAGAAAAAACATGAGTTATATTTCCCATCTTTTTTTTGGAATACATTTTACATCTTCAATTTTTCTTAAAGTAATGGGCGTATGGTCAAATTTGTTTTTTAAGACAATAGAATCTGGAGACATTTTTTCTATATGAAAGCGGGGTAGGTATTGCCCTTCCCGATAACAGCCGGAAATTTTTTGTTTCCAATTACTTTTTGTGTATAATCCCTCTACGATCAAACTGTCTTCTCTGACTACATACACTCCTTTTGCGTATTCAGCCCACTGTCCGTTGTTATAGCAGGAATCAGACATGTTCTGTGTTTTATCATGCACTAGAAAGGTTGTATAAAGGGAGTCACATATAAATTTAACTTCATGAAGTGTGTATCGAATACGCTGTTCTTGTAAAGGAACGCTATCTTGCACCCAGATACCTTGTAAAAAGTCAGCACCTTGCGTTTGCATATCGGATTGACGTTCACAGGATAAAAAGCATAAAGACACTCCGCAAAAAAAGAAGAGTGCCTTTAGTTGTATATTCAATAACGGCTTTTTCAAAATATTGTTATTTCAAGTCTCCCACCATATTTTCCGGCCTGACCCATTCGTCAAACTCTTCTTCTGTCACATACCCCAGCCGTACTGCTTCTTCTTTAAGAGTAGTTCCATTTTTATGTGCAGTTTGTGCGATTTCAGCAGCTTTATAATATCCGATTTTGGTGTTAAGTGCAGTGACTAACATGAGTGAGTTGTCTAATAACTGTTGGATCCGCTCGTGATTAGGTTCAATACCCTTAGCGCAATGCACTTCGAAAGAAACACATGCATCACCGATAAGCCGGGCTGATTCCAAGAAATTTGCAGCCATCATAGGTTTGAATACATTTAGCTCGTATTGCCCTTGCGTGCCTCCTATGGTGATGCCCACATCATTACCCATTACTTGTGCGGCTACCATGGTCAATGCCTCACATTGGGTAGGGTTTACTTTTCCAGGCATTATAGATGAACCTGGTTCATTGGCAGGAATGATTATTTCCCCAATTCCTGATCGAGGTCCAGAAGCGAGCATCCGGATATCATTAGCAATTTTGTTTAGCGCTACGGCCAATTGCTTTAGGGCACCGTGGCTTTCTACTATAGCATCGTGAGCGGCTAACGCTTCGAATTTATTTTCAGCCGTTACGAAAGGTAAATTCGTAAATTCTGCTATATATTTTGCGACCAACACATCATATCCTTTCGGAGTATTCAAACCTGTTCCCACAGCAGTACCGCCCAGAGCTATTTCAGCCAGATGAGGCAGGGTGTTTTTTAAGGCTTTCAAACCATGATTTAGCTGGGCGACATATCCCGAAATTTCTTGTCCCAAGGTGATAGGAGTTGCATCCATTAAATGCGTTCTTCCGATTTTTACTACATTTTTAAATTCTTTAGCCTTTTCTGCCAATGTATCCCGGAGTTGTTCGACTCCCGGAATAGTTACTTCTACTACAGCTTTGTATGCGGCAATATGCATCCCGGTAGGGAAGGTGTCATTCGATGACTGTGATTTGTTGACATCGTCATTTGGCTTGAGAAGAGACTCTCCGTCTCCTATTTTATTACCGGCTAATATATGCGCTCTATTAGCAATAACTTCATTTACGTTCATATTAGACTGTGTGCCCGAACCGGTTTGCCAGATAACTAAAGGAAAATGGTCATGAAGCTTGCCTGCTAAAATTTCATCACAGACCTGAGCGATGGCGTTCCGCTTCTCTATGGGTAAAACACCCAGTTCATGATTAGTATATGCTGCTGCTTTTTTCAAATAGGCAAATCCTTCTATGATTTCTTTAGGCATTGATGCAGGATTGCCAATTTTAAAGTTCATTCTTGAACGCTCTGTTTGCGCACCCCAATATTTATCAGAAGGGACTTTTACTTCCCCCATAGTATCCTTTTCTATTCTATATGACATATATTTATATACTTAAATCGTTGTGAATTTTTCTGTTTCAAATTTAATGAAAATTACGCTATACTTCGAATACGGAAGAGGTAAATGACGAACTATTGTTTTTTGTTGATTATATAGATAATCGTTTTTGCATATTATTTTCGATGAAATGAAACAAAGGTTTGGGTTTGAAAGTCCGCCAATCCAAGTTGTTTAATACTCCCCCAAAATTTATGTAATAGTCAATGCCGAAATCTTCAAATTCTTTAATCACGTGATCGCGAAAATTGATACCCACTATCCATCCGTCTTCTATATCATGAAACCATTCTTCATAATAAGAATCATCCGATCCATGGAAATTCAGAATATTTTCTCCGATAAGAATAAATTTGCTAATACCTGAATATATCATGATGTCAATGAGTTCCCTTTTGAGATCCATGATGTCGTTATATACAGCATCATTCCATTCTCCAATCAGTTCAATAATCGCAAAGCCTACATCATAATGGCAATAGAGAATTTTTAAATATAAGGTATCGGATCCAAAATCATCCCATTGAGGATGCAATAAGAAGTTATAGAGTTTTTTATCGAATATAAACTCACTATACTCTGTTCCGTAAAATGGAGAGCGCTCATCTTCTGCTGCGATATAATCGTCCCGCCATTGATAATAAGGTTCTATATACTGCACATTTTCCTTTTACTGTCAAAGATGATAAATTGTTGAAACAAATAAAAACTTATTCTAGGTGCTTTATAGTTTAAAATGTTGTATTCATAAGCTATATTTACGAATAACTTAAGTAGTTTTGTAATAGGTGTATTATACATGCAAAAAAATGTAAGGCGAAATATATTGATTGCGGCGAGCTATGCTGCGGTTTTGCTTTTGGGTATAATTTTTGGTCAAAATTATGCTGATCAAGATCAACCTGTTCCGAAAAGTACTTTAGTACCCATTGGTTTTTCTGCCCACTCCTATAAAACACAACAGCTTTTGGACTTGTTATCCTCTTCTTATGTCGATAGTGTGAACATTGATTCTATACAAAATGAGATGATCAAGCATGCGTTAGCCCATCTTGATCCTTACTCCAAATATTGGCAGCCCAGCGAAGTGAAAGCACGTACTGAAGTTTTAGAAGGAACCTTTGAAGGGATAGGTATGGAATACTTTAATCTTAATGACACTTTGTTGGTCATAGGGTTGATCAATAATGGTCCCGCGGATTTGGCAGGCTTCAAAGTCGGAGATAAAATTTTAAGAATCGATGATACGCATGTTTCTGGTACTCAGATCTCGAAAGAAGAGATAGAGGATCTAATCCGCGGAAAGAGGGGGACAGATGTAGATGTGCAAATAAAACGAAAAGACATAGCAGATTCGTTTACTATTCGGGTAAAACGGGATCAGGTAAAAGTGAGCTCAATAGATGCATCTTATATGTATGATTCTACGGTAGCTTATCTTCGGTTACGCCGTTTTGCTCTAAATTCAGTGAAAGAGTTCAAGGAGGCTATTACAGAACTGAAAAAAGAGGGGGCTGAAAAGCTTATTCTGGATCTTCGTGATAATGGAGGAGGGTATTTTCACGTAGCGGTTGAATTGGCTAGTGAGTTTTTTGAGAGAGATACATTGATCGTGTATACAGAAGGGGCGAATGAAGCCCGCAGAGAATATTATTCCGATAGAGAAGGTATTCTTAAAGATGAAGATTTGGTTATTTTGATTAATGAAAATACGGCGTCCGCAAGTGAAATTGTAACGGGTGCTATACAAGATTGGGAGCGAGGCACTATTGTGGGAAGACGATCCTATGGGAAAGGGACAGTGCAGGAACAGTTTTCATTTTCGGATGGCTCATCAGTTAATCTGAGCGTCGCAAAATATTATACCCCTCTAGGAAGAAGTATTCAAAAAGAATATTTACCAAAGAAAAATACAGAAAATAAAGAAACGGATATCTGGGCTTTAGACTCCGTATATGCACGAACACAATCTTATATTACGATAGGGGGCAATGAACTTTTTAGTGGCGGCGGTATATATCCGGATATTTGGGTGCCCAGAGATAGTAATGCTTATATGGTTTTTTATCAAGAAGTGGTTAACTCTCATATTATTGAACAGTTTTTATATGATAGGTTTGCAAGAGAATCACCAGCGTATTCGTTAAAAAACTTCTTAAAAGGTTATCATCTTCCTTCTCAAGAATACGATGCTTTTGTAGAGTTTGCTACCGAAAGAGGGTATGTTTTTGATGCTCAAAAAAAGAGAGATTTGAAAGACTTGATTCAAACGGATATGGAAGCATTGGTGGGGCGGTTTTATTTTGGACGATCCGCTTATTTTAAAGTAAAGAACAGAGAGGATGATTATTTAAAGGCGGCGATGAAGGTTTTAAATCCACATGAATTGCAGAATACTGAGGCAGAGAACTCTCAGGACTGATATTCAATAACGTGAAAATGGAAACCGATAAAACAATTTAAAATCAGTTTGTTTTTTTTGCAGGTTTTAAATCAGCCCATAAGGGGTAATGGTCAGAAAGTTTTTTCTTGATAATCTGGTAATTAACGACTTCTAAATCTATAGAAGATAAGATGTAATCGATTTGAAAAATGGGCAATAAATCAAAATGAGTGACTCCCCAGCCTCTTCCTTTTTTTTGAAAGGCGTTATTCATGCCGTTACTGATAAGGTTGACGGCATAAGACATAGGTGTATCATTAAAATCTCCCATTACAACTGTGCTTATTGAGTCAGTTTCTTCAATATGATTTTTTAAAGCTCTTGCTTGCTGTCCCCGATGATTAAAGGCGACTTTTAATTTTTTACTTAAATTTTTTGGTTTTTTTTCGTTTAATTCAGATTGAGCTAAGCGTTGAAAAAACTCTTTATCTTCGTTTTGTAAAGCAAAAGAGCGCAAATGTACATTGTATATACGGATGGTATCTGTAGCTCTTACGATATCTGCATAGCTGATGCGGTTGATACCATAATTATGCTCTGCAACTGTACCGGAATGGATGATAGGGTGTTTTGAAAAGATTATTTGTCCGTAGGCATCTGAATTATTTTTAGATACCACATCGAAAAAGTAATCTGAAAACTCACCTTTTGCTTTTATACTATTAAGAGCATTGGCTTGGCTGTCTCCTTTTGTATAAAACTCTTGAAAACTTATAATATCCGGTTCTATATCTTTGATAATAGTAATGAGTTCGTCAAGGAAATCTATGGAGTCTTGTTCATTTATCGGTTTGAGGAGATGGGCATTAAAGCTCATTACTCTAAAATTTGAGCCTTTTTTCGGAATCTCAAACTCATTACCGGTCGGTTTGGCAATATCTAATTTGTAGTGCTTAGTGAGTAAAGACCAGCCAGTCAGGACGGCCAATAAAGAAATTAGGATGTATTTTGGAGAGATAAAAACCCAATAAATAATAAAAAGAAGGTTAAGTAGTAATAAAGGGAGAAAAGCTAATCCAAAAAAGGCAATGGGCCAGAAAATATTAGGGTCAATAAATGAAGCTGAATAGCTGATAAGCAAACTTGCTGCAACTATTATATTGGCTATCAGTAATGTTTTTTGAGTGAATCCTCTTTGCTTTCTATACCTCATCTCACTTCATAATTAGATACATTTATCATTGCTGGCTTGCTTTAAAGAGGGTGTCCTTTTCATTTTTTGTTAAGCTGTCGTAACCACTTTTAGATATTTTATCCAATAATCTATCTATGGTCTCTTGGTCGGGATGTGTATCGTAATTTTCATTTTTATGCGTTGCAGGGAAGTTTCTACTAATTATTTTTAATTTTTTCTTTTTTGAGAATTTTATTTTCTCACTCCAATCTTTTCCTCGTTGTAATGCCTTTGCGAATAACCATCCATAGAATGAAACAAGAGCAAACGTAGCAGCAGCTGTTTTGTTTGTCATTGTATAATAGAAAAATTGTAAGGCGATGTATATAATTGCAAGATACTTGAATTTGATATTACCTAAAAAGATAAGTCGCATTTGGGTAAACGGAAATAAAGTAGCCGTGCTGACCACTAAGGCACCCAAAGCCATGCTCATAGATTTGAGAGAAGTGAAAGGGCTGTTTCTCAAAAAGCCGATACTTCCCAAGGTTAGGTATAAAACTCCCCCTAAAAGTAAAGAGCTAATGAGGATAAAAGTAAGTTGTCTTGCTTGTAGTAAGTTTAAGAATATTTTCGAAATCCAATACAGCCAAAGACAACTGAATAAAAGATTGAATAATCCTATAGTAAGAAAAGGATAGGTGATGATTGACCAAGGCTGTGAAACAAATTGCCGAAAGGAACTAGGAAGACTTAGCCATTGCATACTTTTATCGTAAAGCGGAACAGAAATCCATTCTATTTCATAGAGCAAATCAAAAATATGAATGCCTACGAATATTGCAATTTGAGCAGTGATCAAATAAGGTACAGGAGAATTTGTAGCATAAGTCTCTCTCACAAAAGTTTTTAGGCTACTCTCTTTCATTGTTCACTTTCTTTTTTATTTAAATATGTCCCCGTTTGATTCCCCATATTTTTAACAATAAAAATCCAAATAAAGCACCTCCTACATGCGCTAAATGAGCTACTGAACTTCCCGGACTTGAAAAACTTAAGTATATTTCGATAACGATCAAAATCGGAATAAAGTATTTGGCTTTGATAGGGATAGGGATAAAGAGAAGAAATAGTGACATATTTGGGAAAAGATAGGCAAAAGCTAATAGAAGTCCATATATAGCTCCGGATGCTCCCACTAAAGGTGTTGCGTAAATACTTGCCAAAGTAGATAATTCATTTTGGCTTAAATTGAGTTGAGAAGTAATCCGGTTTGAAAGAAAATCAAAATCAATTAACTCCCTGGCTCTGACTGTTCCGGTAATTTGGTATACTTCTACAGCTTGGACTCCATACTGTAATATTAAAGCACCTATACCACATATAAAGTAAAAATTTATAAACCTTCTGGAGCCTAATACTCGCTCGATGACCGAACCGAACATAAATAAGGCAAACATATTGAAAAATAAATGGTTGAACCCTCCATGCATAAACATATATGTAATGACCTGCCAAATTTTAAAGAACGGAGAGTCTGGATAAAATACACCAAAAAAACGCAATGAATAATCAAATATATTTGCACCAAAAAAACATATAATGTTAATAATGAGCAGATTTTTAACGACTGGGCTTATGTTTGAAAACATGATAATTGTTAATGTGTATTTTAAAAAGCAAGATACTATTTAATATTTAAAACTATTCAAACCTATCGGCTAAATCATCCAAACTTAATGTAATAATTGAAGGTTTCCCATTAATGGCGATGTTGGGAGATTCACAGGCAAATAAGCGATCGATGAGCTCGGCCATAGATTGGCTATCCAGTGGGGTACCTGTTTTGATGGCAGCACTTTTTGCTAAGCTTTTTGCCAAACTTTCATGTTTTTTAGTTGCCACTTTTGAAGAGTCGTTTTTAAAATCTTCTAATATCTTTTCGATAATCTCTCTTTCGTTAATATTTGCATCTAAATCTGCAGGTAAACCATCTATAATAAAGGTATTACTACCAAAATGTCGAATTTGGAATCCTAAAGAACGTATTTCAGGTAAAAGACTTTCTAAAAGTCCTTTGTCACCCGGACTGAGTTCAATTGTTTGTGGAAATAAGCTTTGCTGGCTTGAACCTTTATTCGACTCTAATTGCTGCCGAAACTGTTCGAATAAAACTCTCTCATGGGCTCTTTGTTGATGAATCACCATGATACCTGAGTGGATTTGGCTCAAGATATATTTATTATGCAGTTGGAAAAATATTTTTTTCGAATGACCTTCGTCCTGAGATGATTCTTTGCCTGATAGTATATTCAACTGTTGCGCCTCTTCTTCAGGCTGATGAGTAATTTGATATAATGTATCCCAGTTTCTGGGTATGCTTTCCCTTTCAAAAGGGAGATTCTCCCTCGAGCCTGATTTTCCTGTTTTTTTAGGAGAGTCAAAGGGGTTGAAATCTGGATTAAAAGAGATTGAAGGTGGAGTCACTTGTTCGGGAGGAGTTTGAGTGATCATATTACTGAAGCTTGTTTCCTGATCAAAATCCAGCGTTGGCATGACATTATATCTTCCCAAGGAGCGCTTAATAGCTGATTTGACAATAGCGTATACTGCACGAGAATCGTCATATTTTATTTCGGTCTTTGTAGGATGAACGTTGATGTCAATTTTAGCAGGGTCAATTTCTATAAACAGTATGTAAAGAGGGTAGGTATCTCCGGGCAGAATGTCTTCATAAGCATTCATTACTGCGTGATTTAGATACGGGTCGCGTACATAGCGATCATTGACAAAGAAAAACTGTTCTCCCCGTGTTTTTTTAGCAAATTCGGGTTTTCCAATAAAGCCTGATATATTAATAATACTCGTTTCTTCTTCAAGCGGTACCAAACGCTGTTCGTAATTTTTGCCCAGCAAATGAACAACTCTTTGCTTAAGATTTGCTTTTTCAAGATGAAAAACTTCTTTTCCATCGCTATCAAGGCTGAAGAAAATATTCGGATTAGCTAAAGCTACACGTTGAAACTCATCGATTATATGCCGCATTTCTACGGCATTACTTTTTAGAAAATTTCGTCGGGCAGGAATATTATAGAATAAGTTTTTTATGGTTAGGTTTGTACCTCCGGGAATAGCCTGAGGTTGCTGATCAATTATTTTAGAACCTTCTATTTGTATAAAAGTACCTAACTCATCCTCTCTCCTGCGTGTTTTCAAATCTACTTGCGCAATAGCTGCAATGGACGCCATCGCTTCTCCGCGAAACCCCATAGTGCGGATCTTAAAAAGATCTTGAGCTTTACGAATTTTGGAAGTAGCGTGCCGCTCAAAAGATAAACGTGCATCTGTAGCACTCATCCCACAACCATTATCCACTACTTGGATGCGTGTTTTTCCCGCGTTTTGAACGCTCACTTGGATCCTGTCTGCACCTGCATCGATGGCATTTTCCAACATTTCTTTGACAGCAGAAGCCGGACGTTGTATAACTTCTCCGGCAGCAATTTGATTGGCAACGGCATCAGGAAGTAATTGAATAATATCAGACATAGTTAAGACGAAGTTACAAAAATGAGTTGTAATAGATAACTTGTTTATGAATTTGCCAAAGCTTGAGCGATATTGATTTTCAAAATATATTTTAATTTGAAAACTCAGAAATTGGAAGCTCAGTTTTTAAGAACCGGGCTGTTTCGCTTTTTTGGTTTTTGACAAGTTGTTCTGGAGTTCCGGAGAATAAGATTTCACCTCCGTTTTTACCACCTTCCGGCCCCATGTCGATAAGCCAGTCTGCACATTTGATCACATCTAAATTATGCTCGATAATTAACACAGTATTTCCTCTTTCTACTAATCTATTGATTACCCCCATTAAGATGTTCACATCTTCAAAATGTAGGCCTGTGGTGGGTTCGTCCAAGATATAAAAAGTTTTTCCGGTATCTCGTTTCGAAAGCTCTGTGGCTAACTTCACACGCTGTGCTTCTCCTCCGGATAAGGTTGTAGAAGATTGACCTAAAGTAAGGTAACCCAAACCTACATCTTGAAGGGTCTTTATTTTCCTGTAAATATTCGGAATATTTTCAAAAAAATCAACAGCTTCATTGATACTCATATCAAGTACATCTGCAATTGATTTTCCTCGGTATCGTATTTCAAGTGTTTCTCGATTGTAGCGTTTGCCGTGACAGGTTTCACAGGGTACTTGTACATCAGGCAAAAAGTTCATTTCTATAATTTTCATCCCGGCTCCGCGGCAGGTTTCGCATCTACCTCCCTTTACATTGAAGGAGAACCTTCCTGGTTTATACCCTCTGATTTTTGCTTCCGGAAGTTGGCCGAAAAGTGAACGGATATCTGTAAAGACTCCCGTGTAAGTTGAGGGGTTTGATCGGGGAGTGCGCCCTATAGGACTTTGATTTATTTCTATCACTTTATCCAAATTTTCCATTCCTTTTATAGACGTATATGGCAAGGGTACCTTTTTACTTCTATAAAATTCTCTACTTAAAATTGGATACAAAGTCTGTGTAATTAACGAGGATTTTCCCGATCCTGATACTCCTGTGGTCAATATTAATGTACCTAAAGGAAGTTTGAGGTTTACTTTTTTAAGATTGTTTCCTTTAGCACCTTTTAACTCCAAAAAACTTCCGTTTCCCTTTCTGCGTTCTTCAGGAATTTTTATTTCTTTTTCTCCTTTTAGATACGACGCTGTGAGAGAATTTGAATTGAGTATATCCTTTGATGTACCTTGCGCTACAACTTTTCCTCCATGCAGACCTGCGTTTGGCCCCATGTCGATAACGTAATCCGAAGACATGATCATTTCTTTATCATGTTCTACTACTAAGACAGAGTTGCCTATATCCCTAAGGTTTTTCAGCGATTTGATAAGCTTTTCGTTATCCCTTTGATGTAAACCTATGCTGGGTTCATCCAAAATGTATAAAACATTTACCAACTGAGAACCAATCTGAGTAGCTAACCGGATACGCTGAGCTTCTCCACCGGATAAAGAACGGGAACTTCTATTTAAAGAAAGGTAGCTTAATCCTACATCCAAAAGAAACTGTAATCTGGTTTTAATTTCTTTAATGATTTCGGTGGCGATTACTTTTTGACGTTTGTTTAATTTACCTTCTAAGGAGTCAAACCAAGTAAACAATTCCGCAATACTCATAGAAGCAAGTTCGGATATGTTTTTATGATGAAGACGAAAGAAAAGAGATTCTTTTTTTAAGCGTGCTCCTTTGCAGGTTGGGCATCGAATTTTTCTTCGGTAATCATCTACATTTCCTTTATCCAGATTATGGTGTCCGGTATGGTCTTCCAAAAAATTAAATAACCCGGAATACATGACTTTATAGTTTCTCGCGCCATAACTGCCATATTGGACAGTCAGGGGGATAGGTTCCTCATCTCCAAATAATAAAATATTGAGGTGCTCATCCGGAATTTTCTCGATAGGAGTTTTGAGAGTGAAATCGTATTTTTTGGCTACAGCCTTTAAGACTTCGAAAACCCATGATTCTTTATATCTCCCCAAAGGGGCAAGAGCTCCTTTGTGAATACTCAGCGACTTATCGACAATTACTTCGTTAACGTCAATTTCGAATGTATATCCCAGCCCGTCACATTTAGGGCACGCTCCGTAAGGAGAATTAAACGAAAAAGTGTTCGGTTGGGGTTCGTCATATGAAATGCCGTATTCAGGATCCATCAGATGTTGGCTGAAAAAGCGATCTTCACCTTCCTTTGGAAGAATTCTAACCACACCCTTTGCTGTTTTCATAGCTTCTAAAAGAGAGTCATGAAGGCGTTTCTGATTGTTGGCATTTGGTTGCAGGCGGTCGACTATAATTTCTATATCATGTGTCTTGTATCTGTCTACCTGCATTTTTGCTACTACATCCAATACATCTCCGTCAACCCTTACTTTTGAATAGCCTTGTTTTCGTATTTGTTCAAATAGTTCTCGGTAATGTCCTTTGCGGCCTTTTACTATGGGAGCAAGAATGCTGATGGGTTGGTCTTTAAATTCTGTCAGGATTTGTTGAACAATCTCTTCGTCCGACTTTTTTTTCATGACTTTTCCGCTGGCATGCGAATAAGCCACTCCGGCTCGGGCAAAAAGTAAACGGAGAAAATCGTATACTTCGGTTATGGTTCCTACGGTTGAACGAGGATTTTTGCTTGTCGTTTTCTGCTCTATAGATATGACAGGGCTTAATCCTGTGATTTTATCCACATCCGGACGCTCCATATTACCCAAAAATTGTCGACTGTATGCAGAGAAAGTTTCCATATACCGACGTTGGCCTTCCGCATAAATAGTGTCAAAAGCTAAGGAAGACTTTCCGCTTCCGCTCAGACCGGTAACTACGACTAATTGATTGCGCGGAAAACTAACGTCTATGTTTTTTAGGTTATGGACACGTGCACCATAAACCTCAATATTTTGCTGCTCACCTAAATCTACTTCTTTACGTTTCAATATTATCCTTGATTTTTTAGAGATACAAAGTTACGGAAAATATAGATTTTAGCCTAAAAAGAAGTCTTACCAATTGATCATTTGACAAAAGTATAACCTAATAAAGAGATTATGCTTTATTTTAATTTTTAATGTATTGGAAAAGAAGGGGATATAGATTAAATGTTTTCAAAATTAGAGAATAGAGTTTCCTAATTATAGGGTTTTAAAGCTATACTAAGTAACAAATATTTAATATCGAAATCGGTTATCCGAGGTCAATACTATATGTGATGTTAACCCCCCCAGCCGTTAGCATATCATGTACTGAACAGTATTTTTTTACGGCTAATTCGGCTGCTTTATTTGCTTTTTCTATATTGACTTCACCTCTTAGCTGAAAAGAGATATGGATATCGGTAAAAATAGTAGGTATTTCGTCTCTCCGTTTTCCACTGACTTTTACTTGGATATCTTCTATCTTTTGTCTTTGTTTTTCCAAGATAATAGAAAGATCGAAAACACTACAAGATCCTAGGGCCATTAAAACCAACTCCATAGGGCGGCTGCCTTTTTTTTCACCTCCTGCGTTTTCAGGACCGTCTATATGTACTTTTATGTCACTTGACATGCTGCTTCCTTCGAAGTGAAGGGCATTGTTTTTTCTATTTAATTTTATTTCCATTTTTATCTTCTTGTAATTCTACATAAACAGAAAGGTACATATTTCAGTGGACAATTAAGAGATTTTGAGCAAACGAAAAAAATATTTTTTGTTGTTATTTTTCCAGTGCCTGCAAAATATCTTTTTTAATATCTTCTATGTCTTCCAAACCTACAGAAATGCGAATAGTTCCATCGAATATAGATACAGCAGCTCTTTCTTCTTTCGAAAGTTTACTGTGTGTGGTCGATGCAGGGTGTGTGACGATAGTACGGGTATCTCCCAAATTAGAAGTAATACGAATCATATTCAACCTATTGATAAATTGAGTTGCTTTTTCAGCTCCGCCTTCAATTTCAAAGGTGACTATCCCACCTCCAGATTTCATTTGTTTTTTTGCTAAATTATATTGAGGATGAGAAGGAAGAAAAGGATAAATTGTTTTCTTTATTTTCGGATGTTTTTCCAAACTTTTGGCAAGTTCTAGCGCGTTGCTTGAATGCCTATCCATACGTACATGCAGGGTTTCTAAGCTTTTGGATATTATCCATGCGTTGAAAGGGGAAAGAGCCGGACCCGTATGCCGCAATAAAAACTGTAACTCGTCTATAAACTCAGTTTGGCCTACAGCGATCCCTCCGAGCACTCTCCCTTGACCATCCATATATTTTGTAGCAGAGTGTATACTGATATCAAATCCGTATGTCAATGGTTTTTGCAAATAAGGAGTAGCAAAACAATTATCAATAATTAGAATAAGTTTCGGATGTTTTTCTTTCAATCTCCCGAGGAAAGACAAATCAGCGACTTCTAATCCCGGATTGGAGGGAGACTCTAAAAACAAAAGTCGCGTATTTGGTTGAATAGCATTTTCCCATTGAGAATTATCTGTCAGTTCTACGTAAGTATGGCTTATTTTCCATTTTTCTAATAACTGCGTGAGTATTTGGTGTGTGGAACCAAAAACAGCTCTGGAAGCAACGATATGATCGCCACTTTTGCATAAGCTCGCCAAAGTAGTAAATATAGCCGACATACCGGAAGCAAATGTTAACCCCGCTTCTGCTTGTTCCATTGTGCAGACTTTGTCAATTAATTCTGTCGTGTTCGGATTGTCATAGCGCGAATACACCATTGCATCTTCTTCACCGGCAAATACAGCTCTGCTTTGCTCTGCCGAATTAAAAATAAAACTGGAACTAAGATACAAAGGAGTTGAGTGTTCTCTGTATTGAGTACGTTCTGACTGCGTGCGAATTACTTTACTATAGTCCTTCATTTGCCTTATGTTTTATGGATTTCAAAGGTATTAAATAATAAGTAAATGGAAAAGGAGATTTTAGACAGGATATTCTTATTTTCTGAAACGGGGCCATTAGCAGAAGACTAACCGGAGGAGCCCGAGTGAATTTTAGGTTATTTTGTATGATTATAAGTTATCTTTTTCTATATTGCCAAGTCATTATAATGATAAACAGCCCTCAAGTATGTTAAAGAAATTTTTCTCATTACTTTCAATCTTTTTTTTACCGATTTTTTTATATCCTTTTTCAATAATTTTTTTTCAAGATAAGAAGGGTAATGGAGGAAGTGACACGTGTGTCATGACAGCTATTCCTTCACGAACTTCATTTAAAGGCAAAGAAGGTACAAAAGAAGGAAAAGATGGTGCAAAAATGATTTTGATTGAAGGAGGAGAGTATACGATGGGGTCCGCTCACTTTCCTGACGCCCAACCTTTACATGAGGTAGAAGTGCACTCTTTTTGGATGGATGAACATGCTGTAACAAATGCTCAATTTGCTCAATTTGTAGCAGAAACAGGTTATAAAACTGTGGCCGAACGGCCTTTGGACCCGGCAGATTTTCCAGGTGTGGATCCTTCATTTTTGGTAGAAGGATCTGCTGTTTTTCAACACGATGCAGAGGCTCAAAACTTACAAAACCCTTTAGATTGGTGGGATTATGTAGAGGGAGCAAGTTGGAAGCATCCTTTTGGAGAAGGAAGCGATATAAAGGGCAAAGAAGACCATCCGGTAGTACACATTGCGTACGAAGATGCAGAAGCATATGCCAAATGGGCTGGGAAACGACTGCCTACGGAAGCCGAATGGGAATATGCAGCTAAAGGAGGGGAACATATTGATGAAATGTATTATTGGGGTGACGAGTTGAAACCTGAGGGTAAGTGGGAGGCTAATATTTTTCAAGGCTCTTTTCCAGGAGGGAATACGGAGGAAGATGGGTTTTTGAATACAGCACCAGTAAAATCTTTTTCCCCCAATGCATATGGACTGTATGACATGGAAGGGAACGTATGGGAATGGTGTTCAGATTACTATACTCCTGACTATTACGCCCATTCTCCGAAGAAAAACCCTCAAGGCCCTGAACGTTCTCATGATCCAATGGAACCGGGAGCGATTAAAAAGGTGCAACGGGGAGGATCTTTTTTGTGCAGTGATGAGTACTGCGAAAGGTATAAAGCAGGGGGCAGAGGGAAAGCAGAAATAAATAGTCCGACGAATAATGCCGGTTTTCGATGTGTAAAAGATGTGGAATAAAAAACGAATTATTTAGCCACACGCACAAGATGAAAAAACTTCGGTCTTAGCCATCTTGTGAGTAACCTTTAAACCCATTGTATATTATATTATATTATATTCAGTTTTTTATAATTCTCCCTGTAATATTTCGCTTATGTGATTTCCTGAAATTACTTAAAAGGGAAGGTTTAATAAGAAGCTGATCTTTTGTTAAAGAAGTATCCAATCCCTGTCAGAAGAATATACCGCTTAATAATAGCTCGCGATATTACAGAAACAACCTCTGCTTATGCTTACGGTTAGGAGTAGATGAAGCGGATTAACCCTGCGTGACTGCTCAGTAAGGTGTATTATAAGCCTACAAAGTTAATCCGCTGCGCGGTTATTAATTTAGCAATGACCAAGTGTCCCAAGGCAAACGTAACAACACGAATATTAACGCGATGATATAATACGTGGCTACTGTGCCATTTGCCTTGTTTGCATCTATTATTTTCTTTGATTTTGAATATCCTATC
>JAJYRG010000129.1:0-1351 GCA_021794195.1 Bacteroidota bacterium
TACATATTTGTACTTATGTACTACATAAGTGCTAATTATATTTTTAAATCATTTTAATTATGAGACTATTTTTACTATTAACTATTCCTTTAAGCTTAGCTCTTATCCCTTTTCAGGAAATTAGTGCCCAAACTAAAACAGTTTTTGGAAAAGTTTTAAATCATTTAGGAGAACCCCTGGAAGCTGTAACCGTATTGAGTAAAGGGAGTGATGCTAACTCAACAAATACCAATAGTGAAGGATTATATCAAATTGATGTCTCAGTGAGGGATTCAATATTAATTTTTTCTGCTATCGGATACCGAACTTTAGAGGCCGTTATTTCTGGATCAAATGAGCTAAATGTTTCTCTGGCTGAATCTGAGCAAAACTTAGATGAAGTGGTTGTTATAGGTTATGGAGAGCAAAGCAGAGAGACAGTAACTCACTCAATATCACGTGTTGGGCAAAAAGAGTTTGATAAAGCTCCTGGGCAGAACCCATTACTTCAATTGCAAGGGAAGGTGGCTGGCTTGTCTTTGCAAATTCAGAATGGCCAACCAGGCTCAAGTCCGCAAATATTTATACGTGGGGGAAGCTCAACATCCCCGGAAGGCGATGCACCTTTATTTATCGTTGATGGTCTGGTCTCACAAGGTACGCGTAGCATAAATGATTTGAACCCAGATGACATTGAATCAGTTCAGGTGTTAAAAGATGCAGCTTCCACTGCTATCTATGGCGCACGTGCGGCCAACGGTATCATTATCGTAAAAACTAAAACTGGGAAAGAAGGAAAGCCGGTGGTTAACCTGCGTTATACTCATGGTGTTGAGCAGCAAATGGAAAAATTACCTTTGTTAAATGCGCGAGACTATGTTTATTTAACACGAAAAAACACTGTGGAGTTCAACAAAACCAATCCAGATTTCTATTTAGAAGGCGGGCGTTATGGAATGTCAACAGGTAACTCTCGAAATTCCAATAACACCTTGGAGTTTTTAGATGTATATCTTCGTGACTATGGCCAGGAATATGTTGATGATTTATTAGCTAACCAAGGGTGGGAGACCATGGAAGATCCGGCAACGGGTAAGATGTTGATCTTTCAAGATAATGATTATCAGGGTGCTACCTTCCAGACAGGTGGGAAGCAGGAATTGGATTTTGATATTAGCGGTGGGACTGAACGCGCGAGGTATTATTTTGGTTTGGGATATCTGAATCAGGAAGGGATTGTCCGCGGAACGGATTACCGGAATTACAGTGCATTATTCAATGGTGATTTTAAGCTTAGCGACAAGTGGAGCGTAAATACAAAGCTTACTTACCAGCAAAGGAAATCGAACGCTCCTAATAATTACGAATGGGT
>JAJYRG010000129.1:1451-4585 GCA_021794195.1 Bacteroidota bacterium
TCTTCAACTGTATCCCATTTAAAATTGAGAAGTAGCTGGGGGAAAACAGGTAATAATTCCCTCAGTGTTTTTGACTCGCAGGGTCGTTATTCAACAGGCTTTGCCTACATGGGTAATGTAGGTGTTTTAAATACAGCTTTGATGAATAGCAAACTCATGTGGGAGCAGACAGCTTCGTTTGACGTGGGCGTAGATTTAGGTTTCTTAGGCGATCGGGTAATGCTTTTGGTTGATTATTATAATAAATTAACCGATCGCAGACTTTTTGATAAGCCGCTTTGGTCACAAACTGGATATAGCTCTATTCGCAGCAACTTTGGATCAATTCGGAGTCGGGGTTTTGAAGTTGAGCTACAAACTACACCAATACGAAATGAGAACTTTCAGTGGAATCTGGACATGACTTTTGCTTATAATCGCTCAATTGCCGTAGAATTGCCTGAAAACGAAGAAGATAAAAATCGTGTAGGAGGTAACTACGTATACGACCCAGCTCTGGGAGATTATGTGAAAGTGGGCGGGATTGCCGAAGGTGAACGTTACGGTGGAAGATGGGCCTATAGCTATCAAGGAGTTTATCAGACCGATGAGGAAGCTGCAAATGCTCCGGAAGATAAGAATGCATCGGGAAGAACTAAAACTGCTGGGGACGCCATATTTGCTGACTTAAATAACGATGGCGTTCTAGATAATAACGATATGGTCTTTATGGGTTACATACGCCCGGATAAAACTGGTGGAATGGTCAATAGCTTCCGGTATAAAAATCTATCAGCACGCTTTGTTGTGGACTGGGCAGTTGGTCATGTTATCGATAATAGTTTTATGGGAAATGTGATGGGAAGTAGCCGGAACAATAATAATGCATTTAAAGAAGCAATGACTGAGAGTTGGCAAGGAGAAGGACATCAGGCCACTTATCCAAAATATACAGTTCAAAGTGATTTTGATTATAATTTCCGTAACCATATGAGATGGGATAATGCGATTGGTAGCAATGGAAGTAATAATAGTTTATATTATGGGAAAGGGGATTATATAGCCTTTAGAGAAGTTTCTCTCAGTTATCAGCTGAGATCTGAGTTTTTGAAAAAAGCTAAAATAACAGGGCTGGAGATCTTCGGAGGCGTTTATAACCTTGGGTATATTACCGCTTATAAAGGCATGATGCCTGAAATTTTTGACGGTGTAGATTATGGGACCTATCCGCGACCGCGTCATATCAACTTTGGATTAAAAGCTACTTTTTAACGTTTAAAATCGAAGAAAATGAAACATTTAATAAAAATTTATACCCTCGCTTTCGCACTTTTACTATTTTCAAGTTGTGAGAAGCTGCTGGACTTGGACAACGTGTCTGATATAACCAATGCTGATTATTGGGAATCTCAGGGTGATGTGGAGAGCTATCTTTTTGGAGTTTACAGTGAATATAGAAATTTGAATAATACGCTTACATACTTTGAAGATCGGGGGGATTCGTTTGTGCCAGGAATGGAGGGAGGTCCTTCAAACGCATGGAATCAAAACCTTACACCGCAGAATGCTCCTAATTGGATTGACTTTTACGAGGTTATTCAGCACTGTAATTTATTGATTAAATATTCTGACGGAATTACTTTTAGTAGTGAAGCCGACAAGAATAAGCTTCTTGCTGAAGCCTATTTTATTCGTTCCCATACCTACTTTAGTTTGCTTAGAATATGGGGTGAGGTTCCTTTAGAAATAGTTCCGACAGAGAGTGATGCGAAAGAGATGTTACCGCGTTCTTCTGTAGATGAAGTTATGAGCCAGGTGTTAGCCGACGTTTCGCAGGCAATTGAGTTTTTCCCAGAAGGAGTATCCGAAAAAAGCAGAGCTAGTAAAGCAGCGGCCTATGCACTTAAGGCTGACGTGTTGTTGTGGAAGGCGAAGGTTCTTAAAGGTTCATCAGAAGACCTGGAAGAAGTGATCTCGCTGGCAGATAAGGCGAGTCAGGGTTTAAGTCTGGAAGAAAATTTCGGAGATATATTCTCTAACGAAAACAAGGAAGGCAAAGAGGTTATATTTTCTTTATATTTTCATCGTGACGAAAAAGACGGCCATTATAGCAGCCGGTTGAAACCGAGGGATATTTTTGTCCAGGATGCTGTAAATCGGGATGAAATAGCATTTGCTCGTAGTGGTGCAAGAAGTCAATATGCACCATCACCAAAACTACAAGAAGCCTTTGCCGAAAACTCATCCGATGTGCGGATCGATCAATCATATATTGTAGCGCTTACGGAGGATAATTCGGTAATCGGCATTTTCGATAATAAGATGCGGGGAAGCGTAAATGCAGGCAATCGCTATTATGATTCAGATATTGTGATTTACCGTTTAGCAGAGATGATTTTGTTTAAAGCGGAGGCTTTGGCTGCGCTTAACCGGATGGATGAGGCGATAACGGAACTTAATAAAATTCGTAATCGAGCTCAAATAGGTGATTATACCGGATCAACGTCGAAAGCTGCTGTTGAACAAGCGATTCTTCAAGAACGCTTTCGGGAATTTTATCTTGAATTAAAAAGATGGCCTGACTTGGTACGCTTTCACGCTGCCGGTTCGATTGATATATATGATGAAGTTCCGAATTTAAATGGTAAATCCGTTCCTTTGTTTTCGCCGATTCCACAAACAGAAATTGATAAGAACACAAGCCTAAGTCAAACGGAAGGCTATTAAAACTGAAAGAAAATGCAGAAAGAAAGTATCAGACGAAAAGTGTTTATTTTGTTGATGTTTTTCATTGGATTTTATTCCTTCACTTCCTGTGGAAACGAAGGGACAGCAGACCCGATAGACGATCCGGTAGAGGAGCCTGATGACAATCCGGATAATGATTTTAACTATGTTTTTGAAGAGGAATCTAATGGTTATCAGGTGTTTCGGATTCCAGCGATTGTAAAATCGACTGATGGTAAATTGCTTGCTTTTGCGGAAGCTCGAAAATTAAGAAGCAATGGCGATTCGGGCGATATTGATATGGTCGTTAAGATTTCAGAAGATAATGGGAAAACGTGGGGAGATATGATAACCATTTGGGATGACGGCTTAAACACCTGCGGTAACCCAGTGCCTATCGTTGATCAAGAAACGGGAAGGATTCATTT
>JAJYRG010000130.1 GCA_021794195.1 Bacteroidota bacterium
AAAGCCGTAATGCCTTTTTTGGGTAGAGAAACAGCTTCTGCCCCTTCTAAGCCGGCCAGCGTCAAGATGGAGAGTGGAAAACTCAAATGGAGTACTGAGAATCAAAATGATTTATCAGTCGTCTATTATTTTTCAGATAAAACAAAAAAAGGCGAAGTAGTGGATGTTTTTAAAGGGAACGAAATAGCTGTTAGTGCAGAAGGTTTTTACTGCGTTTCTACCTTAAATTCTGATAATAAGGAAAGTGAAGTTTCGGATTTGATAGCATTAAAGTGATCTGGAGCTCTTCAAAATGGCTTTGGGGTTTTTACGGGGAGTTAACCGCAATAACTAAAGATCATAAGCTATAAAAATCAAGAAGCATCTGATCAAAAGAAAACATTTAAAAAGAATACTGATTTCTTGAATGCGTTTAAAAAAGAAATCAAACCGTCGTGAGGCTTTTTTGATTTACCCATACAGGGGCCAGGTGGAAAACTGTGCATTTTCATAGAAGCAGTTTGTTGATAATTTAAGGTTATATTAATAGAATAGGGAGTGCAGAATAAAAGAGGTGAGTGTCAAGCTCACCTCTTTTTATTTAATACAGAATTTAAAGCTGTTTATAACTTTCGGATGAATTTATTGGCTAAGATAATCTCTGAGAACGTATTGTAAGATACCTCCATTTTTGTAGTATTCGATTTCTATAGCAGAATCGAAACGAGCGATTACTTCAAACTCTATTTTTTCTCCATTATCTTTTGTGGCTGTAACTTGCAATTTTTTATGTGGAGTTAAAGTGCCTGCTAAACCGCTGATGTCGAATACTTCTTTTCCGTTCAACCCTAAGCTTTCTCCGGATTCACCAGCCAAAAATTGAAGGGGAGCCACACCCATTCCAATAAGGTTGCTTCTATGGATTCTTTCATAACTTTCGGCGATAACGGCTTTGATCCCTAAGAGTAAAGTTCCTTTTGCCGCCCAATCCCGCGAGGAACCACTTCCGTATTCTTTACCTGCAATGACGACCAGGGGCGTATTGTCTTCTTTATACTTCATAGCTGTTTCAAATACGGTCAGGGATTCACCTGTAGGAAGATAGGTACTGTATCCACCTTCACGTTGAGCTATTTTATTTTTAATCCGTACGTTAGCAAAAGTCCCGCGCATCATTACCTCATGGTTTCCACGACGTGAACCGTAAGAATTAAAATTTTGAGGTTCTACTCCCTGTTCGATTAAATATTTCCCGGCCGCAGATTTTGAACTAAACGCCCCTGCCGGAGAGATATGGTCTGTAGTTACCGAATCGCCAAGATATAGGAGAACCCTTGCATTTTGGATATCTGAAACAGGATCAGCTTCTGTTGGAATATTCTCAAAAAACGGAGCTTCACGGATATAATTGGAATTCATATCCCACTCGTATTTTTTTCCTAATGGAGCAGCAAGATCTTTCCAGTCTTGCTCTCCTTCAAAAATGACGTTATAGACTTCATCAAAATCCTCTTGCTTCATGGATTCACTGATCACTTGCTGGATCTCTTCCTGTGTAGGCCATATATCACGCAAATAAACCGGCCTGCCGTTTGGATCGTAATCAATAGGGTCATTCATTAAGTCCACATCTACACGCCCCACTAACGCATACGCTACAACTAACATGGGGGACATTAAGAAGTTCATCTTCACCTGCGGGTGAACACGCGCTTCAAAGTTTCTATTACCTGACAAAACAGAAGCTACCACTAAATCGCCCGTATCTACTGCTTCTGCAATAGCGGAGGGCAAAGGACCGCTATTCCCAATGCAGGAAGTACAACCGAACCCTACTGTATGAAAGCGTAAAGCTTCCAAATCTTCTAATAAGCCAGATCTCTTTAAGTACTTGGTTACTACTTTCGAACCCGGAGCCATACTCGTTTTCACCCAAGACTTAGGCCTTAACCCTTTTTCCACTGCTTTACGGGCCACCAAACCGGCACCTATCATAACATCCGGGTTTGAAGTGTTTGTACAACTGGTGATAGCAGCAATTACAATACTTCCGTCACTGAGCACATATTCTTTATTTTTAAGCTTTATACGTACGGATTGCAGTTCGTCTTTTTTGACGATAACATCTTTATTTTCTGTGCTTGCTTTAGTGGTGAATCGAAACTCTGTGCCCGATCCCCCTTCTGACAACCAAGCATGTTCTCTTCTATCTGTCGTAGGAATATATGCCCGGTCATGTTCTTCCTGTAGCAAATTAGAAAAGGCATTATTTAGATCTTTTACATAGATTTTATCCTGCGGACGTTTTGGACCAGCGACAGTAGGTTGCAAAGTGCTTAAGTCCAATTCCAATACATGGCTATACGTGATTTCTTCTTTACCTGTTCGCCAAAGCATATTGCTTTTGCAATAATCTTCAACTAATTGGATCTGTTCTTCGCTGCGGTTTGTCTTGCGCATGTAATCCAAGGTTTGTTCATCAATAGGAAAGTAAGTAATGGTACAGCCGAACTCGGGCGACATATTTCCTATGGTAGCCCGATCTGTCACGGTCAAATGATCGAGCCCTTCTCCGAATACTTCCACAAACTTACCGACCACACCGTATTCACGGAGTAGTTTTGTAATGGTTAATACCATATCAGTAGCCGTAGCGCCTTCTGGAATTTTGCCTGTAAGTTTTAGTCCCACTACTTCAGGGCAGGTAATATATACAGGTTGACCCAGCATCGCAGCTTCAGCTTCTATACCGCCCACGCCCCAACCTACGACACCTATTCCATTTACCATAGGAGTGTGCGAGTCTGTTCCTACTAACGTATCGGGGAATGCCCAGCCATCACGTACTACTACCCCTTTGGAAAGGTACTCTAAATTTACCTGATGACAAATTCCCATTCCCGGAGGCACTACCGTGAAATTTTCCATACCATGTTGGGCCCATTTTAAAAGTTGATAACGCTCCGCATTCCGTTCATATTCTTTTCCCACATTTTCCAAATATGCGTAATCTGTACCGTAATAATCTACTTGAACCGAGTGATCTATAACCAAGTCAACAGGTATAGCGGGGTTGATTTTTTTTCCATCTTTCCCTTTTCGTATGTATTCATCCCGCAAAGAGGCGATATCCACAACAGCAGGTACCCCAGTGAAGTCTTGCATGAGTACCCGCGAAGGTTTGTAAGGAATATCTTTTTCAGTACCTGCAGGATCCCAGTTTATTAATGTATCCAAATGCTCCTCAGTAACGGCTTTTCCGTCTTGGTTACGCAAAACATTTTCTAACAATATCCGGATGGAAAACGGGAGTCGGGATATTTCTTTTCCTTTATCTTGTAATTCGTGAAGTGAGGCTATTTTGTAATCTTTCATAATCATTTTATATTTATTCTCAATATACAAATAATGGCTAAAAATTCGGAATGTTTTGGTGGTTTTTTAGATCTAAATCTGTTCTTCTGAATTTAAATTCCTTTTAAAGCACAGACCTTTCCTGATCGAAAATACCGTTTAACAAATATTTGCTGATACTGAGAAAGTATCATTGAGATAAAAATTTTAAGCACGGTTTTGCGTATACTTTTGCGGTCAAAAGTACGAAGGACAAGCCTCTATAGGGGCGAAATAACCCTAGCATAAGGCAGCGCCCTATGCATAATGCCAGTTTTGGTTTAGCTCTGGAAGAGCGGCATAACAATTCCGTTTGCCGTATTCTTTTTTACTATTGGGTTCCGCTCATTAGCCGCGGTGGCCTAGTCCTTTTTTCATTCATAATAGCTTTCAAAGGCATTCAAGAGACCTCTTCGAGTGTTTATCTTGATATAAAAGGACCAAACCGAGCGGAGCGAGCTCATGGATTCCTTAAAAAAACAAACACGCATCCATAAAACATCAAGGCTTAGGGTTCTTTTAGCTAAAAACACGAATAATCGTCGCTGCCAAAAAAGCTCGCTCTACGAGCTCAGACAGTTTTTGGCCTGAATTTACTGGAAGTATTCGTGTTTTCTTCACACAAAGTCCCCTCATGCCGAAGGGCTAGATCGGGATTTATTTATCCCAATTTTCAATTCCTGCTTAAAGCCAAAACACACTTCACAAAACTACCCAGATTGTCTTTTCGAATGGAATGAGAAATCTCAGACCAAAGAAGAAATGTATTTTACTGTAGTATGTTAAGGATAGTTACAGCGCTGTAGCTCGGAGACCTCTCCCTTTGGTCGAGGTGACAGCAAAATGGAAAGGTTCTGCAAGGAATAATTTTAAGCACAGACCCTTCCTGACCGAAAAGGTCGCCTGACAAATATTTGCCGATAGCAGAAAAAGAGCATACCCACAAGCCGCTAAGGCAAAGATTTTAAGCGACGAGTTTTGCGCATACTTTTGCGGTCAAAAGTATAAATCCTTTTCTTAACGCAAGTCCCCTCATGCCGAAGAGCTAGATCGGGATGTACTAGACCGATTTTAATTCCTGCTTAAAGCCAAAAAACACTTCACAAAACCATGGATATTGTTATTTCGAATGAAATGAGAAATCTCAGGCCAAAGAAGAAAAAACTGTGCTTTACTG
>JAJYRG010000044.1 GCA_021794195.1 Bacteroidota bacterium
ACCAGGGGCAAACGGAATTACTTCCAAAACCTTAGACAGCTTCAATACCTGTGATAGTTTATTACCCATACATTATTAAGGCTGCTCATCAAAAAAGCCACTAATACTATGATCAGCGGCTTTTTTGATAAAACAAGACATAAACTACTAATATCCTGGATTCTGCTCTAAAACACCATAAGATAAATCAATTTGATTTTGGGGCACGGGCATTAGATATAGTTTATCATTCCATACTCTTTGTTGTATACGGGAGTTTGAAATACTGTATATATCTGTCATGACTTCCGGAGCAGTTTCCCAACGACGAATGTCCATATACCGTTGGCCTTCTAAAGCTAGCTCAACCATCCTTTCTTTACGGATAGCTTCTCTAAGTTGTTCTTTAGTAGACACTTTATTCCTGTCTAACACAGGCATGCCCACTCTTTTTCGGATTTGATCGATGGCATCATATATAGAATTGTCCGGTCCGGAGACCTCATTCTTTGCTTCGGCATACGTAAGCAATACTTCGGCGTAACGAAGTATAACCATATTCGTATAACTATCTAAGTTGTCAACATTTGCTTTCGGATCCACTAATTTACGGAAGTTGTACCCTGTTCTGGACATGTTATTTCCTCCTTCTTTCCATGCAAAGGTATAATTCCCTGCTTTGGTCAAAGCGTTCCAGGGAGCTGTTTCAAACAGCACCGTTGCATAGAAGCGGGGATCCCTATTCTTAAATTCTTTTACAAAGTCAGTCTTATCCTCTTTGCTGTAATTTTCTGCTCTTGCTTCTTTTGAATCCGGTGTAATGTCTTCACCTGTCAAAAAACTTTGATAGGCATCTACCAGATTTTGTGTAGGTGTAACAGAACTCCAGCCTCCTTCGCCTCCCTCTATCAAAAGGGTATTTAAAGAGTTTGGTTGTTCTTGTTTGATAAATTGGCGATCTAAAATCACCTCCTTATTTCCATTGTTCACTTCATGGAATAATCCTTCATAACTTCTCAAAGCCAGACGAAACTCTTGCTCTTGCTGACTATCCGTAAAATCTATGAACTGGCTATAGTCATCTTCTTTGTCCACATCAAGCTCTTCATTCACCGTGAACAGCTCATACCCCAGCTCCATTACCTCCTGAGCCGCATGAGCCGCCTCTTCAAATTGTTGGATATACAAGTGTACTCTGGCTTTAAGCGCCAAGGCCGCTCCCTTAGTAATACGTCCTACCTCATTTGGTTTTCCTCCGCTATAAGAAGTAGGTAACACCTCTGCAACTTCTTCCAGTTCGGCCAAAATAAACGCATATACCTCTTCTTCCGGTGTACGCGGAATATTCAACTCTTCTTCTGAAAAACCCAGTTCACTAGTTACTAAAGGGACGTCTCCAAATTTACTAACCATTCTAAAGTAAGAAAATGCCCTAATAAAACGGACTTCAGCTTTGTAGCGTTCTTTTAGAGTTTCACTCATTTCCGCTTTATCCACATTATCTAGGAAATAATTAGCTTTCCGCTTATCTATATATGACCACCCTGCATCTAAGGTTGTGTTCACTACTCCGGAAGAGACATCAGTAGCTGTACTCTCCCAAGGGTTTTGTGCATGTGCAATATCTGTCGCTCCGTCTTCATATATCAAGCCATCTGCCGGCAGATCTGCGTATAGTGCGTTAACCGCTAAGTAAACATCTTCTTCAGACTGCCAGAACGTATCTTCAGAAACGGAGTTTAAAGGGGGCCTTTCCAAAAAGTCATCACTACATGCTGTCAATGTAGCTGCACTAATAAAGGCTATATATATTAATTTCTTCATTGTATCTATTTTTTGATTCATTAAAACTTAGCCGTAACACCGATAGAAAACGTTTTAACCCCGGGGTAACTCGCTCTACCTGATCCTGTCTCTGGGTCGTAATCTGCTAATCTTTTATCCGCCATAAATGTAAAAGGGTTATTTGACGAAGCAAAAATGCGCAGAGAGGAGACATTGGCTTTGCTGATCAAGTCTTGATCGAAAGTATAACCCAATGTAATTCCCCGAATACGGAAATAATTACCGCTAAACAACCAAAAATCTGAACTTATATAATTTTGCTGTGCATCAGCAATTTGGGTAATTCTAGGGAATGGGGCATCGGATTTATTATTATCTTCTGACCAACCGTCTAACCACGCTCTCTTCACATTTCCTCCATTGAAAAAAGGGTGAGCAGCTTCCTGTTCCAAATATGTTTTCACACCTCCTACCCCATATGTTAAAACATCTAAATCAAAATTTTTATACGATGCGCTTACGTTAAACCCATAGTTGAACCAAGGAACATCATTTCCCAAAATAGTTCTGTCTTGCGCTGTAAGCTTATCATCTCCATCCACATCTACATATTTCACATCCCCTACTTGAGAGTGACCGGCTATAGAAGATTGATCAGGATGATTGTCAATTTCTTCCTGCGAAGTAAAGAGTCCATCCGATCTATATCCATAAAAATCTCCTACCGATCCGCCAATCCTATTTATCCATCTATCTGTCATCATTTCATCACGCCCGGTGCCCAGGCTGATGATCTTATTATTAATCTTAGATAAATTTCCGGAAATAGAGTATGCAAAATCCTGCCCTATTGTTCCATTATAAGTAGCGACAATTTCAATCCCTCTATTTCTCGTTTCGCCCTGGTTGAAAAAAGGAGCTTCTTCCCAGCCTGAAGTAGCTAAAAACGTGGGACGGATTAAAATACCCCTTGCATTTTTCTCAAAAATATCTGCCGTTAAATTTACTTTACCATTAAGAATGGTTGCATCAACTCCGATATTAGACATATAGACCTTTTCCCATAAAGCATCTCTATTTACGGCAGAAGCTTGGCGTGCTCCGTCCACTGCTGCTCCTTCAAAATTGTAATAAGAACCAATCTCAATCAAATTGAAATAATTTCCAATAGCTACTTCACTCTGATTACCTAAGACTCCCCAAGACCCTCTTAGCTTCAATGCATCTAACCAAAGCACATCTTGCATAAATGACTCCCTATCTATGTTCCATCCCGCAGAAAAAGAAGGGAATACAGCCCTTCTTACCTCTGGCGCAAATCTGGAAGAGTAATCAATTCGTGTATTCGCTTCAAAGAGATATTTATCATCGTATCTATAATTAAACCGACCGAAAAAAGAACGGATTGCCCATTCATCTTGAATACTTCTGTTTGCCAGTCCATCATCGTCCGAGCTGATGTCAGAAGACCCGGAGGAACCCGTTACAATGGTTTCTAAATCATTGTTTAAAAAGTTTTTCCGTCCAATAAAGGCTTGCCTATAAATATTTGATTCTTGGGACACCCCTGCTGTTACTTTACCATAGTGCTTGTCAAATGTTTTTTCATAATTAGCTGTAGCTTGCAACATTAATTCTTGTCGCTTACCCCAGTATTCCATCATTTCATTTACGGTAGTAGCTGTGGAAGCTAAAGGCTTGTCCGTCAAAAAATCAACAATAGGATCCATCGTATGGTCAAAAGACCAGGTATTGGAATTTGAATATTTCAAAGAAACCAAACCATCTAAAGAAAAGCCTTCAAAAGGAGTCAGTGACGCATTTCCTGAAAGCTGTAAATAATTATCTCTATTATTGCCTTCTCCTCCTTGGGTAATTCTTCTCAGTTGGTTGTTTTTCGCGATAGTGGCATTCGTTTGCCCGTTAGAAATAGAACCCCACTCACCATTTGATTGCTTCAATACGGTGAGAGGCAACGCTCTTCCCATTTCCACCCATTCGATGGGAAGCCCTGTTCTATCGTAATCCTGCTTTAAAAAAGAAAGATTAGTTCCCACTGTCAATATATCTTTAACGACTTCACTTTTTGTATTCAATTTAACATTCAGACGATCTTGCTTACGGCCCGGCGACAAAGACTCCTGATCAAAATATGTCACCCCTAAATAGTAATCTGCTAAATCCCCAGGTGCGGTAACATTTAAATTAACTTCCCGTTGTGGAGCTCCCTGATTCAGGATTTCCTTATACCAATCCGTATTTGGATATAAATCCGGATCACTTCCTGTTTTATATTTTTCTATAATATCATCGGTAAAAGTCTCTGGTCTTCCTGCATTTGTCTCAGCTTTATTGTAAAGCTCTATATATTCTAAAGAATTGGCGAAATCAGGAAGAAACGTCGATCGCTGCCAACCATAGTTAGCAGAAAAACCAATAACCGGTTTATCCCCTCCTCCACTTTTGGTTGTTATCAAAATAACTCCATTGGCTGCTCTCGATCCGTATAATGATGCCGAAGCTGCATCTTTTAACACAGACATGTCATTGATATCTTCGGGGCTTAATGCCGAAAACTCCGCAGCCGAAGCCGGAATACCGTCAATAATATACATCGGCGACGGACTGTCCAAGTTTGTACGGCCTCTTACCGTAATGCCCGCATCATTATCTTTCGCTACTTCTCCCGGTCTATTTAATACCGTAACTCCCGGAGAGATTCCCTGTAAAGCATTCGCCAAAGATGTAACCGGTCTTTCTGCCAATTGCTTAGGTGTAATAGAGGCAACAGAACCGGTAAGGTTTGCTTTCTTTTGAGTGCCAAATGCCACTACCACCACCTCTTCCAGATCTTCGCTACTGGCTTCCAATACTACATCCATAGAAGTTCCTTCCACCTCTTTTTCAAACGCTTCATAACCAATCGTCGAAAACACAAGTGTCTGCCCCTCGGAAGCGTCTATAGAAAAATGTCCTTCTTCATCCGAAGAGGTTGCAATTGATGCGTCTTCCTTAATATAAACAGTGACTCCCGCTAAAGGCCCGGAGGAAGAAGAAACTGTTCCTGTAATTTTTTCCTGAAAACTGTGCTTCACAATACCTGTACTCAACTCTTTGTTTGCTCCATGAGCAAACTTCAGCACGGAAAGAGAAAATAAAAATGCTGTTGAATAAAGGGAAAGCCTACGCACAAAAAAAGAATGAATAAATTTTTTGCTCATATACCAATTTTTAAGATGTCTGCCAATACACATATCAAAACCAGACACCAGCCCGATTTTAGATGTTCGAAATTAGAGAATATAATGAGGAAACAAAATGAAAATTAAATGCAACCGTTTGCGCAAATAAAACAAACGTTTGCATAAATGCGCTTTGTAAAATTTTAAAAAAAACAGAAACCGCCAACGCTTCTCTTTATTTTAATCGGGGATAAAAAAGAATAATAATGCTAAACGATCTTTGAAAAGAAAGGAAAGGATACTTTTTGATTTAAAACTCAGGTTATTTATATTAAAAATGTCGGCTTTTCCCTAATAAAAGCCGACATTTTCATTTCTTGTAGGATATAATACCCCCTAAAAATTCTCTTTTTATTTACACCTCTTCTTTCGGAGGTTCTACATCTTTCGGCAGTCCGATTTTATGCCCAGAAATCCCATAATACAATATAAATAGGTAACATGGAAAAGCTATCCAATAAGCTTGATGAGGTCCCATGCTTCCTCCGGCAAGCCATCCATAGAGTAAGGGTATGACGGCTCCTCCTGCGATTCCCATAACCAAGAGACCAGAAGCGGCACTGGTAAATTTCCCCACTCCGGTCAAAGCTAATGGCCAAACCGCCGGCCAGATTAATGAATTAGCCAAACCTAAAAGAGCCACAAAAACAAGCGACGTTATTCCGTCGGTAAAGACAATCCCGAGTGTAAAGGCAATCCCAAGAATAGCACATATTTTTAAGGCAAGAGATTGGCTGATATATTTTGGAATGATAATAATTCCCACAATATACCCTGCCACCATTGCAGCCATTGTACCTGCCGTAAAAAACTTAGCTATAGATAAAGGTATATTTAAATGATTACCGTATTTAATAATAGTATCTCCTGCTATCACCTCCACGCCTACGTATAGAAACAAAGCTAATACACCTAAAAGCACGTGCGGAAACTGAAAAACGCTTGTTTTAGTTTCCGAAATCGGATGATGATCTTCCGTCTCCTCTTCGTCTCCTGACACTTCAGGAAGATTGGAATTAAAGATCCAAATGGATAAAAGCACTAAGACGACAACAATACCGATGTAAGGATTTACAACTTTTAAGGCTACCGCATCCAAGGCACTTGCATACTCTGCTGCTGACATACTCTCTACTTGTGCAGAAACTTTATCCGCTTCATCAAGATTTAAGAATAAACCAATTAATATAGGGGCAATGGCTCCTGCCAATTTATTACAGATCCCCATGATGCTGATTCTTCTCGCTGCAGTTTCAACAGGCCCTATAATCGTAATATAAGGATTCGAAGCTGTTTGTAAAATAGCCAAACCGCCTCCCATGATAAATAGACCCAACAGGAAGATGCTGTACTCCCGCATATAAGCCGCTGGAATAAACAATAAAGCACCGACAGCCATAACTGCCAAAGCTATCCCCATTCCCTGTTTAAAGCCATATTTATTGAGCACCGAGGTAGATACAGGTGCCATCACTAAATAAGCAATATAAAACGCGAAGGTCACAAAATAAGATTGCACTTCCGTAAGCTCACAAGCTATTTGCAAATACGGAATCAACAAAGAGTTAAGCCAAGTGGCGAAACCAAAAATAAAAAACAATGACCCAATGATTATCATAGGGCCAAGAGTAGATTGTTTTGGGCTATTTTTAGCTGTTGTGTTCGACTGCATGTTTAGATTTATTAAATATTATATTTTTAATTCTTACAAGGGTAAGAAAAATTAACGGATTTATGAAAAAAACAACTTTGTTTATATCAAATATTTGACGGGCACCGTGTCTTTCTCTTGCTTATCTTTTTTTCAAAACAGCAACAGTTAACCGTGATATACAAACCAATTTATCTTGTTCATTGCGTATTTTAATTTCCCAGACATGAGATGAAGCACCGATATGTAAGGGGGTACAAGTGGCTGTCACAATTCCGTCTTTTACAGCTCGGATATGATTTGCATTTACCTCCATACCTACCACCATAAATTTTTCTAAATTTACAATAAGAGCGCTGGCTACACTGCCAACCGATTCTGCTAATACGACAGACGCTCCGCCGTGAAGCAAGCCATAAGGCTGCTTTACCCGGTCAGTAACAGGCATAGTAGCTACGAGGGCATTATCAGAAATATCCACCGCTGTAATTTCCAAAAAGGAAGTCATATTTTTCGCTAAAATTGCATTTACATCTTGCAAAGAGTATTTTTTATACCAAATCATATTTTACTTATTTTAGAGGCTTGTTCACCAAAGTGTTGAAAATATCCCCGATTAGCCGGACGCTTAAAATTCTTGTATTCATTCTAAGTACAGGAACTGTTTTTGCTTGATTTCATTTTACGTCAACATCTGCAATACTCAAAAAACTACCCGCTTTTATCAGGGACATAGCTCGTATCACTCTTTAACACAATACGAAAAGTTGTTCCTTTCTCTATTTCGGATTCCTTCACAAAAATTTGCCCCTTATGGTAATCGATCATTCTTTTCGTCAGACTCAATCCTAAGCCCCACCCTCTTTTTCGGGTGGTAAATCCGGGCTCAAAAATAGCGTCAAAATTTGATTTTGACAACCCTTTTCCCGTATCCCGGATGTCTATACAGATTTCTTCTTTTGCTATATTTTCAGAAATATGTATGAACACTTTGCCTTCAACTTCTATAGCGTTAACCGCATTTTTTAAGAGATTCTCTATAATCCATTCGAAAAGCTGCACATTCAATAAAGCACTCGCTTGAGTATCTCCAGAAAGTTCAAAAGAAATCTTTTCACTCACCCTAATCCGAAAATAATTAACAAAATCTTCTATGACTTTATACACCACATGGCTCGACAATGTTGGGGTAGAGCCTATTTTAGAAAACCGATCCGCCACCACCTCCAAGCGTTTTATATCCCGCTCCATTTCATTAAGTACACTATCATCCTCAGCTTTATCATACTTCATACGTACCAGCTCAAGCCATCCCATCAATGAAGAAATAGGCGTTCCCAATTGATGCGCTGCTTCTTTAGCCATCCCCACCCACACCAGGTTTTGTTCTGTACGCGTAATCGAAACAAAAACCGTATAAGCCAGAATTAGAAATATAGCTATTAAAGAAAGTTGTATATAAGGAAATATACGCAACAGCTTCAGCGCAAACGAGTCTTTATAATATACGCGCCATTCTTCACCATTATCCAATAAAAGAATAATGGGTTTATGCTGCGCTTTCATCTTTTCGAGTTCCTTCTTAAAATAATCCGGATCATATTTCGGTTGATCGGCTTTGGATTCCGCCTCGGTAGATTCAATATGCGTTTTGGTGGTATCCAAGCCCCGCCAAAAAATCACATTGTCGGCTTCATCGGCTATGATCGCAGGAAGAGTTAAGCTATCGCGTATCGCATACAGAAAGCTTATAAACTCATCGTCAGTATCAGGCATGGTCAAAATACTGCGCGTGCTCATCGCCCAGGCTTCTGCACGGGTTCGTTCCGATTTGGACAATTGTTTCACAAGAAAATTTGTATACAATAAAGACGCAACCGCAATTAAAGCCGCAAAAGAAAACAGCAGCATTTTCCAACGTTGCTTGTTGTGTTTGGAAGAATTCATTCGCCCCTGGATTTTGCAAACTGCAAAATAAGAATTTATCACCGACACTAAAAACCTAAGTTCGATTTGAGCAAAAAAGAATAATCGAAATCAGGTTAAAAGCTTATCCTGCATTAATCATAGGTCTTTTAATTTTGCTCAAGGAAGCAATCGAATCTCTGCTCTTAAATTTCAAAGTGAAATTAGTACTTTTGTAACATGAGTTCTATAAAAAAAATCAGGGTTCGTTTTGCGCCCAGTCCTACAGGCGGACTACATTTGGGCGGAGTGCGTACAGCATTATTCAATTATTTATTTGCAAAACATAATGGAGGGGACTTTATCTTAAGAATAGAGGATACCGATCAATCCCGTTTCGTTGCAGAAGCAGAAACTTACATTAATGAATGTTTGGCTTGGTGCGGTCTTCAACCGGATGAATCACCCGAAAAAGGAGGGAACTTCGGTCCTTACCGCCAAAGCGAACGAAAAGAATCTTATAGAAAATATGCAGAGAAACTGGTGGAAGATGGATTTGCTTATTATGCTTTCGACACGCCGGAAGAGCTGGATAGACTGCGTACAGAAACTCCAAATTTTAAATACAGCTCTGAAAATCGCTTATCTCTCAAAAATTCCCTGACTTTACCAAAGACAGAAGTACAAAAACGTATTGCCGAAAATCACCCTCATACTATACGAATGAAGGTGCCCGTAGATAAAAATATTGTTTTTAATGACTTAATCCGTGGAGAAATTAGTTTTAACTCCAAATTATTGGATGATAAAGTTTTATTAAAAGCCGATGGCATGCCTACCTACCATTTGGCGGTAGTGGTAGACGACCATGCCATGGATATATCGCATGTATTCCGTGGAGAGGAATGGCTTTCATCCGCACCTATTCACGTACTACTGTGGAAATATTTAGGCTGGGAAGACAAAATGCCGGAATGGGCGCATCTCCCACTTATCTTAAAACCTGACGGCAATGGAAAACTCAGTAAAAGAGATGGCGATAGACTTGGTTTCCCTGTTTATGCCATGAATTGGAAAGATCCCAAAAGCGGAGAACTTACAACAGGGTTTAGAGAATTAGGGTTCTTGCCGGAAGCTTTTGTCAATATGCTTGCTTTGCTCGGATGGAACGATGGAACCGATCAAGAAATATTCACTTTAGAAGAACTTATAAAAGCTTTCTCCTTGGATAAAATCGGAAAAAGCGGAGCCAAATTTGATTATGAAAAAGCAAAATGGTTCAACCACATCTGGATTAATACGATCGATCATAACGAACTCGCAGAAAAAACAAAAATCATCCTAAATGAACATGCTCATTCTCTAACCGATTTTAGTGACGGGTATTTCAGCGCTGTATTGGAAGAAATAAAAGAGCGTTTAAACTTTTTAGAAGACTTTTGGAGTCAGGCAAGCTTTTTCTTCCAGCAGCCGAAAAATTATGACCTTTCTCCCATTTCAAAAAAATGGGACGATGATAAAACTATATTTTTTGAAAATATTCAAACCCGCTTTGAAGAAGCGGGAGAATGGAAGCGGGACAACATCGAAAAATTTTATAAAGATAAAATCATAGAGAGCGGAATGAAAATGGGCGCTCTCATGCTTCCTTTACGGATCATGTTAGTGGGCGGAAAATTTGGCCCGGATGTATTTAAAATCGCTGAATTATTAGGCAAACACGAAGTAGTGAAGCGTATAAGTTATGCTTTAAAACTTCTTAATGAAGAAAACTAAAAATTCGGAACACAACCGTCTCCTATTGATTTTCTATCCGTGGCATTTTAAAATGCCACGGATAGAAAAAATCTAACAATCTCAAATCAAAAACCGTCGCCATTCTTATATTCCTCATTGACCGTCACGGATAGTTTACCAGAGGGATCAATTTCTTTCATGATGACCTTTGCTGCAGCTCTTTGCATAAAGCCGTCATTTTGATAACCTAAAACCAAGGACGCACTTTTACTTACGGGCAATTCATCTAAAATATACGGACTGGTAAAAAGCACCGTTATTGTATTTTCATTTGCTGCAGATTCCAAAAAACGAATCATATTATCTGAATAATCCAAAGCATATCTCGGCCTGGCGTTCTTATCGTGAATAGCTATTATCGTTTGTTTATACCCACTAAGCTTTTCAAGCAATTCGTTCAAAGAACCTTCACCTTCGTCTTCAGAAATGTTATAGAACTCAACATCTTCTAATTTTTCTGATAAGATACTTTCAAAATCTTGATTTTCGTCTATTCCTATGCGTATAATTGCCGTTTTATTTTCAGGTAAAAAATCATCGATTCCTTTTTTAGAGTTTAATACCGTGATCGCTTTTTCTGCTAGAGCAGAGACCAGTTCTTTCGATTCTTCTCTCTGTATATCTTCCAATAAATTTTCGGTGGAAGTAGGCTGATAGGTATCCAAGCCCAACCAGTATTTAGTAGCCAGCACTCTTTTTACCTTTTCATCTACTTCTTCTTGAGAAATCTCTCCCGCCGCCAAAGCTTCTTCAATTGCCGCTATGGCCTTTCCGCTATTCTCAGAAAGTTCCAAAAGATCACTTCCAGCCTGTAAGGTACGGACATCCGCTTCAGTACCAGGAAAATGTTTCCTCACTCCTTTCATCGACATCGCATCGGTAACGATTAACCCTTTGAATTCCATCTCCTTTTTCAGCAAATCGGTAATTATTTTCCTACTTATAGAAGAAGACACATGGGGTTCATCATCTAAGGCAGGAATATGCATATGGCCAACCATAACAGACGGTACCCCCCGATCGATGAGCTCCTTAAAAGGAAACAGCTCCACTTCATCCAATCGCTCGCGGGTAAAGTTTAATTGTGGAAGATCGAAATGAGAATCCACATCGGTATCTCCATGTCCCGGAAAATGTTTAATAGAGGCCAGTATCCCTTCATCCATCAATCCCTTGACATAAGCCTCAGATTTATCCGTCACCTTATGCTTATCGTCTCCAAACGATCTGAAACCAATAACAGGGTTTTTAGGGTTATTATTAATGTCTACCGTCGGCGCAAAGTTGAAGTGTATTCCCATACGCTTCAGATCTTTCCCGATCTCATTTCCCATTTTTCTCAATAACCCGTCCTCTTGCACAGCGCCCAGAGTCATTTGATAAGGGTATGAAATCGCTTCATCCGGTAATCGCATACCCAAACCCCATTCTCCATCAATGCTGGTGAGCAGAGGAACTTTGGTCAACTTTTGATATCTATTTAGCATCCCCACATGCCCTTCCGGAGTCCCTTGAAATACCACGACTCCGCCTAATTGCTCTTCTTCAATAACCCGGGCTACGGAATCTATATAGTTCTGCCCTAAATTGCTATGTGCTCTCACCATAAACAATTGCGCAATGCGCTCTTTAGGTGTTAGAGAGTTAAACACCGAATCCACCCATGCATGCTCTTGATTGATAAAAGACACAAAAGAAGTTTCGGTAGTTTTTGATTTTTCCTGAGCGCAGCTTAAGGTAAAAGCCACAGTTAAGAAAAGTATTATCGTTTTAAGAGTTTTATTTACCATAATTGAATCTTTAGTTACATTTTGCAATAATTTAAGCCTATTTCATTCCTTTTCGGAGATATGCGTTATCCTTTGTACAAGTAGCAAAAATACGCAAAAGAATACAATAATTTATCTACATACTTCATTTTATTCCTTTATCGGGCTTGATCAGGGCTCTACGTCATATTTCAAAGCGAGCAAATGGGCCATTTTAACAGAAGTTTTAATTTCACCCGAAGCTTCTCTTTTCCATAACATATCGATTATAAATATCAATAATTCTGTTTCCAATTTCGGATCCTCGTAGTTTAACTCTTTAAAGGCACGTTTTATTACCGGGCGCACCGGCTTCATAAACTGATCGTGTTGAGCTCTCGAAAAGGAATGGTGGGACAACCGTTCTTGCAACTTCCAAAACTGGGGAGCATCACTCACTAATTTATTAGGAAGATACAGCATCCTTCGGATGAAATCTTTTGGTCCCTTGTAAGTAAGCATCCCTTTATGTTCCATAATTATTCTTTGGTAGCCCGAACGGATAATATGGGATAGCAAAGCATCTTTGCTTTTAAAATGCTTAAATATTAAAGCTTCTGACACTCCTGCATTCTTTGCGATTAATTTTGTCGAAGTATCGACAAATCCTTGGGTCGAAAACAAAGCCAAAGCCTCTCTTACAATCTTTTCTTTTCTACTTATCACGTTTGAATTCTTAATATACTATCCTTTATTTCGTTTAAAAAAGTTAAATCAACACACCTCCATTCCGTAGGAAAAGTTCTTTTTTCTCAATATACCCCGACTTGTCTATAGCTTTTGTTCCTTTAGTCAAAATACACGATCTATACCCTAAACTTAAAGCGTCCATCGCAGAAAAATAAACACAAAAATCTGCCGCCAACCCACAAAAATGCAACTCCGTAATTCCCCGGTCTTTCAAAAAACCATGCATACCCGTATTTTTCTTCTTCCCATTGTCATAAAAGCCACTATAACTATCTATATTCACTTCCATTCCCTTACGGAAGATAGCTTCTATTTTTTTCGTGTCTAACTCTTTGGTAAAATCGGCTCCTTCTGTCTCTTGCACACAATGATCCGGCCATAAAACCTGCTCTTCATCATCCAAAGTAATAACATCGAAAACTTCTCTGCCTGTGTGCTGCGAAGCAAAACTTTTGTGTGTTTTAGGGTGCCAATCTTGTGTGGCTACCACAAGTTCATATTCATTTTGGATACGGTTAATCACCGGTATTACTTTGTCTCCATCTTTTACAGCAAGGGAGCCTCCCGGTAAAAAATCATTTTGCATATCTACAATCACTAATGCTTTCATATTTTATATATTATTTATCGAACTAATAATTTATAACCCACTCCGCGGATATTCACAATTTGGATAGAGTCATCTTGAGAGAGGTATTTCCGCAATCTACTGATGAACACATCTAAGCTCCGGCCTGTAAAGTATGGCTCTTCATTTGGCGATAAATTCATTATCTCCTCCCGGCTGACTACCTCTTCTTTATGTTTAATTAATATTTTAAGCAGTTCAGCCTCGCGAAATGACAAGATTATTTTCTCTTCCTTATAAGTCAGCTGTCCGTTTGATGTGTCGAAGCTATATTTCCCCAAATCATAATACTTGTCAACAGCCAATGCTCCTCGTTTATGTAATTTAGTTAAGGCTTCGATACGCACAATCAGCTCCTCAATTTTAAAAGGTTTACGAATATAGTCATTCGCTCCCAGACGAAATCCTTTTACCACATCTTCTGTACTTGTCATGGCTGTCAAAAACAAAATAGGAGTTTTAACATCTATTTTACGAATTTGCTGTGCCAAACTGAAGCCATCCATTATAGGCATCATAATATCCAAAAGAATAACGTCAAAGTCATTGTTTTTTTTCTTAAATGCATTCAAAGCCTCCATGCCATTACGTTTATGGATGACTTCAAATCCATGAGAAATCAAACTATCTCTGACTATCAGGGCTAAAGCCGCTTCATCTTCTACATATAGAACTCGTATCATTTTACTTGATGGGTATAGAAACTATAAATTTGCTTCCTTTATTTATCTGGCTCTGTAAACCAACATGCCCGTCATGGGATTGAATAATTTGCTTCACATACGCCAGCCCTAAGCCAAACCCCTTGACAGTATGGACATTTCCTTCCGGAACACGAAAAAACATATCAAATACATTTTTTTGATGCACGGGTGATATACCTTTTCCTTTATCTTCCACTTCTATTATAGCTTCATTGTCTTTTTTAAGTAATACGATTTTGATTTCAACAGACTCAAAAGAATATTTGATAGCATTTTCAAGAAGATTATTTATCACATTCCGAAGGTGGGATTTATCTGCAAACACTTTAAGTTTTTTCTCTTTACTTTCCAGCTCAATATCCACCTTTTCATCTGAGGTTATTTTTACGGTCTCTATACACTCTTTTGCCAATGCTACCAGATCAACTTCCGTTTTGATCAAAGCTATTTTTTGGCTTTCATCCACATCAATTTGCAGCACCCGTTCTACCATATTCGCCAGATGCTGCAGCTCCTTCCGCGCCAACTCGATATACATAAAGCTCTTTTCCTTATCGTCTTTTGCCCCAAAACGCTGCACCGCTTCAATAGCTGCCATAACTGTTGAAATTGGGGTTTTCAATTCGTGCGTCATGTTGTTTACAAAAGACTTGCGCAAAACACCCAAGCGATTTTGTTTAGAAATAACCCGCATCAAATAAACGAAAGTGCCCAGCAGCGTACTTGCCAACAGTATGGAAAGTATCAACTGCCAGTTCATTTTCCAAAGAATATATTTCCAGGGCTTTTCAAAGGTAGCGACCAAATATTGATTTTGTCCCGGATCAACTAAAATTGGGCGAACGGTCAGCAATTCACTATCCCCCAATACTCTTGCTTCTATACTGTCAGCATCGGAAAACTCTTGGACAGCTAATCGGAAATTACCCGGTAAACTTTGATCGGAAAGTTCTTTTTTAAGCATATCGGAAATTTCCCCGAGCACCTGCTCATCAAAATCAATTTGTCTCAATAGAAATGCAGGTACAATTTGCTGGGGTTCTTGACGCACTCTTTTCTCTATACGGGCTTTACGTATAGAGTCGGCAGTCTTGTACCTCTCTAATTGTATCGACTCCCATTCCCGGCGGATTTTGTTTTCATCTATTTCCGGATACAGTTCTTTAACCATACGTATCATGCGTCTGTCCGCGCTTCTTAGCCTGACGGGTTCCGTCGCTTCTCTTTCTTCCGCAATTTTATTTTGCTGATAAAAATCCTGCACTACATTAAATAATAAACGCTCTGCATTTGATGTAAACAGTTCTTCCCTATTCTTGTACGTTCCCGATAACCAAATTGTCAAAATAAAAAGTATTCCCCCAACAGTTAGGATTATAATTCCCAGGATTATTTTATATCTTCTCAGCATTATTATAACAAATATAAATTACTAAATTTGCATCACATAGCAGAAAGAACTTTTTTTTAACATAATATAACGCGGATACCGCTTTAGATTGTTTACTTTTGCAAGTCATTGAGTCAATATGATTGAAATTTTCCAAAAAAATATATATTTATTTTTTATCTCCTTCAGTACATTTGCTTTATTGAGCAGCTGTGACAAAGATTTGTCCATTTCTTTAGAGCAAAATGAAGACAAATTAGGCGTATCTACGATAGACAGCATGACTGTACATGCGTCTACTGTACAGCTTGACTATTTGCCGACACATGGCATTGGAAACTTGCTCATCGGTAAAGCCAACATGGCTGAAACCGGTTCTGTAACGGCATCCAGCTATTTCAGAGTAGAATTGGAAAGTTATCAAAACGAAATCCCGGAAGGCGCAGAATTTGACTCTTTAAGTTTAGTGTTAAAATTAGATACGCCAAGATATTATTATGGCGACACTACTGCAAACCAAATACTTTATGTGCATCGTCTTTCTGAACGAATAGAAAGAACAGATATATCTGGTGACATTGGAAACTATGAAATTCCGGCATACGTACAAGAACCCTCCATTTTTAATAATCAAAAATTTGATTACGACAGTGCGCCTATTGGGGAGTTAACATTTAATCCTAAAATAAAAACATTAGACACTTTAAATATTCGCTTAGATGATCAGCTGGGAGAAACCTTATTCGACCAAATCATTACTAACGACTATCGCATGGCCGATACGGAGAGTTTCCAAGAATACTTAAAAGGCTTTGTTATTCGTCCGGATCACGATAACACGACAGTGATCGGCTTTCGGGATTCTGTAGAAATCCGGATCAACTATTCCTACACAGGCAGTGATGGTTTTAAAACCAGCGAATCGAAGAAAATCGTTACCGGAGACAGGAATTATCAATATAATAATATTGATTACGACCGGTCGAACACGGACTTTGAAGACTTAGGTACTTCAAAAAAGGAAATAAAAAGCTCGGAGACGAACGGAGACACCTTCATTCAAAGCGGAACAGGTGTTGTAACGAAAATAGATATTCCTTCGTTACATGAATTCATGCATACACCAGGCGTCTCAGTTAATAAAGCAGAATTGATTGTCGAAACGAAAAACAAAATAGACGGCTCTTATCCGGCACCGGAAACACTTATGTTGTTTATTGCAAATAACAACAACAATCCGATTTCTTTTGTAACCTACCCGTTCTCAGGCAACGAAATGCAAAATGCTCTCTATATTCCGGGAAACTCTACCGGGAAAGATGGGAGGTATGAGTTTGATCTCATCGAATATATCAAAACGGTTAACGAGCCCCAAAATGCAGGAAAAACGCTGATGTTAAGCGCAGGGATAAACAGGTTGTTTAATTCGACAAACACTCTGCTTATTGCTAAAGAAAATCAAATACCGAAAATTAAATTAAACATAGTATATACTCAATTTGAATAGTTTATGAACAAGAAAAACTTGCTATTATTCTTTTTAGCTTGCTCCGTGGCGTTAGCTTCATTTAACTCATGTAAAAAAAGTGACGACAAGGACAGCAATACGGATACAGGACCAACAGAATGGACAAGAGCTTCTGCCTTTGATGGGGATCCGCGAAATGGAGCTGCCTCTTTCCAAATAGAAGATAAAGGATATTTGGTTTCCGGAATACTTAAGACCAATGAACGCGTAAAAGATGCTTGGCAATTTGATATATCCTCCGGAGAATGGTCAAATTTAGCCGAATTTATAGGGTCAGCCCGCCATGGCGCTGTAGGATTTGCTATAGACGGTAAAGGATTTGTGGGATCAGGTTTCGATGGGGAAACTGCATTAACAGATTTTTATAAATACGATCCCAGCTCAAACAGCTGGTCTCAAATCGCCGATTTTCCAGGTGAAGGCAGACACGGTGCTGTAGCTTTCGCATTAGATGGATATGGATATGTTGGTTTAGGAGCTAACGAAAAGGATAAAACTTTTAAAGATTTCTATAAATACGATCCCACAAACGACACGTGGACACAAATAAGTACCACCTTTAAGTATAAGCGTAAAAACGCTTTTGCTTTCGTCATTGGCGACAAAGCTTATGTAGGCGGCGGTATTGACAACAATCAGTATCCGGAAGATTTTTACTCCTTCGATGGGGATGAGTGGAAACCTTTGAGAGATCTCAAAATAGACGACAGCAACAGTACGTATGATGTTACCCGTCAAGCAGCTTCTACTTTTGTTATCGGAAATAACGCTTTTCTGGTAGGTGGGAAAAAAGGGAATGTCATTAATACTGTTTGGAAATACGACCCAAGTGCAGATCGGTGGTCCGGAGACAGCCAGGCTTTCTTAGGCTCAGCACGGGAAGATGCTGTATCTTTCTCAAGTGACAGCAAAGGTTATATCACTACAGGAGCAAACGGCAGCAATAAATTTGACGATACTTGGGAATTTAAACCCGTAAGATAAATAACTGTCAAATCCATAATTCAATAAAAAAAGGAGCGGAAAATTTTCCGCTCCTTTTTTTATTGAATTAGAATAGTTACCCTCCTCAGTTCGACTAACTGCCCCTCGGGTTATCAAACTATATCAAATCATTTTTAAAAAGATATTCAGCTATTGACAATACCCAACCACAGGCTAAAGGTGTTTGTTTCTTTCATTTAATAAATGAAAATAATACCTCTTGTCGGTGACAACACCGACAAGCTTTCATAAAACTTTGCTTTTCATTTTGCGTATACTTTTGCGGTCAAAAGTATACGCAAAACTCGTCGCTTAAAATCTTTGCCTTAGCGGCTTATGCTCATGCTTTCTTTCTGCTATCGGCAAATATTTATCAGGCGACCTTTTCGGTCAGGAAGGGGGTAGTACGTTAAGTTTTTGAAAGCAAGACTCAGGACAGTAAATCCCGATCTAGCGTCCTCCCGTTTTACCAAGGTCGGGTAGAAGTCCTGCACAGAGAAGGCATTGCGGAAGGGAAAAGGCCTTAAGGCGAAGCCGCTCCGCATGTCATGGGATGAGTTGGGGGAATGCGGAGTCAGCCTGTGCTGTGCAGGGCTTGTGGGAGAGACTGGAGGGATGAGACCTCTCAAAACGGGAAAAGCACCTTGGCCCTTGGGTGCCTCCAAGGGCTAGACCTCCGCGGTCATGAGCGGGACTCAATAGTAAAAAAGCTACACTTTATATTTCAAAAGGCACTGCTCAGGAGAGCAAGCGCCAGCATTAAGAAAAAAAAGATAACTTTTATTTTCATTTTCTTCATACTTTTGACCGCAAAAGTATATCAAAACTCGTCGCTTAAAATCTTTGCCTTAGCGGCTTATGCTCATGCTTTCTTTCTGCTATCGGCAAATATTTATCAGGCGACCTTTTCGGTCAGGAAGGGGGTAGTACGTTAAGTTTTTGAAAGCAAGACTCAGGACAGTAAATCCCGATCTAGCGTCCTCCCGTTTTACCAAGGTCGGGTAGAAGTCCTGCACAGAGAAGGCATTGCGGAAGGGAAAAGGCCTTAAGGCGAAGCCGCTCCGCATGTCATGGGATGAGTTGGGGGAATGCGGAGTCAGCCTGTGCTGTGCAGGGCTTGTGGGAGAGACTGGAGGGATGAGACCTCTCAAAACGGGAAAAGCACCTTGGCCCTTGGGTGCCTCCAAGGGCTAGACCTCCGCGGTCATGAGCGGGACTCAATAGTAAAAAAGCTACACTTTATATTTCAAAAGGCACTGCTCAGGAGAGCAAGCGCCAGCATATTTTTAAGGAATCCATGAACTCGCTCCGCTCGGTTGTGATGCTTCCAAGGACTAGGCTCCCGCGGCTATTGAGCGGAACCTAATAAAGAAAACAGCAAGCGGAATATGCCACTCTTCCAGAGCTAAACTGAAACTGTCATTATGCATAGGGCGTTGCCCTATGCTAATGTTATTTCGCTCCTTACAGGGGCTATCCTACGTTTTGCTCCCGCCAGATGGCTTCGTCGTCGTTCCTCTTTCCCGCAATGGCGACAACGTTTGGTTTTTAAGACACTCTTATTTTATTGAGCCAGAATAGTTATCCTCCTCAGTTCGACTAATTGCCCCTCGGGTTATCAATTATATCAAATCATTTTTAAAAAGATATTCAGCTATCTGAACCGAGTTTGTCGCTGCTCCCTTACGCAGGTTATCTGCTACCACCCATAGGTTTAGCGTGTTAGCCTGTGATTCATCCCGGCGTATTCTTCCTACAAAAACTTCATCCCGCCCATGCGAGTCAATAGGCATAGGGTACTCCAACCGGGTAGGATTATCTTTGATCACTACCCCTTCCTGAGTTGCCAAAAGACTGCGGACTTCATCCACATCAAAATCCTTTTCGAACTCGATGTTAATAGACTCGGCATGCCCCCCAACGACCGGGATTCTAACCGTAGTTGCTGTCAGTTCAATCGAATAATCATCTAATATTTTCTTCGTTTCATTGATCATCTTCATTTCCTCTTTGGTGTATCCATTTTCTTGAAAATCATCAATATGAGGTAAAATATTCTTATCTATAGGATAAGGATAAGCCATCTCTCCTTTTATGCCTGCTCTTTCATTTTCCATCTGTTCCACTGCTTTTACGCCTGTACCGGTAATGGACTGATAAGTAGACACAACCACTCTTTTAATTTTATATCTGTCATGTAAAGGCTTTAAAACCAACACCATTTGAGTAGTCGAACAATTTGGATTGGCTATGATTTCATCTTCTTTTGTGAGAGCATTTCCATTTACTTCAGGTACGACTAACTTTATAGCCGGATCCATTCTCCATGCGGAGGAGTTATCCACTACTTTTGTACCTGCTTTCGCAAATTTCTCAGCATATTCTTTGGAAACTGACCCTCCTGCAGAAAATATAGCTAAGTCAGGTTTTAATGTAACAGCTTCATCAAGTGTGACTATCTTATACTTCTTACCTTTGAAAGCTACCTCTTTACCTTTACTTCTCGCCGAAGCAACAGGTAATAATTCCGTCACCGGGAAGTCCCGCTCTTCTAACACTTTGATTATTTCAGAGCCCACCAAACCCGTAGCTCCTACTACCGCTATTTTCATAATAACTAACTTTAAATGAAATTACTTATATTTAATACAGATTATATCAGCAAATATACGAAAACCTAATTAGAACTAATGCTCTAAATAACATATATACAATTAAATCAAAGGTTTATTACCAATTTCTGATGATAAAATGATTTTCTTTAAAAATATCATATACTTCTTGTGTTTATATACAATATTTGTTTTTTATAACTGTATAAAGACGAAGGCTTTTGCTCAAACACCTTCTGTAATTATCAATGAGCTGATGGTTAATCCGAATAATGCTACCCTACCGCGATATGAATATATAGAGCTACACAATCCCGGCAAAGAAAACATCAATCTCAGGGGCTTCAAAATCAATGTGAATCAAAGAAGCTTTGTACTTCCAGAGTTTATACTCAGCAAAGGGCAATATGTCATCTTAACTCAAAAAGAAAGAGTATCAGAGTTTACCAAATATGGCAACACAATCGGGATTGAAAATTGGCCGGCATTACATAATCAGGAAGCAAGCCTCTCCTTGCTGTCAGACCAAGACAGTCTCATAGAAGAGTTTCGTTATTCTCACATGTGGCATGATAGTGCAACGAAACGAAGAGGGGGATGGAGCTTAGAAAGGATCAATCCGAATATCCCTTGTCACATTCCTGAAAACTGGTCCTCAAGCATTGCAAAAACCGGAGGAAGCCCCGGCGCTAAAAACAGTCTTTATCACTCTAAAAAGTGGCCGGAAATTCAATTGGACATTTTGGAGGTAAAAGCACATACCCTCACTCTACGCGTTCATGCTACTCTAATTCCTGAAAAAATTGAGTTATTTCCAGAGATAGGCCATAATAGCCATATAGAAAGTAGGGGTACAGACACCCTTGTTCTACATTTCGGCAAAGAAATCCTAAAAAACAAAGCTTATCTGTTAAAAAGTGAAGCTATACAATGCGGCACAGACAAGCAAAGGATAGAAACCCCGGTCTTCGCTCCTGAATATCCCGACTATAACGATATCGTTATTTCCGAAATTCTACCTCACCCCAAAGATAAGGGGGTCAAGTTCGTTGAAATATACAATACTTCAAATCACACTTTCGATCTCAGCCATTGGTATCTCGGCAACAGGCCTATTAGTCCAGCTCCCTATTATATTTATCCTGATGAGTATAAGGTGTTAACAACCGACAAAAACAGACTACAGGGTCATTATCCAAATACCCGTACTGAAAACGTACTTGAAATGCCCTCCCTTCCCCCTTTTTACAGCCAAAGAGGAGAAGTCACCCTATTCTATCAGGATAAACAGATCGACAGTTTACACTATACCGATGATTTCCATCAACCTTTTATAAAAAATACCAAAGGAATATCTTTAGAGCGTCAAGACCTGTGGTCACCGACCCATCAGTCTGGCAATTTTACATCTGCATCTACTTTAATAGGGGGGGCCACTCCGGGGTATGAAAACTCTAAAAACAAAGATGAATTTTTAGCGAAAAATTCTTTCGATCTTGTTTCAAAAGTATTTGCTCCGCATGTACCCGGACAAGACCGATTGATCCTAAAATATCAGCTTATTATGGATAATCCCATGTGTGATTTTTATATTTACAACGATAAAGGAATTTTAGTAAAACGATTGCATAAGAACCAGAGTTTGGGTACTAAAGGAGAAATACACTGGTTTGGAGAGGATGATTACAACCGGCTATGCCCCTCTGGCATATACATTTATGTCGCAGAGATATTTAACAATCTTGGAGAAAGAGAGCGGTTCAAAGACAGCTTTGTCTTTAAGAGAGCCGAAGAGGAATAAGTTTTTTTCTAAAAAAATAACCTATATTTGCCCTCATGAGTGAGACAATCATAATTTTAGGAGCTAATGGTCAAATAGGCACAGAGTTAGCTACATCCCTGCGACAAAAGCATGGAGCCGAGAATGTGATTACTACAGATATTAAAGAGCCTGATTTTTTAGATAAAGGCGTTGTTTTTTATCAACAAGATGTATTGGATAAGCAGTCTGTAGAAGAACTTTTCAAAAAACACCAACCCACGCAAGTATATTTGATGGCTGCCATGCTTTCTGCAACAGCAGAAAATTACCCTGAAAAAGCCTGGGACCTAAATATGACAAGCTTACTGAATGTATTGGATTTAGCTGTAAAAACAAAAGCCAACAAGGTTTTTTGGCCGAGCTCTATAGGCGCGTTTGGCCCCAATTCTCCAAAAGAAAACACCCCACAGTACTGCACTATGGATCCACAAACAATCTATGGTATCAGCAAACTGGCTGGGGAAAGACTTTGTGAATATTATTACAACAAACATAATTTAGATATCCGAAGCATTCGCTATCCCGGGCTTATCTCTTGGAAAACCATTCCCGGTGGAGGAACTACAGATTATGCTATTGATATATATAAGGAAGCGCTTGAAAAAGGACATTATGAGTGCTTTCTTTCGGCAGACACGGAGTTGCCTATGTTATATATGGACGATGCCGTGAGAGCCACTTTACAATTAATGGAAGCACCCGCTGAAAATATAAGAATACGATCCAGTTATAATTTGGGTGGACTTTCTTTTGCCCCTAAAGATATAGCGAAAGATATCCAAAAAGAGATTCCGGGCTTTCAAATCACTTATAAGAAGAATGATCCCCGCCAAATCATCGCAGACAGCTGGCCAAAAAGCATAGAAGATAGCTATGCACAAGAAGATTGGGGGTGGAAACCGGAATATCCGCTAAGCGCTATTACCAAAATTATGCTGAAAAATATTGGATCCAAAAAATAAAAAAGGAACACTTTTTTTATCAAAAGGCACTGTTTTGGAAAGCAAGCGCCAGCATTAAGAAATAAAAAGACAATTTTTATTTTCTTCATACTTTTGACCGCAAAAGTATGGGCAAAACCCGTGCTTTTTTTGTGACCGGGGAATAATGACTGGTAACTTATCGTTAGAGAATAGTTGATAATGAGGATCGAGGCTGGCGGCAAATATTTATCAGGCGACCTTTTCGGTCAGGAAGGGCTTGTGCTTAAAATCTTTAAAGCTAATTTTAAATTAGATAAGTAAATCCCGATCTAGCGTCCTCCCGTTTTACCAAGGCCGGTTAGAAGCCCTGCACAGAGGGGGACTGTGGGAGGGGAAAGGCCTTAAGGCGAAGCCGCTCCGCATGTATTGGGATGAGCAGAGGGAAATGCGGAGTCAGCCTGTGCTGTGCAGGGCTTGTGGGAGAGTAAAGTGCGACAGGACCTCTCAAAACGGGAGAAGCACTTTGGTCCTTGGGTGCCTCCAAGGACTAGGCCCCCGCGGTCATGAGCGGGACTCAATAGTAAAAAAGTTACACTTTATATTTCAAAAGGCACTGCTCAGGAGAGCAAGCGCCAGCATTAAGAAATAAAACGGCAAACGGAATATGTCGCTCCGAAACTGGCATTTATATGCATAGGGCAGCGCCCTATGCTATGGTTATTTCGCTCCTATAGGGGCTTGTCCTTCATACTTTTGACCGCAAAAGTATATCAAAACCCGTGCTTTCTTTAGCGACCGGTGAATAGTGACTGGTAACTTGTCGTTAGAGAATAGTTGATAATGGAGGGTCGAGGCTATCGGCAAATATTTATCAGGCGACCCTTTCCGTCAGGAAGGGCTTGTGCTTTCTTTTGTAACGGGTAATTTGTGACTCGTGACAATTGTGGCACTGACCTTCCCTAAATAGGGTTGAGATCCTTCACTTCGTTTCAGGAAGGATGTTAATCTCGGGAAAAACGATGATGTTTGTCTTATGAGCCCCTCTCATCAGGGTCTCTGCAAAACGGCGGTTCTGCAAATATTTCAAAAGAAAGCGGTATTTTGTTAAGAAAACCTTATTTTAGGGGA
>JAJYRG010000045.1 GCA_021794195.1 Bacteroidota bacterium
GATTGGTGTGTGCAATAGTATAGGGTATAATAGCCACAGAAAATTGATTGTAAGTGGAATTGACGACAGTCAAGCTAATGCCATCCAAGGCAATAGACCCTTTTTCCACGGTGATGTTTTCCGGGGATTGTTCGTGTTCGAAAGTAAATAACCAACTTCCATCTTCCTCTTCTTTGTGGATGCAAGTAGCGGTCAAATCTACATGACCTTGTACGATATGTCCGTCTAATCTTCCGCCGGCCACAGTGCATCTTTCTAAATTTATGATATCTCCTATTTCCCAGGTGCTTAAAGTGGTTTTTTGTAGTGTTTCTTGGATAGCCGTAACTTTATGCACATTGTCTTTAATCCCTACCACCGTCAGGCAAGCTCCGTTATGAGATAAGCTTTGATCTATTTTTAGCTCGTGAGAGAGGGATGATTTAATATAAAAATGAATATTTCCTCCGTCTTTTTCGATGCTTTCGATTGTACCTAAAGTCTCTATTATTCCCGTAAACATAAATTTTGTCTTTTTTCAAATATACGGAACTTGTCCGCAAAAGCATTTTTTTACATAAAAATTCAAATTCTAATTCAAACAGCTGGTTTGCTCACTCAAAAGAGGGGTATACTCATTAGATGTTGTTTTGTTTTTTTTATTTGGTTACCCTTGTAACCAATAACCTACATGTTTAGATATAAAAAAATAATAACTATGAAAAGCTTAATGGTGTATATATTGGCCGCAATGATGCTTATTTCGTTTAGTCAATGCAGTAAAGATGGTCCTCAGGGGCCTGAGGGAGAACGGGGAGAGCGGGGAGAAAGAGGTAAACAGGGCGAAAAGGGAGCGAAAGGGGATGACGGAACTTCCATTCTTTCCGGCAAAGGATCCCCGTCCTCTTCTTTAGGGAATGAAGGTGATTTTTATTTGGATCTTTCCTCAAGCGAACTGTATGGGCCTAAAACTTCTTCGGGCTGGGGAACGGCGGTAAGTATCCAAGGCGAAAAAGGCGACAAAGGTAGCAAAGGAGATAAAGGAGCTACGGGAGCTAAAGGAGACAAGGGAGATAAAGGCGACAGAGGAGCTACGGGAGCTAAAGGAGACAAGGGAGATAAAGGTGACAGAGGAGCTACGGGAGCTAAAGGAGACAAAGGGGATAAGGGAGCCACCGGGGCAAAAGGGCAGGACGGAAGCCAGTTTTTGAGTGGAACAGCTGTGCCTGCTTCTTCCTTAGGAAATGTGGGAGATTTTTATTTCCGTACCTCTACATCCGTGTTATATGGACCTAAAACCTCATCGGGTTGGGGTTCGGGTACAAGTTTGAAAGGCCCAAAAGGAGATAAGGGGGAGGACGGTAATGCGAATGTCCGATCGAGTGGATGGGTTGCCCTAGCCAGCAGCAAATGGGATACGGGGGGAGGGGGAGCATCGCCGGATGATATCTTGTCAACTCCGTATAGTACAAATAGTTTTTATGCTCTTAGTAAAAGTGAAGTAGACGGAGTTGTTTTGGTCTATGTAAGAGGGTTAAAAAGGGGTAGATCTACGGATGTATACATGCTGCCTGTAAAAGATGAGGTATATCAAAATGGAAAGGCCACTACTCTTGAACTGCGCTTTAGTCATAGCGGGGATCTTGATTATGCCCTCTGGTTGGATTTATTCGTAGGTTTGCAAGGAAATAATTCATGGGATACTTCCTATATGAAAAATACATATTTACCTGCTTTGGAATGGAAGGTTGTTACCATTCCGCCGAATGTTGCCAAAGCTGAAAAAAATAAATTAGATCGAATGGACTTAAATAAATACGAAGAGGTAAAATCATATTTTAATTTAGAAGATTAAAAACGCCGGAATCTTTTAGGTCTGATAAGATAAAAGCCTTCTCAAAAGATATTCTTGAGAAGGCTTTTTTTTAGTCTTTATACCGAAGGGTTATTTTAAACCATTTTAAATACCAATTTCTCTTCTCTTACTTTTCCCGATAAAAGGTATAATTGCCTACATTTGAACCTGAGTTCGATTATTGTTTTTGCTCAGAACGTTTTGAAACTGTCAGGTTCGACTGAAATCGACGAAGAAATAGCGGGCTATTACGAGGAGGTTCCAGGAAGAAGATGGGGGATTCAAAGAGAAAAACAGGATAAGGGAATTAATAAACATACTATAATGAGTTGTCTCTGCTTGAGGTGTCTCGATACCCCTGTAGAAAGGCGTCTTGTCTAGGCTTGTTTATTTTATTTCTGAGCGGGTAAAGAATAGTCGAACTCAGGTTTTGATTATACAAAATGAAAATAAACCGTGGCACATATAGAATCATTTCAAACATTTGCTGGCCATTTTGAGGGAGAGTTGTATTTTGACCTTTCTCAATCTCGGCATAATGCTCTTTTATTAGCGTATTCCACCGATGCTTCCGTGTATCAGGAGCTCCCATTGGCTGTGGCCATCCCGTATAGCCGGAAGGGATTGGAGAAGCTGATTCGCTTCGCACAGGACAATAAATACAGTTTGATCCCCCGCACAGCAGGTACGTCTTTGGCAGGGCAAGTCGTAGGAAACGGAATCATAGTAGATGTTTCTAAATACTTCAACAAAATAGTAGAGATAAATGTTGAAGAGCAATGGGTAAGGGTGGAACCTGGGGTTATCCGTAATGACTTGAATAAAGAATTGGCCAAATATGGTTTGATGTTCGGTCCGGAAACGTCCACTGCCAACCGGGCGATGATCGGCGGGATGATCGGCAACAATTCCTCAGGGCTGCACTCCATTGTTTGGGGAGATACACGTGCCAATCTTTTGGAGGCAGAAGTGATTTTGGATGACAACAGCACAGCTATTTTTGAAGAATTGGACGCAGCAGAATATGCGGCCAAACAAAAGCTTTCCAATAGAGAAGGGGAAATCTACCGGAAAATTCACAGCTTGGTCTCGGATGAGAAAAACAAAGAGCTCATCCGAAAATCCTTTCCAAAACCGGATATTACCCGGAGAAATACAGGTTATGCCCTGGACTTTCTCATCGATAGAGAAGATGATTTTAATCTTTGTCGCCTTTTGGCGGGTTCGGAAGGAACCCTCGGCTTTATTACCGAAGCGAAACTGAAATTGATGCCTTTGCCGCCCAAAGAAATAGGACTGCTTTGTGTGCATTTTTCGGACATGGTCGAATGTATGCACGGCAATAAACTGGCGTTGACGCACAGACCGGAAGCTTCGGAATTGGTGGATAAATACATCATGGATTTCACCAAAGATCATCCGGTATATAAGCACAATCGTTTTTTTATTGAAGGCGATCCCGAAGCTTTATTAATAATAGAGTTTCGTGGGCAAACAACCGAAGAAATAGTTCAGAAAGGAGAAAGATTAAAGCAGGATTTAATAGAAAATAAATTAGGATACGCTTATTCATGGGTGACGGGCGATAAAACCGACCAAGTATGGGAAGTGCGAAAAGCGGGATTAGGCTTAATCCGTAACCTGCCCGGCGAAGAACAACCGGTGAATTTAATTGAAGATTGTGCAGTGTCTCCTGATGATTTACCGGAATATGTAACGGAAGTGCAGGCTTTGCTGAAAAAAGAAAATGTCCATGCTTCTTATTATGCACATGCAGGTGCAGGGGAACTGCATATAGAGCCTTTCATTAATTTAAAAACAGCCACAGGCAAGCAGAAGTTCAGGAGAATCTTAGAGAAAACCACAGATTTAGTATTGAAGTATAACGGTTCGCTTTCGGGCGAGCACGGAGACGGACGGCTGAGAGGGGAGTTTATCCCTAAAGTATTGGGCAAAGAAGCCTATAAGCTGTTGGAGGAAGTGAAGCAGATCTTTGATCCCCAGGGCTTGTTCAACCCCAAGAAAATCGTCAATACCCCGCCCATGGATACTCACCTGCGTTATGAGCATGAGGTGAAAAAGCCTGTGCAGACTATATTTGATTTCTCAAAAGAAGAGGGGATTTTGCGATTAGCCGAAAAATGTTCGGGGTCTGGCGATTGCCGAAAAACACATTTGAGCGGAGGAACGATGTGCCCTTCCTTTATGGCTACCCGGAATGAGCAGGATACTACCCGGGCGAGAGCTAATCTTTTACGTCAGTTTCTCACCAATTCCACTCAGGAAAACAAATATGACCACAAAGAGATTTTAGAAGTGATGGATCTTTGCCTGAGTTGTAAAGCATGTAAGTCTGAATGCCCTTCACAGGTAGATGTAGCAAAGATGAAAGCGGAGTTTTTGCAACATTATTACGATGCAAATGGAAGCCCTTTCCGCAGTAAGGTGATAGCCCACTTTACTCAATCTCAAAAGTTAGCTTCTTATATGGCTCCTTTGTATAATTGGGTCATCCAGCGCAAATGGACTTCCTCTCTGGTGAAATCCACTATTGGATTTGCCAAAAAACGCTCTCTCCCGAAAGTGTATTCACCTACGCTTAGGAAATGGATAAAACAACAGAAAACGTTGCCGAAAGATCGGAAGGTTTATCTGTTTTGTGATGAATTTACAGATTACAACGATACGCCTATAGGCAAAAAAGCGTATCAATTGCTCACAGCATTGGGTTATGAAGTATGGGTGCCTGCACACCTGGAAAGTGGCCGTACATTTCTGTCCAAAGGGTTTGTACGGAAAGCGAAAAAAATAGCAAATAAAAACATTCAACTGTTGGGGGAGATCATCTCAGATGAAACGCCCTTGATCGGCATAGAACCTTCTGCGATATTAACCTTTAGGGATGAATATTTAGACTTAGCAGATAAAGAACGATCAGACACGGCCAAAAAACTAGCCCGGAATTCTTATTTAATCGAAGAATTTCTGGTCAATGAATGGGAGAAAGGAAATATCCGTTCTGAGCAGTTCGCTGCCCTTGGTAAGCCTGTCAAATTGCACGGACATTGTTATCAAAAAGCTTTTGATCTTCAGCTTTTTTCTGAAAAATTATTAAAAATTATACCGGAGAGTCAGGTAGAAATTATCAATTCGGGATGCTGTGGCATGGCCGGCTCTTTTGGATATGAAAAAGAACACTTTAATGTTTCCATGAAAGTTTCTGAATTGGATCTTCTGCCGGAAGTAAGGAAAAACAAAGACGCACTCATAGCTGCGCCGGGTACTTCTTGCCGGCATCAAATACGCGATGGAGCAAACCGGGAAAGTTATCACCCTATAGAGATACTGTATGATGCTTTGCTACAGAAATAATTTTATTACCTTTATGTAAGCTATCTAAAATAATAAACGATGAAAAAGATTAATATATTTTACTTGATTCTAATTCCTGTATGCTTATTTACTTCTTGTAATAATCCTTCGCAGGAAAAGAAAGAAGATACGCAGGGGATAATTTCGCTTGTACACAATAAAGAAGCTGAAAAGCAGACTTTTCGCTTTGAATTGTCTGAAAGTGCAGAAACAGACTCATCTATAGTGTACCGCGCTATTTCTCTTTTTGAAGAAGATACGGTAGGTTTAGAAATTGAAGTCCTGAAATTTATTACAGCAGGCGTAACCTATGAAGGACATGTCGATGAAGAGAATGGATTTAAAAAGGGAACAATCCGCTTTCGCACTTTAGGAGAAGAATCGGATAATTATGTGGAAAGTGTTTCCGGACTTTTTAAAGAAGAAAGCAGTGGACAGATGACGGAAGAAACTTTAGAACCTCTGGTATTTTCATCTAATAATCAAGATATTGAATTACCTCAGTCAGGTACCTTCAGTTTTAAACTGTTTTTTGATAACTCATACGGTGCAGAAGCCGAAATGTTTGCTGTTTTGGATACGCATCAATCTGTTTTTGAGCTTAGTGAAAAAGATGAGGTCTTCCGGAAAAACTTTTTATCGGCATTGACCGGAGAGGAATAATCGAACTTTAATTAATCGTAATAATATGGAAAAAAACAGGCTGATAAGAAAGTTAAATCAAACTTTTATCTTTATATCGTTGGTTTTTTTTGTTTTTCAATGTAATGTACATGGAGCTGAGGTAGATACGATAGAGATCTACAGCCGGGCAATGGATAAAGACATCAAAACTGTTGTTATACAGCCGGAAGGTGAACGAAACGAAAATCTGGCTACCCTGTATCTTCTACATGGATATGGTGGAAATTATAGCAACTGGGTAGAGCGCGCCCCTCATATTAAAGAGCTGGCCGATCAATACGGTATTTTGATTGTATCTCCCGATGGGGGACACGGAAGCTGGTATTGGGATATAGAAGAAGATAAACAATATCAATATGAAACTTTTATTACTGCTGAGCTGTTGAGCTACATAGAATCGAATTATGGAGTGTCGAAAGATAGAAACCACCGGGGAATTACAGGACTGAGCATGGGAGGTCATGGGGCTTTATACCTTGCCCTCAAACATCAGGAAGTGTATGGAGCAGCCGGAAGTACAGCGGGTGGCGTAGATTTCCGTCCTTTTCCCAATAATTGGGAGATAAAGGAACGGTTAGGTGAGTATGCAGAAAATAAAAGTAAATGGGAAAATAATACAGTAATAGAAATGCTCCATTTATACAGACCTGAGCTTGGATTGGAATTGTTTGTTGACTGTGGGGAACAAGATTTCTTTTATGAAGTAAATCAAAATTTACATAAACGGTTAAACTACTTGAATATTCCACACCGTTATCTAACTATGCCGGGGAAACATAATTGGGACTATTGGGAGAAATCCATCTTATATCAACTCACATTTTTTAATGATTTTTTCACAAAAGAAGTTGAATGATTTATTTTTTATCTGTTTATAGAGTAGCGGATTTTGATTAAAGTGAGGGTCTTAATATTATTTTTTGCTGTATTCTTTTCCCTGCCCCAAATTTCCAAAGGCCAAGACTATGTGCTGAATGGGTACGTAAGCGATAGCAGTTCTGGAGAAAGACTAATTGGTTCCACTATTCAAGTCTTGGATGGAGGCAACAGTGTATCTACAAACTCTTATGGTTATTTTTCCTTATCTATTCCTAAAGGAGAGGTTACGGTTTTGGTTTCGCACGTAGGATATGAAGTGGAGCTTAAAACGCTTTCTTTACATACTGATCAGCGTTTGGACGTAGAGCTGACCAGGCAGTCGAAGGTGTTGGATGAAGTGGTAATATCCAATCAGAGGGAACAATCTATATTACGCAGTCCGCAAATGGGGCAAACAAAACTACAAATAGAAGAATTGAAAAATATTCCGGTTATTTTTGGGGAGAGGGATGTTTTAAAGACAATTCAACTTTTGCCGGGAGTGACGTCAGGAGGAGAAGGAAGTACAGATTTTTATGTAAGAGGAGGGGGAGGGGACCAAAACTTAATTTTATTGGACGAAGCGACTGTGTATAATACTTCACACCTTTTGGGTTTCTTTTCTACATTTAATTCCGATGCTATAAAAGATGTAAGCTTGTACAAAGGGGGCATACCGGCTCAATTTGGAGGGCGGGCATCCTCTGTGATGGATGTTAAAATGTTAGAAGGTAATAAAAAAGATTTGCGGGGGGAAGGAGGGATAGGCTTAATTGCTTCCCGTTTGAAATTAGAAGGGCCCCTGAAAAAAGGAAAAAGCTCTTTTATGCTGAGTGGCCGGCGGACATATGCTGATTTATTTTTGAAACTGTCTAAAGATAAAGACATCAATGAAAGTAGTCTATATTTTTATGACTTTAATACTAAATTAAACTTTGAACTGGATGACAGGAACACCCTTTTTGTATCAGGCTATTTTGGGCGGGATGCTATGTCATATTCCGATTTATTCAGTTTCGATTGGGGAAACCGCACAGCTACCATGCGGTGGAATCATATTTTTAATCAAAAAATTTTCAGTAATACATCTTTGATTTATAGTGATTTCACTTATAATGTAGATGTGCAGGCTAGTAATGCGGACTTTGAAATCTCAAGTGTCATTCAAAATCTAAACTTCAAGCAAGACTTTGACTACTATACTTCTTCAAATAATAAACTCAAGTTCGGCCTTCATTTTTTATATAGAAATGTAAATCCTGCCAGCATCAGTGCCCGGGAAAATACCGGTGTGAATGATCTGGGGATTGAAAGCCGCAGGGGAATTGAACTTGATGGATATGCCTCTTATGAATGGAAGTGGAATGAACGGATTTCGACGATTACTGGTTTACGGATCAATAACTTCATGGCTTTGGGACCCGGGACATTTTACGGTTTTGATGCAGACGGAATAAGAGAGTCCGAAGAGACTTATCGCTCATCTGACATCGTAAAGCATTATCTAAATTTGGAACCCCGGTGGTCTATGCGTTATTTATTGAATGCGCAGAGCAGTATCAAAGCATCTTATAATAGAGTTACCCAAAACTTACATAAGCTTACCAATACGACTTCGAGTTTGCCTACGGATCAATATGTGATCAGCAGTAAAAATGTCAAACCGCAGGTTGTCGATCAGGTAAGTGCAGGGTATTTTCGACATGTTTTTGGAGAACGGTATGAACTTTCTATAGAGAGTTATTACAAATGGATGCAAAATCAGATTGATTTTAGAAATGGAGCAGATCTACAGGCCAATGTCTATCTGGAGGGTGAGCTTTTATATGGGAAAGGTAGGTCGTATGGCTTGGAATGGATACTTGAAAAAAATAAGGGCCGGTTGAGCGGGTGGCTCAGTTATACCTTGTCAAAAAGCGAACGGCAGATTGATCCAATAAATAATGGAAATTGGTATAATGCACGCCAGGATCGTATGCACGATCTGTCTCTGGTATTGATGTATCAGCTTTCTGAAAAATGGACCCTTGGTTCCGCTTTTACATATTTCACTGGAAATGCAGTTACCTTTCCACGGGGGAAATATGAAATAGAAAATCAGACTATGTATTATTATACGGATAGAAATGCTGACCGTATGCCCGATTATCACCGTTGGGATTTATCAGCTACTTACGAGCCTAAAAATGACCATAAGAAATGGCATTCAAGTTGGTCATTTGGAGTATATAATGCCTATAATCGAAAAAATGCTTACCTGATTGATTTTCGTGAAAATGAAATAAACAAAAATCAAATTGATACTTACCGTGTGGCTTTGTTTGGTATTATTCCATCGGTTACATGGAACTTTAAGTTTTAATAATGAAATATATTATTTTTTTATGTAGTACTGTTCTTTTTTTATCTTCTTGCGAAGATATTATAGATCTGCCTGTAAAAGACGCAGAACCTAAATATGTTATTGAAGCCGATCTGCACAACCTTTCAAACAAACAGATCATTAAAATATCTCAGACAACCCGTTTGAACGATGTGAGGCCCAAGAAAGGAATTGATCAGGCGAGAGTACAAGTGGAGAATAGCAAAGGACAGATTAACCGCTTTTCACATATAGGGGAAGGAAATTATATAAATCTAAACTTTAAACCTGTAGAAGGTGAACGGTATAAATTGAATGTCAATATCGATGGCGAATTGTTTACAGCGTATTCTACAATGCCGAAATATGTAGAGGTAGATACTTTGGGTTTTGTGGAGGAAAATGTCTTTGGCAAAGAGTATTATTTTTTGGTCGTACGGTTTCAAGATCCGCCTGAAGAAGCAAATTTTTATAAATACAACATGTCTGTCAATAATGGAGCTATGGAGTTTATTAATGTTTCCTCAGATAAATTTAACAACGGCTTGAATGTAGAACACAGATTGTCAAATAAAGATAACGATCTTAAAGAAGGAGATGAGGTGAAACTGACCCGCTCTACCATTGATTCGGCCGTATATAAATATTGGAACGAATATCAAATGACGAGCTTGGCAAGTGCATCTCCAGGAAATCCTACTTCCAATATTTCGAACGGTGCTTTAGGTTTTTTTAGCGTTCGGCATACAGAAGAATACGAAGTAAAAGTACCCGGTTTTTTAAAGTAATCCGAAAGTATACCCTTGAGCTTTAAAGTGTTCTATGATGCGCGGGAGTGTGTGTTTCAACCGGGAAATAGCTTTTAAATTATCATGAAAAACAAGAATGGAGCCCGGGCGTGTGTATTTAATGACGTTATCATAACAAGAGGCGGGAGCAAGAGAAGTATCGAAGTCGCCCGACAGGACATCCCACATTATCAGTTCAAAATCTTCTTTTAAGATTTTAATTTGTGATTTTTTTATTTTTCCATACGGAGGACGAAATAGACTTGTCTGTGTCAGCTCTTGACATTTTTTGACATCCTCTATGTAGCTTTTGGTGTCGTAATCCCAGCCTTTTAAATGATGGTAAGTATGGTTTCCGATACGGTGCCCTTCTGCTGATAAACGACGGAATAAATCAGAGTGTTTTTGAATGTTTTCTCCGACACAAAAAAAAGTAGCTTTGATCCCGTGTTTTTTTAAAATGTCTAAAACAAAAGGAGTAAGCTCGGGAATAGGACCATCATCAAAAGTTAGATAGATCGTTTTGTCTGACCGGGATTTACGCCAGGTCATATCCCGATAATACCACTTTAAAAAAGAAGGAGGACGGACCCAATACATTTTTTTAATTGAAATTATATTGGCAAATTTAACTATCCATATTATAAATCATAGGGTATACGTGTAAATTTTCAATTATTGATGTGGATTGTTCATTTTTAAACAGCTGTAAAAAATGGATTTTAAACCTATTTTTTCGTTGACCAGAAAAGAAAGAAGCGCTTTCTTTATCATTATATTATTGATTATCATCTCTTTTATCGCGCCTTGGCTGTACCGCAATATGCGAAAAAGCCAAGATATGGAGGTTTTTATTGAATATCTTAAAGATTCTGTAGCTGAAATAGAAGAAGAGGAAGTAGAAGAACAACTTTATTCGGATAAAAAAGAAATACAATATTTTGACTTTGATCCCAATACCCTTTCCAGGCAGGAGTGGGTACGGTTGGGTTTGAGTGAAGCACAGGCAGATGTGGTCTTATATTACCAAGAACGGGGAGGAAGGTTTAGAGATAAAGAGGATTTGAAAAAAGTTTATGTGATTTCTGATGAATTTTATATAGCCGTAGAGCCGTATATTCAGATTATTCCCGGGAAAGAAGAAATAGAAAAAGAAAATAAATTTGAACGAAGCGGTAATTTTGAGAAAAAAACTACAGAAAATACTTCTAAAAAGGATGAAGCGGATTACAAGATAAATATAAACGCGGCAGATACGACAGAATGGAAAAAAATAAGAGGGATTGGGCCGGTTTTATCGCAAAGGATCATCAATTTTAAAAAAGCTTTGGGAGGCTTTTATAGCATAGATCAAATCAAAGAAGTATACGGTATCGAAGAAGAGCTTTTCCAGGCAATCAAACCGAAACTAACTCTATCGGACTCAAATAATTATAACAAAATAGATATTAACGTTATTAATGAGGTAGAGTTGGCAAAACATCCGTATGTCAATAGAAAGGAAGCTAAAATCATAGTAAACTATCGTATGCAGCACGGTGATTTTGAACATTTTGAGGAGATTCGAAAAATAAAAGGAATCAACTTGGAAAAAGTCTCAAAAGTTTTTCCATATTTGAGTTTCAAAAAGGCAGAATGATTGAAGATAAGATTAAAAGAAAACTAAGGAGTATAGTAGATTTCCCACGTAAAGGAGTGATTTTTAGAGATATTACTCCAATTTTGCAAGATCCCCAACTTTGCAGTGAAATACTTGAAGAGATGATTTTAAGTTTAAGAAAGATTGAATTTGATGTGGTTGCCGGTGTAGAAAGTAGAGGGCTGCTTTTTGGTTTTCTTCTGGCAAGCCGTTTACAGAAACCTTTCATTATGATCCGCAAAGAAGGAAAACTTCCATTTGATAAGCTTTCACAGGAATATAATCTGGAGTATGGCAAAACCTCCATAGAAATACATGCAGACTCTATAGAGAAAGGCCAGAGAGTATTGATCCATGACGATCTACTCGCTACCGGCGGGACAGTATCGGCCGCTACTCAACTCGTTAATAAATTAGGCGGAATAGTTTCTGCCTTTTCTTTTATCGTGGAGCTAGACTACTTAGGTGGAAGAGAAAACCTCAAAAAAGCGACTCCGAATATTATCTCTCTGGTAAGATACCAAGAGTGAATGAGGCTTTAGTCTATTCTTTCTTTGCTCGGATGGCCATGGCACGTTTATGCCCTTCGAGCTCTTCTACCTGAGCTAAAGTTTCTACTACATTCCCGATCTGCCGGACTCCTTCTTCTGTTAAAGTTTGAAAGGTTATTTTTTTGATAAAAGAATCTACGGATACTCCTGAATAAGCTCTCGCGTAACCGGATGTAGGTAAAGTATGGTTGGTGCCGGAGGCATAATCACCAGCGCTTTCCGGAGTTAAGTGTCCTAAAAACACCGAACCTGCATTTTGTACTTTTCTGCTCAGAGGCTCCCAGTTATCTACTTGTATGATAAGGTGTTCAGGAGCATATAAATTTGAAAACTGTATGCCTTCTTCCATATGACCGACTTTTATTGCATACGAATTTTGCAAGGCTTGGCGGGCGAAGTCTTTTCTGGGCAATGATTCTATCTGCCTTTCCAGTTCTGTGTTCACTGCAGTTATCAGTTCAGCGTTATCGCTCACCAATATAGATTGGCTATCCGCTCCATGTTCTGCCTGTGCTATCAGATCAGCGGCCACATAGGAAGGGTTTGCCGATCCATCGGCCAAAACCAAAACTTCGGATGGACCTGCAGGCATATCTATACTGACATGACTGTCGCTCAAAACAATCTTTTTCGCCAGGGTCACGTATTGATTTCCGGGGCCGAAAATTTTATCTACTTTCGGAATAGATTCAGAACCATAAGCCATGGCTGCGACAGCCTGTGCACCTCCAGCTAAATATATTCTGTCGATTTTCAACAGCAGTAAACAATAGGCGATATACCCATTTATCTGGCCATTTTCGTTTGGAGGCGTACACACCACAATCTCCTTGCACCCTGCGATACGGGCCGGAGCCCCAAGCATCAGTAAAGTGCTGGGCAGTACGGCCGTTCCTCCCGGGATATAAAGCCCGACTTTTTCTATGGGTCTGTTTTCACGCCAGCACTTTACGCCCGGCATCGTTTCCACAATTCTTTCCCTGCGGTTTTGGTAACTATGGAATTTATGAATATTTTGAAAAGTAATCTCTAAGGCACGCTGACTTTCTCTCGATATGCCATAAGCTAAATCTTCGATTTCTGATTTATCTAAATACAACTTATCTAATTTTGTCCGATCAAATTTTTCAGCCAAATTAAATAATTCTTTATCGCCATTTTTCCGGACACTATCGATAATGGATTTGACTGTAGATTCGATAGTTCTTCCCTCGTCAGTATTACGATGGATGAGTCGTTCGACTTCCTGGGCAGATAAGGAGTTGTACGTATATGTTTTTAACATCTTTACATGATTATTTTTTCAATAGGCATCACTACTATTCCCTGTGCCCCGGCGTTCCTCAATTGATTAATTTTTACCCAAAAGTCATCTTCGGATATGACGGTATGAATGGCTACCCAGCCTTCCTCTGCTAAAGGTACTATAGTCGGGCTTTTGACACCAGGCAATAAATTGAGAATTTGATCTAGGTTTTCTTTTTCTGCATTCAGCACTACATATTTTGTTTCTGAAGCCCTTAATACTGATTGGATACGAAGCAATAATTCCTGGAAAGTTTGGTTTTCTTTAATTTCTTCTCTTCCAATCAAGAGAGCTTCTGAGCTGGCGACATCGACGAAAGGTTTTAAACCATTGCTGCGTAGAGTGCCTCCAGTGGATACAATATCACATATAGCATCCGTAAGGCCTAAACCCGGGCTGATCTCCACAGAACCGGAGATCAATTTGATATCCGCTTGTAGATTGTGCTCTTTTAAGAATTTTTTTAAGATGTTGGGGTAGGAGGTCGCAATGGATTTTCCATTTAAATCCTGAAGTCTGTAGATATTGGATTCTTTTTTTATACCTATTTTTAGTTTACATTTTCCAAAACCCAAACGCTCTAGATAACTTACTTTCGCTTGGGTCTCTTCCACAAGGTTTTCCCCTACTATACCCAGATCAGCAATCCCCTGCTCCACATACCCCGGGATATCGTCATCTCGGAGATAGAGGATTTCTAAATTAAAGTTGGAAACCTGGGTGATAAGGGTACTCTTATAGTTTTCAAATTTTAATCCGCAATTTTTTAATAATCCTACGGACTTATCATTTAATCTGCCTGATTTTTGTATGGCAATTTTTAGTTTTTTCAAAATATATTAAGTTGAGAATGGTACGAATATAGAAAATAATACATGAAATCCGGGAAGGCTTTTAGAAATGAGCCCATACATTTTAATTACATCGCCAAGCGGCGATGGTGAAAATGTACGTGTATATTAAAGCTGTTTTTCATGCTTTCATTTAAGTTAAAGACAAATGTAAGGGATAGAGTAAGATAATGCAAATAATATAAGTGGAATTTTAACTTTCATTTTAAGAAATCTATAACCATTCCCTGATTTATTATTTTAAAAACTTTTCATACATGCCCAAAAAACCTGTCAGACCTCCTGTGTGAAGGAGGAGGAGAGTAGAACCTCTTTTAAAAGTATCCTTTCTTATTAAATCGTAGGCGGCATAAAAACTTTTTCCGGTGTAAACAGGTTCAATCATGATGCCCGTTTGGGATACAAAGTCTTGTATAAATGTCAGTAATTCCGGTTTTGTTTTGGCATACCCTCCAAAGTGATAGTTTTCATGGAAAAAAATATTTTTTGGATCGACACCAAGTTTTTTTATCTCTGACGGAATGAAGCCCCCTTTTAGGACAGGTATTACATGAAGCTCGCTGTGTGGCGTGTGGCTATCTATTCCTTGCCAAAGTCCGGCTGCCGTGGCACCTGTTCCTGCCGCACAAAAAACAGCCTCATAAGAATGGTCAAATTCCTCGGCAATTTCGGCGCAACCTTGCATAGCTTCTCTGCTATAGCCCCCTTCGGGAATAAAAACAGAATCCGGGTTTCCTTCGAAAAACTGCTTGTATAAAGTGTTTTTATCCCCATAGGCTTCGCGAGATGTAAACTGTAAACGCATACCAAAGGTGTGGCATAAAGCTAAAACAGGATTTTTGACGGGTTCACCTCTTACAAACCCGAAAGTATGAAAACCGAAATTAGCGCCTGCAGCTGCGGTGGCAAGAAGATGGTTCGACCAATTTCCACCGAATGTTACTAAAGTGTTTTTATGATTTTCTTTAGCAGACTTTAAGATGTATTTTAACTTTCGCCATTTATTGCCCGAAATAAAAGGATGAATAAAGTCATCGCGTTTTACGAAAACCCGCACTTCTTTTTCTTTGAATAAAGGAAGTTTTATTTCTTGTTCCGGACTGTAAAATTTAAAGGTTTCCATATTCTGATCGTAAAGATAGGAGAATTATCCCGAAAAATTCACCATAAGCTTCATTGGATCCACTTTAAAGGTTGATAAACAATGTGTGGAGAATGATTTTATAAAATAAACCACCCAAATTTGAGCAGTTTTGTTTTTGAGTTTTTCAGCATCTTTTTCGTTTCGAAGCCTTTGCCGTACCTTTGCATGGCTACAGACTTCGGCGCCTCAGATCTGTCAAAAATAAAACTCATGAAGTTACGGGGTTATAAGGAATTCGTTTAATTTTGTAATATGACAGATAGGGAAGATATTTTAGAAACTGAGGATGCTGAACTATATGAGCATTTGCGTATAGAGGTGGATAAAGGGCAAAGCTTTTTGCGTATCGATAAATTTTTGATGAACCGTATTGAAAATACATCGAGAAACCGCATTCAAAATGCGATTGTTTCGGGATCAGTGCGGGTCAACGGGAAAGAAATAAAAGCAAGTTATAAGGTCAAACCCTATGATGTCATTACGGTGGTGATGCCGGAGCCTCCGAGAGATACGGAAGTGTACCCTGAGAAGCTTCCCTTGGATATTGTTTATGAAGATGATGAACTGTTGGTGGTCAATAAAGAAGCCGGGATGGTGGTGCATCCGGGATACAATAATTATACCGGTACGCTCGTTAATGCATTGACATATTACTTCAATCAGCTGCCCGTGCTGCCGGGAAATACAGGAAGACCGGGACTGGTACACCGATTGGACAAAAACACATCGGGGCTGGCCGTCATAGCAAAGACGGAATGGGCGATGACTTTTTTAGCAAAGCAGTTTGCAGAGCGAAGCGTTACGCGGAAATATTATGCACTTGTGTGGGGGGATATCGCAAATGACGGTTCTGTTTCCGGCTATATAGGGCGAAACAAAAGAGATCGGAAAATAATGCAACTCTATGACGATCCGAAAGAAGGAAAGTGGTCATTGACACATTATAAAGTAATAGAACGATTGGGGTATATCACTTTGATAGAATGTAAGTTAGAGACAGGCCGGACCCACCAGATACGGGTGCATTTAAAACATTTGGGGCATCCTTTGTTTAATGACGAAAGCTATGGAGGAGACTCCATCAAAAAAGGGATTGTAACTTCAAAATATAAAAAGTTTGTTGAAAATTGCTTTGAACTTTTGACTGGACAGGCTTTACATGCGAAAACATTAGGGTTCGTTCATCCTATTTCAAAAGAAGAATTATTAATAGATTCTGATCTGCCCGAAAGTTTTCGTTTTATTTTAGAAAAATGGCGAAATTATTTTCAATATTCGCCTCAATAAAGAATAATATAAATTATAAAATGCGTCAGGTATTTTTAAATTATAATGGAAATATTTTTACGGAAGACACACCTTTGTTTTCCGCAAATCATAGTTTTTTTAGGTATGGAAACAGTCTTTATGAAACTATGCTTTGGCAGAATGGAAATATACGGTTTTTAGATTACCATATCGATCGCTTAAAAAAAAGTATGAAGATACTGGCTTTTTCTGATCCTTCGGAAGTAGATGCTTTTTTTATCAAATCAAAAGCTGAAGAGCTGATTCGCAAAAACCATATGGTGGGGCAAAGCGTCCAAATCCGGTTAACTATATTCCGGGGGGAAGAAGGAGGTTTTAATCCGGGAAATAATAAAATGAACTACCTCTTCCAAATAGATCATATGTTGGGACAGAAAAGGACGGTAAAAAGAGGGTTGATAGTGGATTTATTTACCGATGTGAAGAAAGATATCAGCGATATCTCGCGGTTGAAAATGAATAATGTGTTGGTTCATGCGCTTGCAGAAGGATATAAACAAGAGCGGCAAGTAGATGAAGTACTGTTGCTTAATAATAACGGGGCTTTATGTGAAGCTATATCTTCGAATATATTTGTTTTTTATAAGGATAAACTCTACACCCCGGCCATCAATCAAGGCTGCGTAGAAGGCGTGATGCGGAAAATTGTAATGGAAATGGGAGAAGAGGAGGACATTGAAGTGGTTGAGGCAGAGATAGACCCGGATATTATGGGAGTAGCCGATGAAATTTTCTGTACCAATGCGGTGCAAGGCATACAATGGGTGCTGGGCTTCAAAAGAAAACGATATTTTAATAGGATTTCAAAGCTATTTCAGCAAAAACTACAGGCAAAGGATAAGGCATTGAGAGAAGTGATGGAATAAGGTAAAAGGCTTTGGGGTAATATTGCTTTATAGGGATCCCCTTTCTAAGAAAAAAATATTGATTATTGGTTTTATTCCAAAACTGGAAGGCTTTGTACTTGTTTTAGTGCTCTGAGGATAAGTCCTCCGCTTTTAAGTACTTTTACTCAGCCATGGAAGCAAAGTACTACGCTGCGTAGGACAAGTACTCCGTGACGAATGCAAAGTCTTCCGTCTGTAAGTACTCCTCCTTGACCGCAAATGCAAAGTCCTCTACCGCTAAGTACTTCTCCTCAGCTGCGGAAGCAAAGTACTACGCTGCGTAGGACAAGTACTCCGTGGCGAATGCAAAGTCTTCCGTCTGTAAGTACTCCTCCTTGACCGCAAATGCAAAATCCTCTACCGCTAAGTGCTTTTCCTCAGCTGCGGAAGCAAAGTACTACGCTGCATAGGACAAGTACTCCGTGACGAATGCAAAGTCTTTTTGTGCGGAGTACTTGTCTTCCCGACTGTTTTTAAAAGAAATATTAGAAATGAAAAAAGTCATTTTTCCCCGGGGAAAAATGACTTTTTGGTTTGTGCGCCCACCTGGGCTCGAACCAGGGACCAAAAGATTATGAGTCTTCTACTCTAACCAACTGAGCTATGGGCGCAAATTCGAAAAGCAATTCCTTTTTATTCAGAATATTTATCGCTTTTGCAGATGCAATTATCGATATTTGAAATGATAAATCAAAATTTTTTATGGAAAATATTATTCTTGACTATGGGAATGTGATTTTTGATTTAGATTTTGTAAAGCTGACGGAGAGTTTCGAAAAATTAGGAGTTAAAAATGTAGAGGGTCTTTTCAGCCAGGCAAAACAGTCTCCATTGTTTGATGCTTTTGATAAGGGAGAGATCTCTCCTCAGGAGTTCCGGGATCACATTCGTAAAATTACCGAAATGGACTCGTTGACGGATGGAATGATTGATGACGCCTGGAATAGTCTTTTGATAGGTGTACCGGCGAGCCGGCATCTTATTTTAGAAAAACTAAAAGTGAAATACAGAACTTTTTTACTCAGCAATAATAATGAAATACATTATGCTGCAATTTTAAAACATTTGCGAACGGAGCATCGTATAACGGATAATTCTGTGTTTTTTGAAAAGGATTATTACTCTCATCTTTTACGAATGCGCAAACCGGATAAGGAGATATTTGAGTTTGTACTGGCTACTCACCAGTTGGATCCCGATAAAACATTATTTGTCGATGATAGTCCGCAGCATTTGGAAACAGCAAAGTCGTTGGGTGTCCATACCGCATTAGTTACTTCCGGGAATCCTTTTGAAAGTATATTGGAAGAATATAATCTTTTATAAAATAGGTTTTAAAGGTTAACCGCGGCTTTTCATTTCTAAATCTAAAATAATCTGTCTTTTCTTACCCTCTAAAAAAGCAAGGTTGCCTGTCACGAATACGCCTTTCGTTCCAGAGTTTTTATTTCGGATTCCGTAAATATAGTTATCGTCGCTGGGATTGCTTTCTCCTTCATAATGATAGGCAATATCGATGATATATTGATCCGCGTTTTGTACGAGCTCATCAAACTCAACATTGTAATCCACGGTGTATCCTTCTTTATTCAATTCGTCTAAAGCGACAGATGCAGTCTTATAATTATGGACAGTTTTCATATTTGCAGTCTTTTGTTTATATCAATATTCTTTTTCTATGTAAAGAAAGAACAAAAACCTTGCCTTATCCTCTTTCGATAAGGAATACAAGAAAGTGTAAACGGAAAAAGGATCCTCAGTACGTCGGGTTTTTTAAGGAATAAGTCGGTGCAAATTATGGAGGACGGGCCGGAATTTATTATTTGATAATTCTTTTAATCCTATTTGATTTTTTGATCATTTTATGTAGCCTGTTAAAGTCTTTATTTTCAATGTTATCATGCATATTCTGAAGCTGTTGTATATGTTCTTTCAAAACTTCCAGGACATTTTCCCGGTTTTGTTCAAAGATGGGCGTCCACATGTCCGGTGAGCTTTTGGCCAGTCTTACCGTGGATTCAAATCCCGAACCAGCCAGTTCGAAAATCCTTCCTTGAGACATCTCTTTTTCCAGTACTGTCAATGCCAGTGCGAAAGAGGTTAAGTGAGAAATATGAGAAACATATGCGGTATGCATATCGTGTTCTTTCGCATTCATAAAAATACTGTGCATGCCTAACGTGTTAATGATCTTTTCGCCTATTTCGAAAGCATCTTCATCCGTTTTGAAAGCTTCAACATACACCATTACTTTATCTTTAAACAAATCTGTAACAGCAGCTTTGGGGCCAGAATACTCTGTGCCTGCCATGGGATGCGCTGCTAAATACCGCCCTCTTTTGGGGTGATCGGCAATACTTTCCAAAATTTTTGTTTTGGTAGATCCCATTTCTATCACAACATGATCTTCTATGCGATCTAAAATATAGGGGGCAAGTTTCAAGATGGCATCTACTGGAATGCTTAATAAGATAATCTTAGCTTTTTCAAGTGCTTCATCTAAGGGGATAATATCGTCAACTAAGCCCAGTTCCTTGGCTTTTTCTTGGTGTTTAGGGTTTTCATCCACGCCATAGATCTTATCGAAAAGTGGTGATTTTTTAAGATCCAGAGCGGCAGATCCACCTATCAGTCCTACACCTATTATGGCAATGTTCATCTGTGAATTATTTAATTGTTTTTTGTATTCTTTGCAGCGCTTCGTCCAAAATATCGTCATTGGCACAGAGGCTAATCCGTATGTATGGGTCGCCTGCGCTGCCAAATATACCACCCGGCGTAATAAAAACACGTGCTTTATCTAAGACATCATCTGTAACTTCATACCCGTTTTTATAATTTTGAGGAACTTCTGCCCATACGAATAGCCCACTTTGATCTTTTTGGTATTTCCCACCTAAGACATTTAGGATTTCATATACCTTTTCCCTTCTTTTCCGGTAGATCTCATTGAGCTGGCTATACCACTCTTGGCCAAGATACAAAGCTTTGATAGCAGCCATCTGTATGCCCAGGAACATACCGGAATCCATGTTGCTTTTGAACCGGAGAATCTCATTGATTCTATCCTCACTGCCTACCAACATACCCAATCTCCATCCGGCCATATTAGCGCATTTACTCAGAGAGTTCAATTCTATGGCTACATCTTTTGCATCCGGCACTTGCATCAGGCTTATAGGATGTTCACTCAAAATGAAGCTGTAGGGGTTATCATGGCAAATTAAAATATTGTTCTTTCTTCCAAACGCGATGAGTTTTTCAAAAAAAGAGGAATTCGCTCTGGAGCCCGTCGGCATATGCGGATAATTAACCCACATGAGCTTGACTTTACTTAAGTCCTGTTTTTCCAATTCCTCCAGATCGGGAAGCCAATTTTGCTTGGCATCTAATGTGTAAGGAAGGGCTTCGGCACCGCTTAATTTTACGGCTGAAGCATAAGCCGGGTATCCGGGGTTGGGGATTAAAGCCTGATCGCCTTCCTGCAAATACGTCATGCAAATGTGTACTACACCTTCTTTAGAACCTATTAAGGGAAGAATTTCCTTTTCTGCAGAAAGATGTACCGAATAATAATTTTTATACCAGTCGGACATCGCTTGCCTTAAAGCCGGGATCCCTCTATATCCTTGATACCCATGTGAATTGGGTAGTTCTGAGACACGCTGAAGTTCAGCAATCACTTCCGGATGAGGAGGTAAATCCGGGCTTCCGATTCCTAAGTTTATCACATCGTGCCCTTTATTATTAAGGTGAGCTATCTCTTGTAATTTCTTTGAAAAATAATATTCTTCTGTCTGTTGTACTCTTTCTGCGACGGAAATTTGCATTGTTTTATTTTTAAGATGCTAAATTAAGAATAAAGTAGCAGATAAATAAGTATTTGTAAAAATGCAAAAGAAGAATAGTATAACTCCCAAATGCAGAATCTCCACTTGCCAATTAAAAAACACATAATTTTGAGAAACTTGTTTTTTTTGTCAGTTCAATACTCGTTTTTACTTAGGAGAGAAGTTCTTTCAGTACCCAATTTCAACAGGCAAAGTGAGGCCGCTAAGAACTTCTTCTTCTACCAATGGACATTTACAGTATATTTATTACATTTGTACTTCGATATAGCTGTATGAAGACATATTTCCGACTTTTATCTTTTGCCAAACCCATTGAGAAGTATGCAATACCTTATATTCTGTGTACTATCGTTACCGTTGTTTTCAGCACCTTAAATTTAGCTTTACTCGCACCCTTACTTCATACTCTTTTCCGTACGGAAAAAGCAGAGGTAATAGAGGATATACCGGAGCCCGAAGGTCTGGATTTGCTCTCCTATTTCAATTATTATGCAAATCAGGCGTACGAACTTTTCGGTCCTTACGACGCGCTGATGTATGTCTGTATCATCATTGTTATTTCTGTCTTCATCAGCAATTTATTCCGTTATCTTTCTCAGCGCATCATGGAGAACCTACGGATCCATACTTTGTTGAATTTGCGAAAAAGTGTTTTCGACAGTGTAATGAACTTGCATTTGGGTTTTTTTAATGGAGAAAGAAAAGGAGATATTATATCCAAAATAGCCTCTGATGTGCAGGTCGTACAGTTTTCCGTTACCGGCACCTTACAAGTAGCTTTTAAAGAACCGTTGCAATTGTTGGCGTATATAGTGATGCTCTTTATTATATCCGCTAAATTAACCATCTTTTCAATTTTGGTTATTCCTGTTTCGGCTTATGTGATTTCGCGCATTGTGAAGACTTTGAAAAGCCAGGCTAGAGAAGGACAGGAAAGCTATGCCAATATGATCTCTTATTTGGATGAAGCACTTTCGGGCATACGCATTATTAAGGCTTTTAATGCGACTGAATTTGTTAAGACACGCTTTCACAATGAAAACGAACATTATTCCAAAATCATACGGAGAATGGTCCGCCGTCAGCAAGCAGGATCTCCTGTTTCTGAGTTATTAGGCGTTATTATGGTGGCTGTTATTCTTCTGTATGGCGGACATCTGGTATTGACCGGAGACGGTTCCTTAAAAGCGGCTGATTTCATTGCTTATATAGCAATTTTTTCACAGGTAATGCGGCCTGCTAAAGCTTTAACAGATGCTTTTAGTAATATACACAACGGCTTGGCGGCAGGAGACAGGGTTTTAGGCCTTATTGACGAACAGTCAAAAGTGAAGGATAAACCGGATGCAAAAGCAGTTGTAGCTTTCAAAGAAGAAATTGAATTTAAGAGTGTTTATTTTGCTTACGAAGAAGAGGATATACTTAAAGATATTTCTTTCAAGATCCGTAAAGGAGAAACTATCGCATTGGTAGGGCCGTCCGGAGGAGGAAAATCGACATTAATGGATTTGATCCCCCGTTTTATGGATGTGAGTAAAGGCAAATTGTTGTTGGATGGAGTGGATCTGCGGGACCTCACACAAGAAAGCCTGCGAAACCAAATAGGGCTGGTCAGCCAGGAGTCTATATTATTTAACGATACTATTTTCAATAATATTGCGTTTGCTAATGAGTCTGCCACCCAGGAACAAGTAGAGCATGCCGCAAAAATAGCGAATGCCCATGATTTTATCATAGAGACTCCAAATGGATATGAAAGCAACATAGGAGATAGGGGGGCAAAACTTTCCGGGGGACAAAGACAGCGGATTTGTATTGCACGGGCTATTTTGAAAAATCCGCCGATTATGCTTTTGGATGAAGCAACTTCTGCTTTAGATACTGAGTCTGAAAAGATAGTGCAGGAGTCTCTTCAAAACCTTATGGAAAATAGAACAACTTTGGTCATTGCCCATAGGCTGAGCACTATACAAAATGCGGATAAAATTTTCGTACTGGATGAGGGAAAGATTGTCGAATCCGGAAATCATATAGAATTATCTGGGAATAACGGATTGTACAGAAAGCTGCTGGATATGCAGCAGTTTAAATAAGTTGGTTTTATATACCTACCCTTCTGTTTTTCTGTTCTATCGCCATGCAAGTAAATTGCCGGCTCAATACACATATAAATACAGATCTAAGAAATAGCCAATATCATGTCTTAATGAATAAATTTTACTTAGTTTGAAGCCTGAAAAAATATTAGTATAATAACGGTTGTTACAAATGAAATATATGGACAAAAAAACAGTGAAAAAAAAACTTTATATAATTCGACATGGACAGACCGCTTATAACCTGAAACATATCGTGCAGGGACGGGGAATAGATTCTTCTATAAATGAAACGGGGAAGAAACAAGCAGCGGCTTTTTATACAGTATACAGGCAGATTCCTTTTGATAAAATTTATATTTCTACTTTAAAACGTACACTGCAGACTATACAACCCTTTATCGATGATGGTATTGCTTATGAAAAGCTGAAAGGACTAGATGAAATTGGCTGGGGAGCTTCTGAGGGCAAAGAACTGACTGAAGATATATTAAATGATTTTGACAGGATTTTAAAAGCCTGGAGGAATAATCAGCTGGATGTGAAATTGCCTGATGCCGAATCCCCTAATGAAGTATTAGTGCGTCAAAAGCCTGATATAGATTATATATTGGCGCAAAAAGACGAGGAAAATGTACTGATTTGTACCCATGGTCGTACCATGCGCATACTTTTATGCTCTTTGACAGGTACACCTTTACATAAAATGGATGAATTTGATCATGCAAATACAGCTCTTTATATAGTAGAGCAAAAAACGGACTCGAAATTTGAAATCGTGGATCATTTCAATACGGCTCATTTAATAGATATTTAATTGCTCACTAATATGTTTTATTCGTAATAGAAGAAAGGTGTTTGTAGGTTTATAAAAAAGCTACAGAATTTTTCTGTAGCTTTTTTGGAGAAAATAGTTTTATTTTTTTACAATTTCTACATTAACGGTAATTTCAATGTCTTTTCCCACTTCATCAACTCCACTTGGCAATACGCTGTCGTAATTGATATTATAGTCCATGCGGTTT
>JAJYRG010000046.1 GCA_021794195.1 Bacteroidota bacterium
TCCTTGGGTGCCTCCAAGGACTAGGCCTCCGCGGCTATTGAGCGGAACTCAATAAAGAAAATGACAAACGAAATATGCCGCTCTTCCAGGGCTAAACCGAAACTGGCATTATATGCATAGGGCAACGCCCTATGCTATTCGCTCCTATAGGGACTTGTTCTTCATGCTTTTGACCGCAAAAGTATACGCAAAACCCGTGTTTAAAATCTTTGCCTTTACGGCTTGTGCGTATGCTTTCTTTCTGTTGTCGACAAATGTTTGTTAGGTTACTTTTACGTAGGAAGGGTTTATCCTTTTTTTGATGGAAATGATCAATTATGTTTTGGATCCTCTGACATCTTCAATTGATAAGAAAGAGCTCAATTCGATAGACAAGACCTGTAGATCCTGTTTCATAAGGTTTATATGAGATTTTAATTGATCATACATATCGGCCCTGTTCTGAAGCTGCTCAGCTGTGTATTCCCCTCCTTTTCCGAAGTATAATTCTACGAGTTCTTGCTTCTCTTTTGGATTATCGTCGCTTATTTGGCCAAAGCTCATCCATTTTTCTATAATTTGAGTTCTTATCGGTGGGTGATCTTTATCATTTGGATTATGGTAATTAAGATAATACCATACAGAAGGAGGGAATGACGGGGAGGTTTTATTCCCTTCCCAGATTTCTTTTAATGCGTTGCGGTCATAATATAGTTCCGTTTTTCTTTTATTGAATAACATCATTAAACCTAAGGAAGCCTCTACAATACCTGTACCCAAACCTATATAATCAGAGGCTTTGTCTTTCCCAATCAATATGCCTGTAGCGATAGCTCCGGAAGCTCCCGCGATAATAGCACCAATAGTAAGGTTAGACTCCGTATTTTGTTCTTTACCGGCAAGATAGTTAGCGATTTGACCTATTCGTTCGTCCTCGCAATCTAACTCTGAAGAAACGGCAGAGACTTCTAAAGATGAATGGTTTATTTTCCCAATGATATCTTGTTTGATCTCTAACATTGAGATTTTATCCTCAAGATTACCGGTTGTAGAATACCTTCTTTTTAACTCTGTAAATTCTTTGAGCAGGTCCAAAACCTCAATAGCATTAGCAATATTTAAGCTTGTTTCACTTATTTCATTAGAAAGGAGGGTAGGTATGGTGAGTTCATGAATAGGCTGAGGCAGTTCATCAAGCCTGTAAGAATAGGCATTATGTTGATTGCAATTACTCCGGATTAATTGAGGATCTATTACAGTGGTCCGGAAGTGGGCACAAGAAGAGAAAAATATCCCTAAACCTATTATAAATACAATAGAGATTGATTTTAAAATGGGTTTTTTGCTCATTGTAAGAATATAATTTATACGTCAGATTACTTAATGAACGCTCACTCTTCTTTAATATACCATTCATTTTGTTTCGAAAGATAGAAAATTAAGAGGGTAATAAAAATGATTTAGAACTTATTTCTCATCTTCGATTTAGTACTTTTAAAACCGGTTTCCGGCCTCTGATCATAAAGTACGCCCTTGGGCCCGTTTATGGATAGTTCTCCACTTCGTGAAAAAGTTTCACAGCATTCCGATATATTATTTTCCTTTGCTGCTACAGCTTATAAACCTGAATTCGATTATTATTTTTTGCTCAGAACGCTTTGAAATAGTCGAACTCAGGTTATAAGTAATTTCATGCAAGTTTGCTGAAAACAGATTTCGGTTATGAATCAGAAAACTTTCGTCAATACAAAACTATAGCTTAATTATTTCTATAAACTAAAGGGATTTGATAATTTAGTTTTTATGGAGCGATACGATCAAAGTAGGAAAGGGATGAGCCAAAAAGAGTTTCCTTATCCATTTTTAAAAACAACTTATCTTGTTGAGGAAGATAATAGAAATCAGGTGATTGGTAAAGTAATAGCTCAACAAAGATGGTAGTAAGAATTTTCTTTTTATTTACGAAAATCGGAGTTTTTACAATCGGAGGAGGTTATGCGGTGATCCCTTTAATTGAAAGAGACATCGTGAGCAGGGATTGGCTGACAAAAGAAGAGCTTTATGAGCTGATAGCAGTTACAGAATCTCTTCCGGGTGTGTTTGCCACAAATATTGCTGCATTAGTGGGGTATAAAGTCTATGGACTAAAAGGAGGGGTTTTTGCTGCTCTGGGAACTATTATAGCTCCTTTCTTTATTATTATTTTCATCGCTATGTTTTTCACTAAATTTCAGGAAAATATTTGGGTTGCCAAAGCTTTTAAAGCTTTACGTCCTGCCGTTGTAGCGCTGATCGTGGCGCCTTGCTTTTCAGTGGCTAAGGCAAATAATTTAACTTTAAAAACAGCTGTATTTCCGGCTTTAGCTCTTATTTTAATGATATTTTTCAAAGTATCTCCCGTATGGATAGTGATTTTCGGGTGCTTAGGTGGACTTTTATATACTTTTAAATTGCAGAAGTGATATTTGTAAAATTAATTTGGGTTTTCTTGAAAATAGGAGTTTTTGGATTCGGGGGTGGATACGCTATGCTCTCCCTCATACAAGATGAAGTCGTAACCCGCAACCATTGGATGACTAATGAAGAATTTACAGATTTGGTGGCTATATCTCAGACGACTCCCGGACCTATAGGCATCAATACTGCTACATTTGCCGGATATAGTGCTGTTGAAAATGCCGGTTACTCGCCGTTTATGTCTGTATTCGGATCGGTCTTGGCTACCCTTACTGTGTGTTTACCTGCTTTTTTGTTGATTATTTTCATTTCTTATTCGTATAAAAAGTTTAGGGATAACCGAGTTTTTAATGCCATTTTAAATGGAATCCGTCCTTTGAGTATCGCGTTAATTGGTTTTGCTGCTTTTACCTTGATGACTCCACAAAACTTTACGGATTATATGAGCCCCATCTTTTTTTTGGGTACTCTGTATTTATCCATCCGGTACAAAACACACCCCGTTATATTGATTGTGGGTGTTGCTTTATTAGGGATCATTTTTTATTAACAGTAGATATAAGTATAAAACTTTAAAAAATATTAATTCCTGTCAAAGGTAATTTTCTTCCTTGTCCGAAAGCCTTGGTACTCACTCTTAAAACAGGTGCGGCTTGTTTTCTTTTGTATTCTGAACTGGCCAAAAGATGGCTTACCCGCATTACCATACTTTTTTCGTATCCTTGTTCTAAAAGCCATTCAGTAGACTTTTCTAGCTCGATCAGATGATAGAGGATATTGTCTAATAATTCATATGGAGGTAAAGAATCCGAATCTTTTTGATCGGGTCTCAATTCTGCTGAAGGAGGTTTTACGATCGTGTTATAAGGAATGATTTCTTTCTCTTTATTAATGTATCTTGCTAATTCATATGCTTCGCTTTTATAGACATCCCCGATAACGCTGAGCGCACCCGCCATGTCTCCATATAATGTACCGTACCCCACGGCAGATTCGCTTTTATTGGAGGTGTTCAGTAAGATATATCCCAATTTATTGGACAAAGCCATTAATAATACACCTCTGATCCGCGCTTGTAAATTTTCTTCTGTGACATCTATTTCATATCCGTCAAACGGAGAAGCTAATATGGAATTATAAGCTTCGAAAACATTTTTAATGGGAAGGATAAGTGAGCGACAGCCGGTGTTTTTGACGAGATCCTCAGCATCTTTAATAGAATGGCTGGGAGAGTAATCGGAAGGCATCAAGACGCAGAGTACGTTTTCAGCTCCCAAAGCTTCACACGCCAGAGCAGCTACCACGGCAGAATCTAAACCTCCTGAAAGCCCGAGTATAGCTTTGGCAAAATTATTTTGTCTAAAGTATTCTCGTAAGCCAAAGATCAAAGCTTGATGAATTTGGACAATCTTATTGGAATGAGTTACAGGTTGTTCATCAAGGCTTTTGGGAATGATTTTGTTTTCATTAAACTCAAAAAAAGAAAGCTTTTCTTTAAACCGGGGAAGGGTTTCTTCGATTTTTCCTTCCTTATCTACGCTTAGAATTTCACCGTCATAAAGCAGATCAGTATAAGCACCGAGGTGATTAACATATAAGAGTGGGGTACCTAAAGAAAAAGCTGCATTACACAATGCTTTTTTCCTTTTTTTTGCCTGTTCATAGGAAAAGGGAGAGGCTCCTAAGCAGATTAGGAGGTCTGTTTTTCCATTAGCTGATTTTTTATCCGTGCTGATCTGATGAAGAATATCTTCTTCAAAGCTTAATCGGATAGTTTGTTTTTTTATTTTTAAATCTGTTGTTTCAGTTCCTGAGGTAAAGTAGCGGTGTTCATCACTTACGTCTTGTGAAGAAAGGGCCTTTTTCTGATGTATAGCGACAACTTCTCCATCGGTAATACAAACTATAGTGTTGTATAACAGAGAGGTTTTTTTTTCTGAGGGAGACATAGGAGCACCTATAATGCAAGTAATACCATGGCAGTATTGTTGAATGAGTTGAAAGCTGTTTTCGCATTGTTTTAAAAAAGCGTTGTTTTTCCAAAGATCTTTAGCCGCCGGGCTTCCAATACTTAATTCCGGAAATATTATTACATCTGCTTTTTGAGTTTTAGCATCTGCAATAGCGTTTGTGATTTTTTGGTTATTCTCATCAAAAGCCCCAATTTTTAAAGAGATATGTGAAACAGCAATGCGCATATAAATATTGTTTTAAAAAAGAAAGCCTACATTTAGTGCAAGATAAGGATTTTTGGACGAGCTTTTTTTATGAGCTCTTGTAAAGCCATTGTTGAAAGTCAAACCTGTCATCACGGCATGTTTATAACCCACTTTCCATTCTGCACCTGCTCCCATTGCCAGGCCTAAGCGGAACATATCAGCGGCACTGCTTTTGGAATAGGTAGATTCTTGATTTATCTTTTCTTTGGCAGAGAGTTTGATTCCAGCAGTAAAACCGAACAAAGCATAAAATTTTGCTAAATAATTGCCATCTGTTTTTAGTTTTAATGCCAAAGGAATTTCTGCGTATTGTATTTTTAAGTCTTTGGTATCATGAATCTCTTCATCTGTAAAACGATGGTTTAAGGTGTTTATTTGTAACCCTGTAGCAAAATAATAATTAGGGGTAAAACCTATATCTGCTACTAAACCATAAGAAAAACCCGCTTTAATGTCTTGTGTATATTTATCATTGTCAAATTTTAACCAACTCATATTGGGGTTGACAGATAAGCCAAGAGAGAGGTTCCTCTCTCCGTAATATTGTGCAGATAAACGTTGGAAAGGAAATAAAAAGAGCGTTAAGCCAACAAATGATATTATATACAAATTTACCTTCATTTCGTGAATTCTTAATTATATAATTAATTTTGTTTTACAATATTAAGAAATATGTACTTTAATTATCGGTATTGTTCGGTTTTAATCTTATTTGTCTTTGTTTTTTCGGCTTGCCAGAGGAAGAATAAGCTGCCTGATGTTTCAGCCGTGGAAGTTGATGTACATATCGTTCGTTTTGATCAGGAGCTGGCAAATTTAAAGCAGGAGGAATTAGCGAAGAAACATGAACAATGGAAACAAAATTACGGCTTTTTTTATGCTGACTTCATGGAAGAAATGCTTCAAGCGGGAAGAATGGAGAATGAAGATGAATTGTTAGCAAATATATCTTTTATTATAGAGCAAAAGGATTTTAAAGCGCTGTCTGAAAAGGTAACAGAGCTGTATCCCGATTTGGAGGTTTATGAAGAAGAGCTGGAAGAGGCCTTTCAGTATTTGAAGTATTACTTTCCAGAATATAAAATCCCTGAGATTTACTCTTTTTTCTCGGGATTTTCTACACAGACGTCTGTAGGAAAAGATTATATAGGGATAGGTTTGGATATGTTTTTAGGTGAAGACTCTGAGTTTTATCCGGCGCTTATCGAATCCATCCCCCTGTATATTTCCCGGCGTTTTACTCCTGAGAATATAGTGCCGCGGGTGATAGAATCTGTGATCCGGATTGAGTTGTCTGCGGAAGAGCCTATAGAAGGAAATACCTTAGCACACATGATCCATCATGGCAAGGTATTATACGCAATGGATAAAGTGTTGCCACATGTTTCCGATAGTTTGAAAATAGGATACACTTCTGATCAAATGAAATGGGTAGAAGCTTATCAAGCGGATATCTGGGCGTGGTTTATATCTGAAGATTTGCTATACAGCACAGATTACCTTCGTATCCAGTCGTATTTTTCGGAAGCTCCGTTTACGCCTGAATTAGGCGAAAAAAATGAATCAGCTCCGAAGTTGGGAACCTATTTGGGCTGGCAAATCGTCCGGCGGTTTATGGAGAATAACCCTGAAACGAGTGTGCAAGAACTTATGGAAATAGACGATCCACAATATATATTGAGTGATTCCGGTTTTCGGGGGAAATAAAGCAATATTATTATTACGGAAGCATTTTGCATGAGGCGCATAAATTTGGTTGCATAAGGTTAAATTCAAGAATAATACCGCTTAGCGGGTAGTTTATGGATTTTGTCTTATTTTTCAAAAATAAGGGTTTGTTTTTCAAGAGATAAAAGCCTATTTTTGCAGTCGAAATAATAGCGTTTGGCTATTATTATAATTTTGATTAATAACATTTAGTATTGCGATATGCCTAATATTGGTAAAATAGCTCAAATTATCGGTCCGGTTGTGGACGTTAGTTTTGTGAATAATTCACAGCTTCCCAAAATTTATGATGCTTTGTACATCGACAAAGAGGATGGTCAACGCATCGTTTTAGAGGTTCAGCAGCACTTAGGAGAAGATCGCGTGCGGACCATTGCAATGGATGCAACTGAGGGTTTAGTACGTGGTATGGAAGCTGTCGATACCGGACAACCTATCAAAATGCCTGTTGGTGATGAGATAAAAGGCCGCGTTTTTAATGTGGTGGGAGACGCAATTGACGGCATCGAGGAAATAAATAAAGAAAACGGAAAATCTATTCATAATACCCCACCGAAATTTGAGGATCTTTCTACGGAGAATGAAGTGTTGTTTACCGGGATTAAAGTTATCGATCTTTTAGAACCTTATGCTAAAGGGGGAAAGATCGGTCTTTTCGGTGGAGCAGGTGTAGGGAAAACCGTATTGATCCAAGAGCTCATTAACAATATTGCAAAGGGACACGGAGGTTTATCTGTGTTTGCTGGAGTGGGAGAGCGTACGCGTGAAGGAAACGACCTTTTGAGAGAAATGTTGGAATCCGGCATTATCCAATATGGAGATGCATTTATGGCAGAGATGGAGAAAGGAAACTGGCCTGTCGATAAGATCGATAAAGAAGTGATGAAAGATTCCAAATGTACGTTTGTTTTTGGTCAGATGAATGAGCCTCCGGGAGCACGTGCTAGAGTGGCTTTATCCGGATTGACTATAGCGGAATATTTCCGTGATGGGGATGGAGAAGGAAGTGGAAGGGATGTTTTATTATTTATTGATAATATTTTCCGGTTTACACAAGCTGGTTCTGAGGTGTCTGCCCTTTTAGGACGTATGCCATCGGCTGTAGGGTATCAGCCTACACTTGCTACCGAGATGGGGTTAATGCAGGAACGTATTACTTCTACAAAAAATGGTTCTATTACTTCCGTACAGGCAGTATATGTACCGGCGGACGACCTGACCGACCCTGCACCGGCTACGACTTTTGCTCACTTAGATGCAACGACAGTACTTTCCCGTAAAATTGCAGAGTTGGGTATTTATCCGGCAGTGGATCCTTTAGACTCTACTTCCCGAATATTATCACCCGATATTTTAGGGGATGAACACTACAATACTGCGCAGAGAGTAAAAGAAATTTTGCAACGATATAACGAATTGCAGGATATTATTGCTATTCTGGGAATGGATGAGCTTTCGGAAGAAGATAAAGAAGTAGTGCACAGGGCGCGTAGAGTACAGCGTTTCTTGTCTCAACCTTTCCATGTAGCAGAGCAGTTTACGGGCTTAAAAGGTGTGTTGGTAGATATCAAAGATACTATCAAAGGCTTTAATATGATTATTGATGGAGAAGTGGATGAATACCCTGAAGCGGCGTTCAACTTAGTGGGTACTATTGAGGAAGCTATAGAAAAAGGTAAAAAACTATTAGCTGAAGCAGCGGTTTAAAAAGCTTAATATATAATGAAACTTACAATAATAACCCCGGATTCTGTCGTTTATGAAGGGAGTTTTACGGCAATTACAGTGCCGGGCACTTCAGGATCTTTTCAGATATTGAGAGACCATGCCGCTATCGTATCTACTCTTCAAGACGGAGAAGTTATTATCGAAAATGGTAAAGAAGAAGAAAAAATAATTATTAAAGGCGGAGTGGTAGAAACTAAAGATAATACGGTGACTCTTTTGGCTGAAGGGATTGTTAAAGAGTAAAAGCCAGTAATACCATAGAAATACATGTGGAAGCCCTTGATCGAAAGTCAAGGGCTTTTTTATTCTGTTAAAGAACTTAAACCTCGTTTTTAAGAAGAATTTTACTGAAACTAACTTTTAAAAGGTTTTGGTCAGGGTGAACCAATTGTCATTTCGGTCTTTATCAAACGAAATAATATTATATTTATATAAGTATATTTAGTTTTTTATTTTAATATATGTTTTTTATCGAAATAAAAATTTGTTTCATTTTTTTGTTTTCATCTATTGCACAATAAAATTAATCCTGCTAACTTGGTAAAACATAATTTATAGAGAGAGGAAAAAAGAGAGAACCGATGTTTGACATAGATTTTGACTCCGAAATAAAGAGGTAGCCATGAAAAAGTATTACAATGAAAATACGGTGATTTTTTTAGACAATGAATTTATCAAAGCGGCTGATGCACAAATTGATTTATTCGGTCAATCTTTACATTATGGTTTCGGAGCATTTGAGGGGCTGAGATCCTACGGTACACATAACGGCACCCGTATTTTTAAAGCTGAAGAGCATTTCGAACGTTTAAAAGAATCCTGTGTGGAAGTAGGCTTGGATTACCCGTGGGATAACAAATCGTTAATTGAGAAGACGTATGCTCTATTAGAGCAAAATAAACTGCGTTCTGCGTATATCCGCCCTTTGGTATTTGCGGGCTCCAACATGCATTTACTGTCCGGCGCTGTGTCGCATATTATGATTGCCGCATGGGAGTGGGGTCCTTTTTTAGGACAAAATCTTTTAAAAGTATGTGTATCTGATATCCAGCGTCCTCACCCCAGGTCATTTACCCCGGATGCTAAAATTACCGGTCAGTACATTAATTCTATTCGCTCCACAAGTGCTGCTGTACAAAAAGGCTTTGATGAGGCGATCCTCTTAGATCATGAAGGCTTTGTGGCGCAAGCGTCAAGTGAGAATATATTTATAGAAAAAGATTATAAAATTTACACTCCGCCTCTTGGAAATATTTTTCCGGGTATTACACGTCAAACGATTATTGATATATGCCACGCACTTAACTTTGAGGTTTTGGAAAAGCGGCTGTCTGTAAAAGAAGTACATGAAGCAGATAGTGCGTTTTTATCAGGGACTGCATCGGAAGTTATCGGTATTCAGCAAATTGATGATGTTGTTTATCCTGAAGAATGGGAACAAACGATCGGAGCATCTATTCAAAGAAAATATAAAAGTTTAGTATTAGAACAAGAAAATTATGAAGTCATCATCTGATAAAAAAATTTCAAAAGAAGAATTGAATCAGTATAGTAAAATCTTTACCCAAGACGAAACCCAGCCCGCCGCCAAAGCGATGCTGTATGGTATTGGTTTGACAGATGTGGATATGGAAAAGGCACAGGTAGGTATAGCCAGTATGGGCTATGACGGGAATACCTGTAATATGCATTTGGATGATTTGGCTGCCCTTATTAAAAAAGGAGTGTGGGCCAATGATTTAGTGGGCTTAAAGTTTAGCACTATCGGTGTGAGTGATGGCATGAGCAATGGAACGGACGGAATGCGATATTCATTAGTGAGCCGTGATATAATTGCAGACAGTATCGAAGCTGTATGTGGCGCGCAATATTACGATGCTTTAATTGCTGTGCCAGGCTGTGATAAGAATATGCCGGCTACTATTATGGCCATGGCGAGAATAAACAGGCCTTCTATCATGGTTTACGGAGGTACAATTGCTCCTGGGCATTACAAAGGAGAAGATTTAAATATCGTCTCTGCTTTTGAAGCATTGGGACAAAAAATAAGCGGAAAAATAACACAAGAGGATTTTGCTGAAATTATAAAACATACTTGTCCCGGACCCGGAGCTTGCGGAGGAATGTACACGGCTAATACGATGGCATCTGCTATAGAAGCCATGGGAATGAGCTTGCCTTATTCTTCTTCTCATCCTGCTATCTCGGAAGAAAAAAAGAAAGAATGTGAAGAGGCAGGGAAATACATCCGCATCTTATTGGAGAAAGATATTAAACCCACAGATATCATGACGCGTAAAGCGTTTGAAAATGCTTTACGTACAATTATTGTTCTGGGAGGAAGCACGAATGCTGTTTTGCATTTCATTGCGATGGGGAAATCGGTAGGGGTAGAAATTACGCAGGATGATTTTCAGAAAATGAGTGATGAAACACCTGTGCTTGCCGATTTCAAGCCAAGTGGAGCCTATTTAATGGAGGATTTACACCAGTACGGAGGTATTCCTGCGGTGCTAAAATATTTGTTGGATGAAGGTTTACTGCACGGAGACTGCTTGACAGTAACCGGAAAAACCTTGGCTGAGAATTTAGAAAATGTTAAGTCTGTTATGGAGTATGATCAGCCTATTATCCAGCCATTGGACAAACCCATTAAAGAAACTGGACATTTGCAAATTTTGTACGGCAACTTGGCCGAAAAAGGTTCGGTCGCCAAAATATCCGGAAAAGAAGGAGAGAGATTTGAAGGGCCCGCGAGAGTATTTGACGGCGAGAAACATTTAATTGAAGGTATTAGTGAAGGCAGAGTGAGGCAAGGTGATGTCGTAGTCATTAAGAATGAAGGGCCTATTGGCGCACCGGGAATGCCCGAAATGCTAAAGCCAACTTCAGCGATTATTGGAGCAGGGTTGGGAGGTTCTGTAGCTTTGATCACCGACGGAAGATTTTCGGGGGGAACGCATGGCTTTGTAGTCGGACACATTACTCCTGAAGCGTATCAAGGAGGAATAATAGGGCTGGTAGAAGAGGACGATCGCATAGAAATCGATGCTGTCAATAATACGATTACGTTAAAAGTAAGTGATGAAGAAATTCAGAGAAGAAGAGAAAACTGGGTGAAGCCAGACTTGAAAGTAAAGAATGGGGTTCTGTATAAATATGCAAAAACTGTGGCAGACGCTTCACAAGGTTGCGTGACAGATTTATAAATATGAAATAAGATAACGTAAATATAAAAACTATGGATACGACTAAGGAGTATAAAGCAGAGGAGGCTACAATTGAATCTCCTTTACAGAAATTAAGCGGCTCAAAAGCTGTTTTGGAAGCTTTACTTTCTGAAAATGTAAGCACTGTTTTCGGATATCCGGGAGGAGCTATCATGCCTATTTATGATGCTCTATATGATTACATGGATAAAATCAAGCATGTTTTGGTGCGGCATGAGCAAGGGGGGATACATGCAGCGCAGGGCTATGCACGGACTTCTGGAGATACTGGGGTGGTTTTTGCGACCAGCGGACCCGGTGCTACAAACTTAGTGACAGGACTTGCCGATGCGATGATAGATAGCACACCATTGGTATGTATTACCGGCCAAGTATTCGCATCCTTGTTAGGGACAGATGCCTTTCAGGAGACGGATGTTATCAATATTACGGCACCCGTGACAAAGTGGAACTACCAGGTGACAGAGGCGCATGAAATTCCGGAGGCTTTGGCAAAGGCGTTTTATATCGCAAAATCTGGAAGACCCGGACCGGTATTAATCGATATTACCAAAAATGCACAAATTCAAGAGTTCGACTATCAGGGGTACAAGCCTTGTGCACGCATCCGAAGCTACAGACCGAAGCCTATAGTGCGGCCACAATATATCGAAGAGGCAGCTAAACTTATTAATGAAGCGAAGAAACCTTTTGTTGTGTTTGGACAGGGTATTATCTTAGGAAAAGCTGAAAAAGAGTTTAAAAAACTCATTGAAAAAGCGGGTCTTCCCTCTGCAGCTACTGTGATGGGCCTTTCAGCTTTGGAAACAGAACATCCGTTACATATGGGTATGCTGGGCATGCATGGAAATTATGCCCCCAATGTGATGACAAATGAATGTGACGTGCTTATTGCGATCGGTATGCGTTTTGACGACCGGGTGACGGGCCGTTTGGATAAATATGCCAGACAGGCTAAAATCATACATTTGGATATAGACCCTGCAGAGATAGATAAAAACGTAGAAGCGGCAGTGCCTGTATGGGGGGATTGCAAAGAGACTCTACCGATGTTGACAGAATTAGTTGATAAAAAAGAACACAAAGAGTGGCTTCAACAATTTAGAGAGTTAGAAAAAGAGGAAATTAAAGAAGTCATCAACGATGAGTTGAACCCTAAAGAAGGCGTCATGACTATGGGAGAAGTGCTGAATACTTTGAATCAGCTGACAGGTGGTGATGCGGTAATGGTTACAGATGTGGGACAGCACCAAATGGTTACTTGCCGGTATGCTACTTTCAATAAATCCAAATCCAATGTAACTTCAGGAGGATTAGGCACTATGGGCTTTGGCCTGCCTGCAGCTATAGGAGCATGGTACGGTGCCCCTGATAGACAAGTAATAGCCATCATAGGAGATGGAGGAATACAGATGTCTATACAAGAACTGGGCACAATTATGCAGTTTCAGCCTAAAGTGAAGATTTTGATATTAAACAATCAATTCTTGGGCATGGTTAGACAATGGCAGCAATTATTTCATGACAAACGTTATTCATTTGTGGATATTACCAGCCCTGACTTTATAAAAGTAGCAGAAGGTTATGGGATTCCGGCAAAAAGAGTTGATCAACGGGAAGGTTTGCAGTCTGCCTTAAAGGAAATGGTGGACCACGATGGGTCCTATTTGTTGGAAGTTATGGTAGGTAAAGAAAACAACGTGTTTCCAATGGTAACACAAGGTTCAAGTGTTTCAGAAATACGGTTAAAGTAAGGGTTTCATAGTACTTTATTTTAAATAAATATGGAAAAGCAAGAATATACTCTCACAATTTATACCGAAAACAGTATAGGTATGATTGGACGGATTTCGAATATTTTCTCTCGTCGAAAAATCAATGTAGAGAGTTTGAATACTTCAGCATCGGAAGTAGAAGGGATTCATAGGTTTACTATTTTGATTAATGAATCTAAGGAAGTGGTGCGCAAATTGGCCAGACAAATAGAAAAACAGGTGGAAGTGTTGAAAGTGTTTTACAACACGGATAAAGAACTGATATGGCAAGAGCAGGCTTTATACAAAGTTCCTACAGAAGCTGTTACAGAAAAAGTCTATGTAGAACGTTTATTACGCCAATATGGAGCGAATGCAGTAGTAATTAGAAATGATTTTATTGTTTTCGAAACGGCTGGGAAAACAGAAGAAATAGACAACCTTACAAAAGAGCTAACAAAGTATGGCTTGATAGAATTCGTTAGAGGAGCAAGGATAGCAATTATCAAAAACAGTGAAGGGTTCCACACAAAAATTAAAGAATTCGAAAAACAGAAACCCTCTTCCGAAGTAGTTGAAAATGAATTCCTGGGAAAGAGGGATAAAGTATTTACCATGTAAAAAGTTTATGGAAGAGATTTTCAAATTCATGACAGACAGCCGGCGGTCGTTTATAGATACTATAAACGGATTGTGCTTAGAAGAGCTGAATGAAGTTCCCCAAGGATATAATAATAATATAATATGGAATTTCGGACACATAATTGTATCCACTCCTTTACTATGTTATGTGCGAACAGGGATATGGGAGGATGGGCAGGCCATTAAATATGTGAATAAGTATAAAAAAGGAACAAAACCTAATGGATTGATCGGAGTTTCCGAACTGGAAGAATTAAAAGCGAGGGCTCTCTCTTCGGTAGAACAATTAAAAAAGGACTATCAAGAAGGTGTGTTTACTTCTATGCAACCGTTTAATACCTCTACGTATCAATCTTCTTTGTACACTATGGAGGATGTACTCATTACCTGCGTAGGCCATGATAACTTACATTATGGCTATGCAAAAGCAATAATTAAAAGTATTAAAAATAAATAATCTACAAATAAGACAAAAATGACAAATTATTTTAACACGTTATCATTCAGAGAAAAAACAAAACAATTGGCCGTAGCAGAGCTTTTAGATGCCAGTGAATTTGCAGACGGTGTCAATGCTTTGAAAGGAAAAAAGATAGTTGTAGTAGGAGCGGGTTCACAAGGTCTTAATCAAGGGTTGAACCTTAGAGACAGCGGTTTGGATGTATCTTATGCTTTGCGCCAAAGTGCCATAGATGAAAAACGTGATTCCTGGAAGAATGCGACTGATAATAATTTCACCGTAGGTACTTTTGAAGAATTGATTCCTACTGCGGATTTAGTCATTAACTTAACACCGGATAAGCAACATACTAATGTGGTCAATAAGCTTATTCCTTTGATGAAAAAAGGAGCTACTTTGTCGTATTCTCATGGCTTTAATATTGTGGAAGAAGGTTTGCAGGTAAGAGAAGATATTACCGTAATCATGGTTGCCCCAAAATCTCCGGGCTCAGAAGTGCGCGCTGAGTTTTTAAGAGGGTTTGGTGTGCCTACTCTTATTGCAGTTCACCCTGAAAATGACCCGGAAGGTAAAGGCTTTGAGTGGGCAAAAGCTTATTGTGTAGGTACTGGAGGACATAAAGCAGGTGTGTTAGGTTCTTCTTTTGTAGCAGAAGTAAAATCGGACTTGATGGGCGAGCAAACTATCTTATGTGGAATGCTGCAAACTTCAGCGATTCTTGCATTTGATAAAATGGTAGAAGAAGGTATAGATTCTGCATATGCATCCAAATTAATACAATATGGTATAGAAGTAATCACGGAAGCCTTAAAGCACGGAGGTGTAACCGCAATGATGGACCGCTTGAGCAATCCGGCAAAAATAAAAGCTTTCGAAATGTCGGAAGAGCTGAAAGACATTATGCGTCCGCTATATGAAAAGCATCAAGATGACATTATGAGTGGAGAGTTTAGCCGTGTGATGATGGAAGATTGGGCAAATGACGATAAAGAATTGTTGGGCTGGAGAGAAGAAACCGGACAAACTGCTTTTGAAAAAGCGGTAAATACCGAAGAAACGATTACTGAACAAGAATACTTCGATAAGGCTGTATTCTTGGTAGCCTGTGTAAAAGCAGGGGTGGAATTAGCTTTCGAAGTAATGGTAGAGGCAGGGATTAAACCTGAATCTGCGTATTATGAGTCTCTTCACGAAACGCCGTTAATCGCAAACACCATTGCTCGTAAAAAATTATATGAAATGAACAGAATTATTTCAGATACAGCAGAATATGGTTGTTACCTGTTTGATAATGCCTGTCGGCCTTTATTAGCAGATTATATGAAATCTGTCCGAACAGATGTGATCGGCAAAGATTTTAACGAAGGAAAGGACGGTGCCGTAGATAATCAAAAGATAATCCGTGTAAATGAAGCTATACGTCAGCATCCTGTGGAAATTATAGGAGCAAAATTACGTAAAGCAATGACCGCGATGAAGGCTATTAAAATTAATTAAAGTAAGAAAAAAAGTATGAAAACAGGAAGTATTCCAATACAAGAATTGTATTGGAATACCGATTGTATAACGATTTGGTTAGATAAATAAAAAGGATATATGTCAAAAACATTAGTTGAGAAAATCTGGGATGCACATGTTGTAAAAAGTCAAGAGGGGTTCCCCGATATACTGTATATTGACACTCATCTTATTCATGAAGTGACTTCGCCGCAGGCATTTGATGGGTTGAAGAAGAGAGGCATACCCTTATTCAGGCCGGAACAAACAGTAGCTACTGCTGACCATAACGTGCCTACGCTCGATCAGCACTTGCCTATAAAGGAGGAGCTGTCGCGATATCAAGTTGACATGCTGACTAAAAACTGCGAAGAATTCGGCGTGGAACTCTATGGTTTAGGACACCCTTTTCAGGGAATTGTCCATGTGATAGGACCCCAGTTGGGGATTACTCTCCCAGGCAAAACTATGGTCTGTGGGGACAGTCATACTTCTACGCATGGTGCGTTCGGAGCTATTGCTTTTGGGATTGGTACTTCGCAGGTAGAACAGGTATTTGCGACACAATGTCTCCTTCAAGAAAAACCAAAAACTATGAAAATAGAGGTAAACGGAGAGTTGGCCGCAGGTGTACGTGCAAAGGATATTATCTTGCATATTATTTCAAAAATATCAGCTGCAGGGGGTACGGGTTATTTTGTAGAGTACGCGGGAAGTGCTATCCGTGCGCTTAGCATGGAAGGCAGGATGACGATTTGCAATATGAGTATAGAAATGGGAGCCCGCGGAGGATTAATCGCCCCCGATCAGACAACTTTTGATTTTATTGAAGGAAGAGAGTTCGCACCAAAAGGTGAAGATTGGGATAAGCACTTAGCTTATTGGAAAACTTTATACAGCGATGAAGATGCTGAATTTGATAAGGTATTGACCTTCGATGCTGCCGACATTAAACCCATGATTACATACGGAACAAATCCGGGGATGGGAATGGCGGTTGACGAAAAAATTCCTTCTGTAGCTTCTCAACCCGAATCCGAACAGGATTCTTATAAAAGAGCGTTAGAGTATATGGGGCTGGAGGACAATCAATCTGTGCTCAATCACCCGATAGACTATGTCTTTATAGGAAGCTGTACTAATTCCCGTATGGAAGACTTGAGAGATGTAGCTCGTTTTGTCAAAGGCAAGAAGAAAGCAGATGATGTACATGTATTCATAGTGCCGGGTTCGAAACAGGTAGAAATACAAGCTCGGAAAGAAGGGTTGGATAAAGTATTTGAAGAGGCCGGTTTTCAATTAAGGCAGTCGGGGTGTAGCGCTTGTCTAGGAATGAATGAAGATAAAATCCCTGCTGGCAAATATTGTGTTTCTACATCTAATAGAAATTTTGAAGGAAGACAAGGGCCCAATGCCCGCACTATGTTAGCAAGTCCTCTGACTGCTGCTGCGGCTGCTATCGCAGGTGAGATAGTAGATGTGAGAGAACTTATATAGCATCGAGTGGAAAGGGGATTCATAAGCTATGGATATTGCTTCTTATGAGAGGTATTTAGTTCAAAGCTTAGAAAAGATGAGCAATTGAGAAAGAATAGAAAGAAATTACAAGATGAAAAAATTTGAAAAACTAATATCGAAAGTCGTTCCTTTACCGATAGAAAATATAGACACAGATCAGATTATACCGGCGCGTTTTCTAAAAGCAACTACGCGGGAGGGATTCGGTGAGAATTTATTTAGAGATTGGAGATATGACAGCAATAATGAACCCAAAAAAGACTTCATTTTAAATGACTCTACTTACAGCGGGAAGATTTTAGTAGCTGGAAAAAATTTTGGCTGCGGTTCGTCAAGAGAGCACGCTGCATGGGCGATTCAAGACTATGGTTTTGACGTAGTGATCAGTTCATTTTTCGCAGATATCTTTAAAGGAAACGCATTGAATAACGGCGTGCTTCCTATCCAGGTTTCTGAAGATTTTTTAAAAAATATCTTTGACGAAACTTTCAAAAACCCGGAATCTACTCTGGAAGTAGATCTGGAAAAGCAGACAGTAACGGCAAATGCTACTGGCCGGCAGGAAAAGTTTGAGATAGATCCCTATAAAAAATCTTGTCTTTTAAATGGATACGATGATCTAGAGTTTTTATTAAGCCATAAAGAAGATATTGAAAAGTTTGAAGAGCAAAAAACTGTATGAACATAAGCCTGCGCGATATAAAAGTTTCTTTTGGCGAGCATGAGGTGTTTTGTGGCTTTAATTGGGAAATAGCTAAAGGAGAAAACTGGTTGCTTCACGGCCCCAGTGGCAGTGGAAAATCTGTGTTGGCTAAAGTGATTGCCAATCAGATCGGGTATGGCGGAGAGGTGTCTATAGGTGAGGAAACCGCTATACCTAACGCAGCTCAAATTCATTATGTACCGAATTGGTATGAATTTACAAATTCGGACGGCGATCGAAATTTTTATTACCAACAACGGTATAATCATGCGAAAGGAAGTGACTCTTCCACAGTGAGAGCCGATTTAAAAAGTTTTGCTGAAAAGTATCAACTGGATATGAGCGGGGGCGAAGAAATCGCTCAAGAGTTAGATTTTCAAGAATTATTAAATAGTCAGCTTATCGAACTTTCCAGTGGAGAGCATAAAAAAATTCAGCTCATCAAAGGTCTTTTGTTGAATCCGGATCTATTGATTTTGGATCAGCCTTACAATGGATTAGACAAACAGACCCGAAAGAAACTGAACCTTCTGTTGGAAAGATTTATGGAAAATGGGAAGCAGCTTATGATTTTGCAGACTACCATGGAATACCCAGTCGGTATCAATCGTTTTGGCGAGGTAAACAAAGAGACTGTTATACAGAAAAAACCTACAGAGACTAACTTAGCAGAAAGCAAGGTTACAACGCGCCCACTTCCAGATTTTTTAATGGAGGATTCAAAAGAAAGTGAAGGTAAAGAAGTGGTGGCTATGCGTGATATTATTGTTCGATATGGAGATAAAATCGTATTGAATAAAATTTCTTGGACTATCCGTCATGGTGAAGCATGGTTGCTCCAAGGGCACAATGGATCGGGAAAATCAACATTACTAAGTTTGTTAAATGCTGATCATCCCCAAGCGTACTCCCATGATATCCGACTTTTTGGAAACCAAAGGGGCAGCGGGGAAAGCATTTGGGAAATTAAATCCAAAATAGGTATGATTTCCCCGGAGTTGCACTGGTATTATGATACTGATCTGAGTGTGTATGATACTATCGGCTCAGGTTTATACGACAGTATTGGATTATATAATAAATTGACGTTTTTTGATCGGGAAAAGGTGAATAGCATTTTGCGTTTTTTTGATCTGGAATCTTTAAAAAACAAACCCTTAGGAGCGTTATCATTGGGTAAACAACGTCAGGTTCTTTTAGCGAGAACACTTATTAAAAACCCTGAACTGCTTATTTTTGATGAACCTTGTCAAGGATTGGATGACGTACAGACGCAAGCATTTAATGCAATTGTTGACGAATTGACAAAGCAAGATAAAACTTTGATCTATGTGGGACATGAAGAGAGTAAGCTGCCCACGCAGCTAACACACCGTATGTTGTTGGAAAAAGGAAAAGTAATAGAAATTGGTAATTTAGAAGAACAAATAGAAACTGCATGAGTAAAAATATTTTAATCATTCCCGGAGACGGAATTGGTCAAGAGGTGACGACTTGGGGTAAAAATGTATTAGAAGCTGTTGCCGATAAACATGGGCATAGTTTCCAGTTTGATGAAGGGATAATGGGGCATGTTGCTATAGAAGAGACAGGCTCGCCACTTCCTGAGGAAACTTTAGAGAAAGCCAAGGAAAGTGATGCTATTTTGTTTGGAGCTATAGGTCATGCGAAATATGATAATGATCCCCATGCGAAAGTGAGACCCGAACAAGGCTTGTTGAAAATCCGCAAAGAATTAGGATTGTATGCTAATTTGCGCCCTATTTTATTGTTTGATGAATTATTAGAAGCATCGAGTCTTAAACCTGAAATCTTAAAAGGGACAGATATTCTTTTCTTTCGGGAATTAACCGGCGATGTATATTTTGGAGAGAAAAATAAAGCGGAAGATGGGAGTTTCGCTTCCGATTTGATGAATTATCACCGTTATGAAGTAGAACGCATTGCGCATAAAGCTTTTGAAGCGGCAAGACATCGTTCCAAAAAACTATGTTCGGTAGATAAAGCTAATGTATTGGAAACTTCGCGTCTATGGCGTGATGTAGTGCAAGAGATTGCAAAACAATATCCGGATGTAGAAGTAGAGCATATGTTTATTGACAATGCAGCTATGCAATTAGTGAAAAATCCCCGTAAATTTGATGTCGTGCTAACGGCGAATTTATTTGGAGATATATTGACGGATGAAGCTTCTCAGATTGCAGGCTCTATGGGAATGTTGGCCTCTGCTTCTGTGGGGGACGGCACTGGTTTTTATGAACCTATACACGGTTCGGCACATGATATAGCCGGACAGGATAAAGCAAATCCGTTGGCCTCTATTCTTTCGGCAGCTTTATTGCTCGATATAGGTTTGGGATTGGTGGAGGAAGCAGAAGAAGTAAGAGATGCGGTAGCCCACACTTTGAAAGAAGGGTGGAGGACAATAGATATCGCGAATAATGCTACACCGGAAGAAAAGAAAATAGGAACAAAGCAAATGGGAGAGTTTGTGCTCGAACAATTAAAGAAGTAATAAATCTAAAATTCTAATTTAAAAAATACATTCTTATGCTACATGATCCGAATCATTTATACATTTTTGACACTACCCTGCGCGATGGTGAACAAGTGCCGGGCTGTCAATTATCGACAAAGGAAAAAATAGATATAGCTTTAGACTTAGAGAAGCTTGGTGTAGATATCATTGAAGCAGGCTTTCCGGTGTCAAGTCCGGGTGATTTTCAATCTGTTGTCGAGCTTTCCAGAGCGCTAAAAGAACCCATTATCTGTGCATTGACCCGTGCGAACAAAAAAGATATTGATGTGGCTGCAGAGTCGCTGAAAGAAGCGAAAAGATCGAGAATTCATACAGGAATAGGTTCTTCGGATATGCATATCAAACATAAGTTTAACAGTACGCGCGAGGAAATACTGGAAAGAGCCATAGAAGCTGTAAAGTATGCTAAAAAATATGTGGAAGACGTAGAGTTTTATGCCGAAGATGCAGGCAGGGCAGATAAAGCTTATTTAGCACAAATGATCGAAGGGGTGATTAAAGCGGGTGCAACGGTAGTGAATATTCCGGATACGAATGGCTATTGTCTGCCGGATCAATATGGGGAGATTATACAATATTTAAAGGAAAATGTATCAAATATTGATCAAGCTATCATCTCAGCCCATTGCCACAATGATTTGGGTTTAGCAACGGCAAATTCTATCTCAGGGATCCAGCGAGGTGTACGCCAGATTGAATGCACAATTAACGGAATTGGCGAAAGAGCGGGAAACACTTCTTTGGAAGAGGTGGTCATGATTATGAAAGTACATAACGAGTTTTTGGGGAATATTGAAACAACTATTGATACGAAGTTTTTCACACAAATAAGCCAAAAGGTAAGTAGATTGATGAATATGCCAGTACAGCCCAATAAAGCAATCGTAGGTAAAAATGCATTTGCACATAGCTCTGGCATCCATCAAGACGGATTTTTAAAACACCGCGAAAATTATGAAATTATCCGTCCGGAAGATGTTGGCGTAGAAGAAGCAGGGATTATTTTAACTGCCCGTTCGGGAAGAGCAGCGTTAAATCATCATTTGCTACGCTTGGGATATCAAATCGATAAAGAAAAACTCAAAAGTATATACTCAGCCTTTTTGACATTAGCGGATGAGAAAAAAGAAATAAAAGATGAGGATCTTCACCAACTCGTGAAAAATTAAGAACATAAAATGACTATGGACACAAAGGTGCAAGCACAAACTATCAATACTGACGCTGCAGCACAGAATATAGCTTCAGTTGTTTTGCATACACCCCTGCAATACAATCAACATCTCTCTATAGAATATGAAGCAGAAGTATATTTAAAGAGAGAGGATTTGCAAACGGTACGCTCTTATAAATTACGGGGAGCGTTCAACAAAATATCCTCCTTATCGCAAGCAGATCGCGATAAAGGAGTGGTCTGTGCCAGTGCGGGTAATCATGCTCAAGGTGTTGCTTTTTCATGCAAAAACTTACATATCAAAGGGAAAATATTTATGCCGGTGCCTACGCCCCGGCAAAAAATATCACAAACGGAAATGTGGGGGCATGGAATGGTCGAAACTATTCTGCAGGGAGACACATACGATGACTGCCAAGAAGCTGCCATCGCGTATGCAGAAGAACATAATATGACATATATTCCTCCTTTTGATGATTTAAAAATTATAGAAGGGCAAAGCACTGTTGCACAAGAAATTTATGAAGATCTGCCAGATGTGGACTGTGTCTTGATTCCTATAGGAGGAGGAGGGTTGTCAGCAGGTGTAGGGCATTATTTTAAGCACAAGAAGCCAACAGTAAAATGTCTGGGTATAGAACCTGAAGGAGCACCGTCGATGACTGCAGCTATTCATGCAGGAAAACCTGTGGAAATAGAAGGTATGAAACGCTTTGTAGATGGTGCTGCGGTAAAAAAAGTAGGGGAGCTTACCTTTAAAATGGCAAGTATGTATTTGGATAGTGTGAAGATGATTCCGGAAGGAAAAATATGCAGTAGCATTTTAGAGTTGTATAATAAAGACGCTATCGTAGTGGAACCTGCCGGAGCACTTTCTGTAGCAGCCTTGGATTTTCATAAAGAGGAAATAAAAGGTAAAAAAGTGGTGTGCATTATCTCAGGGGGAAACAATGACATTGACCGGATGAGCGAAATCAAAGAGCGTGCTTTGTTGTACGAAGGGTACAAACGTTATTTTATACTTCGCTTTCCGCAGAGGCCCGGCGCGTTAAAACAGTTTGTAAATAAAGTTTTAGGGCCTAAAGATGATATCACACGTTTTGAATACATCAAAAAAACAGAACGGGAACGAGGGCCTGCGCTTGTCGGCATTGAACTGGATGATCCTAGCAATTACCAAGGTATTTTAGAAAGATTAAGAGAATATAAATTTGACCATATAGAGCTCAATAAGGAGCAAACATTGTTTGAATACCTGTTTTAGACTGCTTAACCTCCATGACTTACAGATTCCTATTTGTAGGTCCGAAGCGTCTAAGCCCAAAGCTGGCTATGGTAGGGGGGAAGAAAAGTACAAAAGAAGAGTGGAAAATATTAGGACGAGAGGGTAAGTGAATTTATCATTGGAATAAGTTAATAATCCATTATTCTTAAAAAAGAAAGAGTCGTAATGGATTATCCGGAGTAAAGGAGTATATTCTCGGTAAGAACTCAAAAATAAAAAGTAAAAATTATGTTAGGATTAAAGTTATTGACAGACCCGCGTTGGGCAAACATCGCGGAGTCGAATTTGGAAACCATATTGACAGATCATGCATGGTGCGAACAGAAGGCAGCTTCAAATGCTATTAGTCTAATCACTCAAAATCCACAATACGAAGATTTAGTGGAGGAATTGACAAAAATAGCCATTGAAGAGATGGAACATTTCCAGATGGTAACAGATATTATCCGTGAAAGAGGATATACTTTAGGAAGAGATCAGAAAGATGATTATGTGGGGCAGCTCTATAAATTTATGAAAAAAGATGGTAGCCGAAACCAGGCTTTTATTGATAGGTTGTTATTTGCTGCAATGATTGAGGCTAGAAGCTGTGAACGATTCCGTGTATTGCATCAGAATATCAAAGACGAAGAACTTGCTAAGTTTTATTATGATCTCATGGTCTCAGAAGCGAATCACTATACCGTTTTTTTAAATTTTGCCCGGCAATATACAGAGGATGTCGATGTGGAAAAGCGTTGGAAAGAATGGCTGGATTTTGAAGGCAAATTAATACAGAGCTATGGGAAGAAAGAATATGTCCACGGTTAATATTTCTTAACATGGATCAATATTTGTGCTCTGAGCTTATCCTATTTTTGTATAAAAAGGAGGAAATATGGAATTAGGTATAGGTATGTTTGGTGATCTTCAGGTAGATCCGAAAACTGGAATAACTCAAGATACAAACGAGCGTCTTCAAGAAATTATTGAAGAAATTAAATTAATGGATGAGCTGGGTCTGGACTTTTTTGGGATGGGGGAGCACCACCGTCCTGATTATGCTGTCGCCTCTCCGGAAATTATTTTGGCAGCCGCTTCCACCGTAACTAAAAATATTAAATTAGGGAGTGCTGTATCTGTCATTAGCTCGGCTGATCCGGTGAAATTATTTATCGATTATGCGACTATAGACTTGTTGTCCGGAGGAAGAGCAGAGATAATGGCCGGAAGAGGTTCTTTTATAGAGTCTTTTCCTCTTTTTGGATA